>JADKCZ010000003.1:300000-540482 GCA_016718565.1 Anaeromyxobacter sp. | reverse complement strand
CGGCATGACCGGGGTGGCGCTGGGCACCGTCTCGCTCGACATCCACTGGCAGGACACCTACTTCGTGGTGGCCCACTTCCACTTCATCATGGTGGGCTCCACCATGATGGCGTTCCTGGCGGCCCTCCACTACTGGTGGCCGAAGCTCACCGGCCGCATGTACAACGAGCGCTGGGGGCTGGTGGCGGCGGTCTTCGTCATCCTCGGCTTCGTCTTCACCTTCCTGCCGCAGTTCCTCCTCGGCAACGAGGGGATGCCGCGCCGCTACTTCAACTATCCGGAGCGCTACTGGGCGCTCAACGTGGCCTCCACCGCCGGGGCCTCGGTGCTGGCCATCGGCTTCACCATCGTGCTGGTCTACATCCTGGTGGCCCTCAGGCACGGCGCGGTGGCCGGGGCCGATCCCTGGGGCTCGCGCGGCTACGAGTGGCAGACCCCCTCGCCCCCGCCGCTGGAGAACTTCGACGTGCTGCCGGCCTTCGAGCGCGGGCCGCACGAGTACCACGACCTGCCGGGCGGGGCGCCCGCGGCCGCGCCGGAGGCCAGCCATGGCTAGCCACGCCGCGCTGGCGCACCACTTCGAGAGCCTGGACAAGCAGTCGCAGGCCGAGCGGCTCGGCATGTGGCTCTTCCTGGCCACCGAGATCCTGCTCTTCACGGCGCTCTTCGCCGCCTACGGGGTCTACCGCTACCTGTACGCCGGCGCCTTCGCCGAGGCCTCGCGCGGGCTCGAGACCTGGATGGGCGGCGTCAACACCTTCGTGCTGGTGACCAGCTCGCTCACGGTGGCGCTGGGCCTGGACGCCGCGGCCCAGGGCAAGGGCCGCAAGACCGCCGCCCTGTTCGCGCTCTCCATCGCCATGGGCCTGGTCTTCATGGCCCTGAAGGCCCTGGAGTACCGGCACCACTTCCTGCACGGCGAGCTGCCGGGCCGCTTCTACACCGGCCACGTCCAGGGCTCCGGCGGCGCGATGTTCTTCGCCCTCTACTTCCTCATCACCGGCCTGCACGCCGTGCACGTGGTCATCGGCATGACCGTGCTGGGGGTCATCGGGGCCAAGTCCTGGCGGGGCGCCTACTCGGCCGAGTACCACACGCCGGTGGAGCTGGCCGGCCTGTACTGGCACCTCGTCGACCTGATCTGGATCTTCGTGTTCCCGCTCATCTACCTCATCTGACGCCTGGAGCCCTCGATGTCCGCGCACCACGCCGCGCCCGGCCAGTCCGCCCACTCCCACGTGCGGCGCTACCTGCTGGTCTGGACGGGGCTCATGATCCTGACCGGCGTCACCTGGGGTCTCTCCAGCTTCCACATCCCGGGTGGGGCCGGGGTGGCGGTGGCCCTCGGCATCGCCTCGGTGAAGGGGGCGCTGGTGGCCCTCTTCTTCATGCACCTGTACGACCAGCGCGGCCCCAACCGGCTGGTGCTGGTGACCTCGCTGGTGTTCGTGGCCCTGCTGGTGGGCCTGACCCTGCTCGACAACTCGACCCGCTTCCCGCTGGCCAACCCGCCGGACTCCGAGACGTCGCCGGCGCAGATCCGCGACGCCATCCTGAACGAGGGACCCGCCAGGGCTCACTGAGACGCCCTGTGGCAGGGCGGCCAACCCCTGGACAGGGGTGGGGCCCGCCCGGGAAACGGCTGCGCCGGGGTGGCGCGGCGCGCAAACCGTGCATGGGGGGCGAGCCGATTCGCGCGGGATCGCGCGGGTATGGCCCTTGCTAAGACCCGTCCCGGGGCATGAACCGCGAACGAATCCTGGTGATCGAGACCGACCCGTCGGCTGGGGCCGCGCTGCGCGTGGCGCTCGGCGACCTGGGCTTCGACGCCGTGGAGGCCAGCTCCTGCGACGGGGCCATGGCCTTGGTGCCGAGCGTGCTGCCCGCGGTGATCCTGGCCGACACCGCGCTGCCGGACTGCGAGGGCCCACTGCTCGCCACCCGCCTGCACGCGCTCGGCTGCGACGCGGCGGTGGTGGTGGTGACCACGCCGGAGCGGCTCGACGCGGCGGTGGCGGCGCTGCGGGCCGGCGCCGACGCCTTCCTGGTGCGGCCCCTCGAGCCCGCCCACGCCGCCGTGGTGCTGCAGAAGGCCGCCGACACCCGGCGCCTCCGGCTCGAGGGCGGGCGCCTGCGGGAGCGGATCCGCGGGCGCCTGACCCTGGTGGGCTCCTCGCCGGAGCTCATCTCGGTGCACGAGGTGGTGCGGCGCGTCGCCCCCACCAAGGCCCCGGTGCTGATCCACGGCGAGGTGGGCAGCGGCAAGGAGCACCTGGCCCAGGTGCTGCACGAGCTCTCGCCGCGGCGAGAGCGGCCCTTCCTCCGGGTGAGCTGCGCCGCCCTGGGCGAGACGCTCCTCGACAGCGTCCTCTTCGGCCACGAGCAGGGGGCCTTCGACGAGGCCGACCACCGCCACGTCGGCGCCTTCGAGCGGGCCAACGGCGGGACGCTCTACCTCGACGAGGTGGAGCGGCTGCCGGGGGCGGTGCAGGTCAAGCTGCTCCGGGTGCTGCAGGAGGGGATCCTGGAGCGGCTGGGCGGGCGCCAGGCCATCCCGGTGGACGTGCGGGTGGTGGCCGGGTCGCGGCACGACCTCGCCGAGGCGGTCCACGCCGGCCACTTCCGCGACGACCTCTACTACCGCCTCAACGTGGTGGCGGTGGCCCTGCCCCCGCTGCGCGAGCGCAAGGCCGACATCCCGGCGCTGGTCTCGCACTTCCTGGACCACCGCGGGCACCCCGCCGCCCGGGCCATCCGCGGCGTCACGCCAGGGGTCCTCTCGGCGCTCTTCGCCTACGGCTGGCCGGGAAACCTGCGGGAGCTGGAGATGGTGGTGCGCGAGGCGGCGCGGCGCTGCAGCGGCGCCGAGCTGGGCGTGGCCGACCTGCCGGGGGTGCTGCACGGTGTGCAGGCCGAGGAGCTGGGCGGCAGCGGGCTCATCCCGGGGGCCACCCTGTTCGAGATCGAGCGGGAGGCCATCCTGCGGACGCTGGAGCAGGTGGGCGGCTCGACCGCCCGGGCCGCCGAGATCCTCGGCGTGTCGGTCCGCAAGATCCAGTACCGCCTGAAGGAGTACAAGGCGGGCCAGACGGGCCGCCGCCGCCCGCCCCCAGAGGTTGCGTTCGGGTGAGGGAGGGGGGCCGCGGGTGCGGCACCGACCTCGACCTCGAGGTTGCGCACTCCCTCTCCCCTCCGGGGAGAGGGCCGGGTGAGGGGGCAGCGCGACGACCTCGACCTCGACCTCGACCTCGACCCCGACCCCGACCCCGACCCCGACCTCGACCTCGACCCCGACCTCGACCCCGACCTCGACCTCGACCTCGACCCCGACCCCGACCCCGACCCCGACCTCGAAGTTGCGCTCTCCCTCTCCCCTCTGGGGAGAGGGCCGGGGTGAGGGGCACCGCGACGACCTCGACGGTGGTCGAGCGGCTGGAGCGGGACGCGCCTGCATTGCAGCCTCCCCCTGCGGGTGAGGAGGCTGCAATGCACACACACTTCGACGCTCCGCTCCAGACGCTCTCTCACGCTCCCGAGGCTGATCTCGCTGCTCCGGTGGCTGATCTCGCTGCTCCGGTGGCTGCTCCAGCTGCTCCAGGTTCAGCTCCAGTCATCCCCTTCCAGCGGCTCGACGCGTACCGGGTGGCGCGGGAGCTGGCGCGGGTGGTCTGCACGGCGGGCATCGCGGACGCGGAGCTGCGCGACCAGGCGACGCGGGCGGCCAAGTCGGCGTTCCTGAACCTGTGCGAGGGGCTGCCCGACGACCGGCCGGGGGTGCGCCGGCGCTCCTTCCGGCAGGCGGACGGCTCGGTGCACGAGGTGGCCGGGGCGCTGGACCTGGCGGCGGCCATCGGGGCGCTCGACGAGGAGGTGGCCCGGCAGGGCATCGCCCTGGCCGCCCGGGCGCGGGCGCTGCTGCGCGGGCTGCTGCGGTGAGAGGAGGCCGGGGGACCCGAGGCGGCTGCCCTCGGCTCCCGCCGTCCGCCACCGACGGGCTACCGGATGAGCCCGGTGAGCAGGGCAACCAGCCGGTGGGCCACCTGGTTCACCCGGGCCGCCGCGGCCGGGGAGGCGTCCCCGCAGGAGGCCGCGATCTCAACCGCCGCCGCGGCCTCGCCAGCCTCGGCGCGAGCGATGGCGAAGGAGCGGGCCTTGTCCGGGCGCGAGACCCGGCCTGCGCCCTCGGCCGAGTTGAGGCACGCCGACTTGGCCGAGCGCAGCGCCTCGTCGCGCAGCTTGGGGTCGCGCACCTGGGCCGCACGGACCGCCGCAAGCAGCTCCAGCGCCACGCCGTAGGCGATGAGTCGGTGGTGGGGGAGGGAGACCTCGCCCGCGCCGAGCGGAGAGGAGGAGGGACCCCCGGGACCCGAGGATGGAGAGGAGGAACTCCTGGGAACCGAGGATGGAGAGGAGGAACTCCTGGGAACCGAGGCAGTGGAGGAGGAACCCGCGGGACCCGAGGCCGGAGAAGAGGTGAACCCCCTGGGAACCGTTGCCGTGTGATCAGCGAAGAGCGAGTGGTGGTCGTTCATGTCGCGCTCCTTTCACCCCGAGCAGGAGCGCGACATGAACGACGGCACCCATGAGCCCGAGCCCACCCGGCGCGCCCCAGGAGTTCGCCGCACGCGCAGTGACGGGCGCAGCCCGGCGCGAGCGTGCCAGTGCGAGCAGCAGCGACGAGTGGGCGCCCGGACCCGAGGCGGCCCCCTCACCCCGGCCCTCTCCCCCAGCAAGCTGGGGGAGAGGGTGAGCAACCAGCTCGACCCCGACCCCGACCCCGACCGCGACCCCGACCGCGACCCCGACCCCGACCCCGACCCCGACCCCGACCCCGACCCCGACCCCGACCCCGACCCCGACCCCGACCCCGACCCCGACCCCGACCCCGACCGCGACCCCGACCCCGACCCCGACCCCGACCCCGACCCCGACCCCGACCCCGACCCCGACCCCGACCCCGACCCCGACCGCGACCGCGACCCCGACCGCGACCCCGACCGCGACCGCGACCGCGACCGCGACCCCGACCCCGACCGCGACCCCGACCCCGACCCCGACCCCGACCCCGACCCCGACCCCGACCCCGACCCCGACCCCGGGCGGCCCCCTCACCCCGGCCCTCTCCCCACGGTGTGGGGGAGAGGGAGGGCAGACCATCCGACCCCGACCCCCCGAAACGCCAGCGGCCGCCCCCCGGGAGGAGGACGGCCGCCGCGACCAGCGCCGAGAACCGGGTCCGGCCTACTGCGTGTACACGTGCGCGCTCTCCTCGGCCGTGGGCAGGAGCCCCATGCCCAGGTAGGTGAACATGACCACCGCGAACCCGATGATGGCCAGCCAGGCCGCCTTGTCGCCGCGCCAGCCGCGCACCTTGCGCAGGTGCAGGTAGGCC
Organism: Anaeromyxobacter sp.; assembly: GCA_016718565.1. Lineage (NCBI taxonomy): Bacteria > Pseudomonadati > Myxococcota > Myxococcia > Myxococcales > Anaeromyxobacteraceae > Anaeromyxobacter > Anaeromyxobacter sp. The sequence goes on along the minus strand of JADKCZ010000003.1, from coordinate 535,090 downwards.
CCGTAGACCAGCCAGGTCACCAGCGACCAGTTCTCCTTCGGGTCCCACACCCAGAAGTCGCCCCAGGCGCTCTTGGCCCACACCGAGCCCACCAGCAGGCCCAGGGTGAGCAGGATGAAGCCGAAGCGGACCGCGTCGTAGGTGATCTTGTCGAGGTCGAGCGGCGCCCCGGAGAGGACCGAGCCGGCCTTCATGGAGACCATGCGCTCCACGAAGGGGACGCGCGAGGCCAGCAGCTGGATGATGGCCACGCCGGTGGCGAAGGCCACCGCGCCGTAGCCGATGAAGTAAACCACCACGTGCGGCACGAACCAGGCGGACTGGAGCGCCGGGGGCAGCTTGACGATCTCGGCGTCCCACTTGGCCAGGGCGTAGACCATGCAGCCCAGGCTCATCAGCGCCGCGATGGCCCCGAAGACCTTGGTGCGGTAGAGCCGCTCCATCACCACGTAGACCACGCCGCAGGTGAAGGCGAAGAAGACCAGCGACTCGAAGAGCGACTTGAACGGCGCCCGGCCCGCCTCCAGGTAGCGCCCCAGGATGAGGGCGGCGTTGAGGGCCAGGGCGGCGATCATGAGCGCCGTGCCGGCCTGCCCGACGCGGGCGCGGGCCGACTTCCAGGCCGCCGCGTAGGCCGCCATGGCGGCGGCGTAGAGCAGGCTGGTGAAGGCGAAGAAGGGGTGCTCGACCAGGACGTACTGGAGCATGTGGTGGGTCCTCCTCGCTAGGATGCCGCGCCGGCGCCGGGGGCGCCCGGCCTGACGATGCCGCCGCCGCGGAGCTTGGGCTCGACGTAGAACAGGTAGGCCACGCCGACGCAGATGAGCGTGAAGCCCAGGAACACCCAGGACACGCCCGGATCGTAGACCGCCTCGAGCCCGGAGTAGTTGGGCTCGTCGGGGTTGAAGTTGACCTGGTAGAGCGTCCACCCGCCGAAGGTGTACGGGTCGTTCACCGAGATGACGGCCCGCTCCATGGTGGTGCCCTGGGTGGCGGTGACGTGGGAGAGGAAGGCCTTGACCTCCTTGTCCCGCTTCTCGAAGACCAGCGCCGCGTCCTGGCCGCCCAGGAAGACCCCGCGCGGCTGCAGCGCCCGCACCAGGTGCTCCTGGAGGTGGCCGCCCACGTTGGTCTCGAGCACCGCCACCGGGTTCTTCCACTCGGCCGAGCGGGTGGAGAAGGCCTCGCTCCGGGCGGCGCTCGGCAGGAGCTGCCCGAGCCGCACCACCCCGCCGGCCAGCTCCTGCCCCTCGGAGAGCGGCAGGCTGAGCTCGCCGTCGGCGGTGTACATCCAGACCTTGCGCTCGGCGCCCGACACCAGGAAGGCGGTGAGCGCGCCGGGCGGCGGCGCGGGCCGCTCCCAGCCGAACACCACCGCCACCTGGCCGTCGGGCGAGGCCAGCGACTCGCCCGCCAGGAGCCAGCGCGTCTGGCCGCCCAGGGTGGCCTGCAGCGCCGGGACGCCGCCGGTGGCCACGGGGGCCACCGTGGCGGTGGTGGCGAAGTCGGGGTAGACCGCCTTGAGCCGATAGGAGTCGCCGCGCGGCAGGCGGTGCTTCCCGAGGTCCGGGTCGAAGCTGGTCTTGAGCTTGAAGTCCTCCAGCGCCACGCCGTCCCGCACCACCCGCACCTTCTCGTAGTAGCCGATGCGGTACTCGGTCTCGTAGTTGACCAGGTCGAACTGGTCGAGCTTGAGCTCGAAGCCCAGCGGCGCCACCTCGCCGGAGGGGACGCCGCCCCGGGTGACGCGCACCGAGGTGGCCACGTCGCCGCCGGCCATCAGGTCGATGCGGCCGCGCACCGAGAGGACCGAGGAGGCCGCCGCGCCGGCGCCCGACAGCAGCAGGCCGACGTGGGCGATGAAGAAGCCGGCCCGCTTCCAGGAGAGCGGCAGCCGCAGCGACGCCGAGGACAGGATGGCCGCGCCGAAGAGGGCGGTCAGCCCGGCGAAGGGCAGGCCGTGGAAGATGTCGTCGAAGCGCAGCAGGATGATGATGGGCCCGAAGGCGCCGTAGCGCTGCCGGTAGAGCTCGTGCGGCTTGCCCTGCAGCACCAGCGTGCCGATGACCGCGAAGATGGCCAGGGCGATGAGCAAGGTGGAGGTGAAGCGGAAGCCGGCCAGGGTGGAGCGGAGGCGGCCCGGCACCACGAAGGAGAGCCCCAGCACCACCAGGCTGGCGATGCCGGTGGCGGCCACCAGCGTGAGCGGTCCGGGCGGCACCCAGATCTGCAGCACGGCGCCCAGGACCATGGCGCCGACCACCAGCAGGGCCGTCAGCTGGGCCTCGCGCTCGGCGGCCGTGCCGGCCGCCCGCGCCTCGCCGGTGGATGAGTCGACGTTGCTCACGTTCACCTCCGTGCCGGCCCCACGAGCAAGGGATATGCCCCGCTGCTCCCGGTGGAAACCGTTGATTTCACTGCCTGGACCGACCCTGCTCCGCCACGCCGCGGCGCAGGAAGCGGCTGCCCCGTATGGCGCAGCGCAAACGCTGCACCCGCCTACATCTCCCGGACTCCCGTCGCCGAAGGCCGCCGAACATGGCACAACCCGCGCGGCACCGGAAGAGGAACGGCGACCGTGGCGGGCGCATTCTCCGGGCCCGAGACGTTCGGGCCGGTCGCCCCTGGAGGCGACCGGCCCGGTGTTCACCGTGGGTATGCTCGGCCCGCTCAGGCGCCGGCGGGAGGGTCCGTGTCGGAGGGGTCGACGGGCGGCGCCTCGCACGCGGGCGGCTCGCCGCCGGGGCCGGCCGGCTCGCCCTGGGTGCCCTGCTCGGCGCCCGGACCGACCGAGGCCGGCGGCGGCTCCTCGCCCGTGAAGCCGGTGCAGCTGCCGGCCCAGGTGGCGCCGGCCGGCTCGACCACGGCCGGGTCGGTGGCCAGGCAGGCCGCCGCGCCCAGGCCGCGGGTGCACAGGCGCCACTCCTTCACCCGCAGCGCGCCGCCGGGGCCCCAGCAGCCGCGCCCCAGCCAGTACTGGGCCGCGCCGCCCGGGGTGGCCGGCAGGTCGCCGTGCACGTTGCCGGCGGCGTCGGTCCAGTTGGCCACCACCAGGTAGCCGCGGCCGCCCAGGCCGGCCTGCCAGCCGAGATGCGCCAGCACCACCTCGCGCGGGAAGGCGGCGTTGTCGCCGGCCAGCGCGTCGGCGAAGGTCGCCACGCGGACGCGGGTCAGGCCGGCGGCGGAGCGGTGGCCGACGAAGCCGGCGGTGACGGGCGGCTGCGTCGAGGCGTCCGGGGTGAAGCCCACCAGCCGGTAGGCCACCGACTTGGCCTGCCCGAGGTGCCCGAACCCGGCCAGCAGCCAGCCCTGCCCGGTGTAGCCGGGCGCGGCGGTCCGCAGGTTGGTGAGGTTGAAGGCGGCGCGCCCGCGCCCGCGGTGGGCGTCGCCGTTGCGGTGCAGCCAGCCGGCCAGCACGGGCTGGAAGTCCTCGGGCAGGGTGGAGGCGGTGGGCCGCGCCTGCAGGGTCCAGGACCAGGTGTCGGCCACGTGGCGGCGGATGGTGAGGCGCAGGCTGGCCTCGGCGGTGCAGGCGCCGGCCAGGTCGCGCTGCACGCAGCGGACGGCCGGCCCGTAGACCTTCACGTCGCCGGGGACCTGGACCGGGTCGAGGCGGGCCACCTCGGCCACCTGCTCGAGCACCCGGCGCACCTCGGCGTTGAGCGCCTGGAGCGCCTGGCGGGCGTCGCCGAGCTCGTCGGCCGCGGCGGGGGCGGCGGCCTCGGCCAGGGCGGCGGTGCGGGCGGTGGGGGCCGGCGCGGCGGCCAGCCCCTCGGCCTCGCCGCCGGCCAGCTCGAGGGAGAGGCCGTCCAGGTCGGGCGTGGCGTCGGCGAAGTCGTCGGCGCGCTGGCCGCAGGCGGACAGGACCAGCGCGAGCGCGGCGGCCGTGAGCAGGGAAGGGCGGATGGTCATGGGAGGCTCCGGGTGGTGGTGAGGGCGGTCGTCGTCGACCACGCCCCCTCCAACCCGGGCCGGACGCGGCGGTTGCGGGCGCGCCGCCCCTGACCGAACCCGCGGCACCTGCCCGCCGTCCGGGCAGGCGCCGGAGATGAAAAAATGCTGGTGCCAGGACCCCTTGACGCACTTTCGCCGGATCGGTCACACTCCGCGGTCCACGTTCCTACCACCTGCCGTGAGCTTTCCCCCGACATGCCAGTCACGCGAGCGAACCGGCGGACGGCGCTGGGCGTGCCGGGCGCATTTCCTCGAGAGGGCTTGGAAGCGATGACCGAGACCGGGTACCCGTCGAAGCAGGGCCTCTACGATCCGCACAACGAGAAGGACGCCTGCGGCTTCGGCTTCGTGGTGGACATCCAGGGCCGCGCCTCCCACGACATCGTGGAGAAGGCGCTCACCGTGCTCATGAACCTGGAGCACCGCGGCGCGGTGGGGGCCGAGAAGAACACCGGCGACGGCGCCGGCATCCTGCTGCAGGTGCCGCACGGCTTCCTGCGCGAGCGCTGCGGCAAGCTGGGCTTCGCCCTGCCGGGCGCCGGCCAGTACGGCGTGGGCATGGTCTTCTTGCCGCCCTCGGCCGAGGGCCGGGCCGCCTGCGAGCGCATCTTCGACGAGACCATCCGCGCCGAGGGGCAGTTCGTGCTGGGCTGGCGCGACGTGCCGACCGACAACGCCGGGCTGGGCCCGTCGGCGCGCGCCTCGCAGCCGGTCATCCGCCAGGTCTTCGTGGGGCGCGGCGAGGGCGTCCCCGGCCTGGCCGCCTTCGAGCGCAAGCTCTACGTCATCCGCCGCCTGGTGGAGAAGAAGGTGTCGCGCTCGGCCATCCCGGGCCGCACCCACTTCTACGTCCCCAGCCTCAGCCACAAGACGGTGGTCTACAAGGGGATGCTCAACGCGCCCCAGCTGCGCGAGTTCTACCCGGACCTGCAGGACCAGGCGGTGGTCTCGGCGCTCGGCATGGTCCACTCGCGCTTCTCGACCAACACCTTCCCCTCCTGGTCGCGCGCCCACCCGTACCGCTACATCTCGCACAACGGCGAGATCAACACGCTGCGCGGCAACATCAACTGGATGCACGCCCGCCAGTCGATGATGCGGTCCGGCCTCTTCGGCGAGGACCTGCAGAAGATCCTCACGGTGGTGGACACCGACGGCTCCGACTCGGGCATGTTCGACAACGTCCTCGAGCTGCTCACCCTGGCCGGCCGAGAGCTGCCCCACGCCATGATGATGATGGTGCCGGAGCCGTGGAGCCGCGACGAGGCGATGAGCGAGGAGCGCAAGGCCTTCTACGAGTTCCACTCCTGCCTGATGGAGCCCTGGGACGGCCCGGCCTCCATCGCCTTCACCGACGGCGTGCGCATCGGCGCCACCCTGGACCGCAACGGCCTGCGCCCCTCGCGCTACTACGTCACCAGGGACGACCTGGTGGTGATGGCGTCCGAGGTGGGCGTGCTCGACATCCCGCCGGAGCAGATCGTGAGGAAGGGGCGGCTGCAGCCCGGCCGCATGTTCCTGGTGGACACCTCGCAGAAGCGCATCGTCCCGGACGAGGAGCTCAAGGAGCGCATCGCCCGCGAGAAGCCCTACGCCGAGTGGCTGGAGGAGTACATGGTCCGGCTGGACCAGCTCCCCAAGCCGCCCCGGGTCATCGAGCCGGACCACGAGACGGTGCTGCGCCGCCAGGAGGTCTTCGGCTACACCTCCGAGGACGTCAAGATCCTCATCACCCCCATGGCCACCGAGGGCACCGAGCCCATCGGCTCGATGGGCACCGACACGCCGCTGGCGGTGCTCTCGGAGAAGCCGCAGCTCCTCTTCAGCTACTTCAAGCAGCTCTTCGCCCAGGTGACCAACCCGCCGGTGGACGCCATCCGCGAGGAGCTCATCATGGCGGTGGAGACCGCCGTGGGGCCGGAGGGCAACCTGCTGGAGCCCGGGCCGGACTGCGCCCGCCAGCTGGCCCTGCCGTCGCCGGTGGTCCGCAACGAGGAGCTGGAGAAGATCCGCGCCCTCGACGGCGGCCAGGCCGCCAAGGGGCTCAAGGCCATCACCCTGCCGACCCTCTTCAAGGCCGCGGCCGGCGGCGCCGGCCTGCGCAAGGCGCTGGAGGACCTGCGCTGGAAGGTCTCGGAGTGCATCCACGAGGGGTACAACATCATCATCCTCTCGGACCGCGGCCACGACGCCGAGGACGCCCCCATCCCCTCGCTGCTGGCGGTGTCGGCGGTGCAGCACCACCTCATCCGCGAGGGCACCCGCACCCGCTGCGGCCTGGTGCTGGAGTCCGGCGAGCCTCGCGAGGTGCACCACTTCGCGCTCCTGACCGGCTACGGCGCCAGCGCCATCAACCCCTACCTGGTCTTCGAGACCATCCACGACCAGGTCAAGCTGGGGATGATCCCGGGGACGGCCTACGAGGCCGAGAAGAACTACGCCAAGGCGGTCTCCAAGGGCATCGTCAAGGTCATCTCCAAGATGGGCATCTCGACCATCCAGAGCTACCACGGCGCCCAGGTCTTCGAGGCCATCGGCCTGAACCAGGACTTCATCGACGAGTACTTCACCTGGACCGCCACCCGGGTGGGCGGGGTGGGCATCGACGTGGTGGCCAAGGAGGCGCGGCTGCGCCACGAGCGCGGCTTCCCGCCCAAGCGCCCCATCGTGCACCGCAGCCTGCCGGCCGGCGGCCAGTACCAGTACCGCCAGGGCGGCGAGCACCACCTCTTCAACCCCGAGACGGTGCACCGGCTGCAGCTGGCGACCCGCACCGGCGACTACAAGGCCTTCAAGGACTACACGGCGCTCATCGACAACCAGTCGAAGAACCTGTGCACCATCCGCGGCCTGATGGACCTGAAGCCCGGCACCCGGGCGGTGCCCATCGACGAGGTCGAGCCGGTGGAGGCGGTCATGCGCCGCTTCAAGACCGGCGCCATGAGCTACGGCTCCATCTCCAAGGAGGCCCACGAGGCGCTGGCCGTGGCCATGAACCGCATCGGGGGCAAGTCCAACACCGGCGAGGGCGGCGAGGACCCGGCCCGCTACGTCAAGGAGGCCAACGGCGACTCCAAGAACTCGGCCATCAAGCAGGTGGCCTCGGGCCGCTTCGGCGTCACCTCGAACTACCTGGTCAACGCCCGCGAGCTGCAGATCAAGATGGCCCAGGGCGCCAAGCCGGGCGAGGGCGGCCAGCTGCCCGGCTCCAAGGTCTACCCCTGGATCGCCAGGACCCGGCACGCCACCCCCGGGGTCGGGCTGATCTCGCCGCCGCCGCACCACGACATCTACTCCATCGAGGACCTGGCCCAGCTCATCCACGACCTGAAGAACGCCAACCACAAGGCGCGGGTCTCGGTGAAGCTGGTGGCCGAGGTGGGGGTGGGCACCATCGCCGCCGGGGTGGCCAAGGCCCACGCCGACGTGGTGCTCATCTCGGGCTACGACGGCGGCACCGGCGCCTCGCCGCTCACCTCCATCAAGCACGCCGGCATCCCCTGGGAGCTGGGCCTGGCCGAGGCCCACCAGGTGCTGGTGATGAACGACCTGCGCAGCCGGATCACCGTGGAGGTGGACGGCCAGCTCAAGACCGGCCGCGACGTGGTCATCGGCGCGCTGCTGGGCGCCGAGGAGTTCGGCTTCGCCACCGGGCCGCTGGTGGTGCTGGGCTGCATCATGATGCGGGCCTGCCACCTCAACACCTGCCCGGTGGGCGTGGCCACCCAGGACCCCGCGCTGCGCGCCAAGTTCACCGGCGACCCGGCCCACGTGGTCAACTTCATGCGCTTCATCGCCCAGGAGGTCCGCGAGTACATGGCCGAGCTGGGCTTCCGCACCGTCGACGAGATGGTGGGCCGCTCGGAGCGCCTGGAGATGCGCCGGGCGGTGGACCACTGGAAGGCCCGCAACCTGGACTTCTCCCGCATCCTCTTCAAGCCCACCGTGCCGCGCCACTACGGCCGCACCAGCTCCATCCCGCAGGACCACGGCATCGAGCGCAGCCTGGACGTCACCACGCTCCTGCCGCTGGCCATGCCGGCGCTGGAGCGGGGCGAGCGGGTGGACGCCACCCTGCCCATCCGCAACACCAACCGGGTGGTGGGCACCATGACCGGCTCGGAGCTGACGCGCCGGCACGGCCCGGACGGCCTGCCGCCCGGCACCATCACCTTCCGCTTCCAGGGCTCGGCCGGCCAGTCCTTCGGGGCCTTCCTGCCGCGCGGCATCACGCTCACGCTGGAGGGCGACGCCAACGACTACATCGGCAAGGGGCTCTCGGGCGGCACGCTGGCGGTCTTCCCGCCGCGCCAGGCGGCCTTCGTGGCCGAGGACAACGTGCTGGTCGGCAACGTGGCCCTCTACGGGGCCACCGGCGGCGAGGCCTTCATCCGCGGCGTGGCCGGCGAGCGCTTCGCGGTGCGCAACTCGGGCGCCACCGCGGTGGTCGAGGGCGTCGGCGACCACGGCTGCGAGTACATGACCGGTGGCCGGGTGGTGGTGCTGGGCCGCACCGGGCGCAACTTCGCGGCCGGCATGTCGGGCGGCGTGGCCTACGTGCTGGACGCCGACGGCAGCTTCGCCCAGCGCTGCAACGGGCAGATGGTGGGGCTCACCCCGGTGGTCGAGCCGGAGGAGCTCGGGCTGGTGAAGGGGCTGGTGGAGCGGCACGTCGAGCTGACCGGCAGCGCCCTGGGGCGCCGCCTGCTGGAGGGCTGGAAGGAGCAGGCGGCCCGCCTGGTCAAGGTGCTGCCGCACGACTACCGCCGCATGCTGGAGGCCCAGCGACAGTTCCGGGCCAAGGGGCTGACGCAGGACCAGGCCGAGCTGGCCGCCTTCGAGGCCAACGCACACGACGTGGCGCGGGTGGGTGGGAACTAGCACATGGGCAAGCCGACCGGATTCATGGAGTACCAGCGCGCCGCCAAGCTCGACCGGCCGCCGCTGGAGCGCATCAAGGACTGGAGCGAGGCCCACCCGCCCTACCTGGAGCAGGTGCTCCGGGAGCAGGGGGCGCGCTGCATGGACTGCGGCATCCCCTACTGCCACACCGGCAAGCTCATCGCCGGCATGGCCTCCGGGTGCCCCATCAACAACCTCATCCCGGAGTGGAACGACCTCGTCTACCGCGGCCAGTGGAAGGAGGCCTACATCCGGCTGGCCAAGACCAACAACTTCGCCGAGTTCACCGGGCGGGTCTGCCCGGCGCCCTGCGAGGGCAGCTGCACCTGCGGGCTCAACGGCCTGCCGGTGACCATCAAGACCATCGAGGCCACCATCGTCGACCGGGCCTTCGAGGAGGGCTGGGTGGTGGCCGAGCCGCCGCCCATCCGCACCGGCAAGCGCGTGGCGGTGGTGGGCTCCGGGCCGTCCGGCCTGGCCTGCGCCTCGCAGCTCAACAAGGCGGGGCACGCCGTCACCGTCTTCGAGCGGGCCGACCGGATCGGCGGGCTGCTCATGTACGGCATCCCCAACATGAAGCTCGACAAGGGCGTGGTGGAGCGCCGGGTCAAGCTGCTGGCCGACGAGGGCATCCGCTTCGTCACCGGCACCGAGATCGGCACCCACATCCCGGCCGAGCGGCTCGCCAAGGACTACGACGCCGTGGTGCTGGCGGGCGGGGCCACCGCGGCGCGCGACCTGCCGGTGGAGGGGCGCCAGCTGGAGGGCATCCACCTGGCCATGGAGTTCCTGCACCGCAACACCAAGAGCCTGCTCGACAGCGCGCTGGCCGACGGGAGGTTCCTCTCGGCCAAGGGCCGGCGGGTGGTGGTCATCGGGGGCGGCGACACCGGCACCGACTGCGTGGGCACCTCCATCCGCCACGGCGCCACCAGCGTGACCCAGCTCGAGATCCTGCCGCGCCCGCCCGAGTCCCGGGCGGCCGACAACCCGTGGCCGCAGTGGCCCAAGGTCTACAAGATGGACTACGGGCAGGAGGAGGCCGCCGCGCTCTGGGGCAGCGACCCCCGCGTCTACCAGGTGCTCACCAAGAAGTTCGTGGGCGACGAGCAGGGCCGGGTCAAGGAGCTGCACCTGGTCTCGGTGGAGTGGACCAAGGGGGCCGACGGCCGCTTCGGGCCCAAGGAGGTGCCGGGGTCGGAGCGGGTCGTCCCGGCCGACCTGGTGCTGCTGGCCATGGGGTTCACGGGGCCCGAGAAGACCGTGCCCGGCCAGCTGGGCTGCAAGCTCGACGACCGCGGCAACGTCTGGACCGACGAGGAGAAGATGACCAGCGTGCCGGGCGTCTTCGCGGCCGGGGACATGGCCCGCGGCCAGTCGCTGGTGGTCTGGGCCATCCGCGAGGGGCGGCTGGCGGCCCAGGCGGTGGACCGGTACCTCTCCTACGGGGAGACGGTGCTGCCTCCCTAGAGGACGCCGACGGCGCCGGCCCTGGTCGGGACGGGCGCCGGGCGCGGGGCGGGCGCCGGCACCTCGCCGCGCGCCACCCGGCCCGCGAAGCCGGCGAACCAGGCCAGCGCCGCCGCCTCGATGGGCTGGTGGGCCTGGTCCTCCACCGGCTCGATGCCGGCGGCGGCCAGCTGACCCTTGGGGCAGTGGCCCACCTTGGCCACCAGCACCGCCTGGCAGTCGGCCAGGACGCGCAGCGAGGCGGCCAGGGCGTCCTCCTCCTCCTCGCCGCCGCGGCAGGTGCGCTCCACGGCGCGCCGCCCGAGCAGGCGGGCGCCGGCGCGGTCCACCTCGAAGACCAGGAACTCGGTGGCGTGGCCGAAGTGCTGGTTCACCAGCCCCTCCCCCTTGGTGGCCACCGCCACCCGGGCCGAGAGGCCGGCGTCCAGGTGGGCCACCTCCCGCAGCGCCTCGCGCCGCGCCGCGTCCAGCGCCTCGCGCCGCCGCTCCACCGCCGCCCGGTGGGCCGCCCGGACCTCCGAGGCGTCCTGGGCCGGCTCGGGCGGCAGCGAGGCCAGCGTGAACTCGCGGTTGCGGTCCTCGCCGAGCAGCCCCACCGCGTCGGCGCGGCACTGCCGGCAGTGGCGCATCAGCTTCACGTCGGTCTCGCAGGCGCGCTGCACGGCCTCCAGCTCCGCGGCGCTCGGCCCGCGCTGCCCGGAGAGGCCGTAGTGGGTGCCGTGCTCCGGGGCCGAGATGAGCGGCATGACGTTGTGCAGGAAGACCCCCAGGCCGCGCAGCCGCCGGCCCACCTCCGGGAGGTGCAGGTCGTTGACGCCGGGGATGACCACCGAGTTGACCTTGACCAGCACGCCGCGGGCGGTGAGCCCCTCGATCCCCTCGAGCTGCCGCTCCGAGAGGAGCCGGGCGGCGTCCCGGCCCATGACCCGCTTGCCCCGCCACAGGGCCCACGGGTAGATGCGCTCGCCGACCTCCGGGTCCACCATGTTGACGGTGACGGTGACGTGGCCCACCCCCAGGGCGGCCAGCCGCTCGACGTGGTCCGGCAGGGCCAGCCCGTTGGTGGAGAGGCACAGGGTCAGGTCGGGCAGCTCGCGCGAGACCCGCTCCAGCACCTCGAAGGTCGGGGCGGGGTTGGCCAGCGGGTCGCCCGGCCCGGCGATGCCGACCACCGAGAGCTGCGGCACCGCGGCGGCCACCGCCCTGATCTTCAGGAGGGCCTGGTCCGGGGTGAGGCGCTCCGAGACCACCCCGGGGCGGCTCTCGTTGGCGCAGTCGAACTTCCGGTTGCAGTAGTGGCACTGCAGGTTGCAGGCCGGGGCCACCGCCACGTGCATGCGGGCGAAGTGGTGGTGGGCCTCCTGGCTGTAGCAGGGGTGGTTCTTCACCCGCTCGGCCACGTCGGAGGGGAGCGGCCGCGGCGGGGGCGCCGCCTCGCCGCAGCCGCCGGCGAAGGTGCAGTTGGCGGCCGGGGTGGCGGACCGGCCCCGCGGCGAGGCGACGGCGTCCAGGACCGGCAGGCGTGGCTTCATGGTGCGTCCCCGCGGCAGGCGGTGAGGGGTGGTGGCGCGGATCCCCTGCTGCACCGGGCGTTCCAGCCGGCCTCCTCGTCCCACGGGCCTCCGGGCGGCCTGCGGGCGCCCGCCCGGGGCCGGCCGTCCAGGCCAGTGTCGGGTCCCGTCCCTTTCCCTGTCGGGAGCCGGCCCCAGGCCTGTCGGGATCCACCCCGGCCAGTGTCGGCTTCCGCACAGCGCCGGCGGGGCCGGAGCCGCCCTGGGCGGCGTCAACGTCCGCTCCAGGCCGGAATGCGCGCCAGGCTTCACTTCCGCGCCGCCGGCCCCGGTTGGCGCGCCCTTCGCAATGGTGCCTCCCGTCGGTCCGAAGGTGGGCCGGCCGGGCAGCCGCCAGGGGCCCGGGGACCCCGAGGAACGGAGAGACCAATGAGGCAGATCGCAATCTACGGGAAGGGCGGCATCGGCAAGTCCACCACCACCCAGAACACGGTGGCCGGCCTCGCCTCGCTCGGCAAGAAGGTCATGATCGTCGGCTGCGACCCCAAGGCCGACTCCACCCGGCTCATCCTGCACGCCAAGGCGCAGGCCACCGTGATGGACCTGGTGCGCGAGCGCGGCACCGTGGAGGACCTGGAGGTCGCCGACGTGATGAAGGTCGGCTACGGCGACATCAAGTGCGTCGAGTCGGGCGGGCCGGAGCCGGGGGTGGGCTGCGCCGGCCGCGGCGTCATCACGGCCATCAACTTCCTGGAGGAGCAGGGGGCCTACACCAAGGAGCTCGACTTCGTCTTCTACGACGTGCTCGGCGACGTGGTCTGCGGCGGCTTCGCCATGCCCATCCGCGAGAACAAGGCGGAGGAGATCTACATCGTCTGCTCCGGCGAGATGATGGCCATGTACGCGGCCAACAACATCGCCAAGGGCATCCTCAAGTACGCCACCTCCGGCCGGGTCCGGCTGGCCGGCCTGATCTGCAACTCGCGCAACACCGACCGCGAGGCCGACCTCATCGAGGCGCTGGCCAAGCGGCTGGGCACCCACATGATCCACTTCGTGCCCCGCGACAACGAGGTGCAGCGCGCCGAGCTGCGCCGCATGACGGTCATCGAGTACGCCCCGGAGCACAAGCAGGCCGAGGAGTACCGGACCCTGGCGCGGAAGATCCTGGAGAACAAGAAGCTGGTGATCCCGACGCCCCTCGAGATGGAGGAGCTGGAGGGGCTGCTCATGGAGTTCGGGATCATGGCCCCCGAGGACGAGGCGATCGTCGGCAAGGCCGCCGCGGTGGCGTAGCCGCACCACACGAAAGGCAAGGGAGCGAACCATGGCGGACGAGGTCGAGGTCAAGAAGGTCGAGGGCATCACCAAGGAGTCGACGCAGGAGATGATCGACGAGGCCCTGGAGGCCTACCCGGAGAAGGGGCGCAAGAAGCGGGCCCCCCACCTGGCGCCGAACGACCCGTCCGCCTGCTCCACCTGCGTCAAGTCGAACCGCAAGACCGTGCCGGGCGTGATGAGCGCCCGGGGCTGCGCCTACGCCGGCGCCAAGGGCGTGGTGTGGGGCCCCATCCGCGACATGGCCCACATCTCCCACGGGCCGGTGGGCTGCGGCTGGTACTCCTGGGGCACCCGCCGCAACCTGATGACCGGCAAGAACGGCGTCACCCAGTTCGGCATGCAGATGACGTCCGACTTCCAGGAGAAGGACATCGTCTACGGCGGCGACAAGAAGCTGGCCACCCTGCTGGCCGAGACCCACCAGCTCTTCCCGCTGGCCAAGGGCATCTCCATCCTCTCGGAGTGCCCGGTCGGGCTCATCGGCGACGACATCAACGCCGTCGCCAAGAAGTCGAGCCAGGAGCTGGACCTGCCCATCGTCCCCTGCAGCTGCGAGGGCTTCCGCGGGGTCTCCCAGTCGCTGGGGCACCACATCTCCAACGACACCATCCGCGACTACATCATCGGGACGCGGGAGTTCGCCGAGCCGGCCGGGCCGTACGACGTCGCGCTCATCGGCGACTACAACATCGGCGGCGACGTCTGGGCCGCCAAGGACCTGCTCGCCGAGATCGGGCTGAACGTCAAGGCCACCTGGACCGGCGACGGCGAGATGGACAAGATCGCCGCCACCCACCAGGTGAAGCTGAACCTCATCCACTGCTACCGGTCGATGAACTACATGTGCCGGGTCATGGAGGAGAAGTACGGGATCCCCTGGCTGGAGTTCAACTTCTTCGGCCCCACCAAGATCCGCGAGAGCCTGCGGAAGATCGCCGAGAAGTTCGACGACCGCATCAAGGAGAACGTGGAGCGGGTCATCGCCAAGTGGGACGTGGAGATGAAGAAGGTGGTCGAGGAGTACCGCCCCCGCCTGGAGGGCAAGAAGGTGATGCTCTACGTGGGCGGCCTGCGCCCGCGCCACACGGTGGGGGCCTACGAGGACCTGGGCATGGTGGTCATCGGGGCGGGCTACGAGTTCGCCCACTCCGACGACTACGAGCGCACCATGCCGGAGCTGCCAGAGGCCACCGTCATCTACGACGACGCCTCCGAGCACGAGCTGGAGCACTTCGTGCAGAAGCTCAAGCCGGACCTGATCGGCTCGGGCATCAAGGAGAAGTACCTCTTCCAGAAGATGGGGCTGCCCTTCCGGCAGATGCACAGCTGGGACTACTCGGGCCCGTACCACGCCTACCAGGGGTTCCCGGTCTTCGCGCGGGACATCGACCTGGCGGTCAACAGCCCGACCTGGAAGCTCGTGAAGTCGCCCTTCTGAGTTGCAGGGGGCGCCTCGCCCCCTCCCCGCCGGCGGAGCCGTCGGGGCCCCACCCCCCGAGAAGAAGCCGCTTCGCGAAAGCCGCACCGACGCCGCACCAGCCGCAGTGGAGCACCCGCCGCCCGTGGGACGGATGAGTCCCCGCGCGCCCAGGAGATGACCATGGCGAACAACCTCGGCCTCACCGTCAAGCCCGTCACCACCACCTCCCCCGAGGAGGAGGCCCGCGTCGCGGCCTGGATCGACACCCAGGACTACCGGGAGAAGAACTTCGCCCGCCAGGCCCTGGTGGTGAACCCGGTCCACGCCTGCCAGCCGCTGGGCGCCGAGCTGTGCGCCCACGGCTTCGAGGGGACGCTCCCCTTCGTGCACGGCTCGCAGGGCTGCGCCTCCTACTACCGCTCCACCCTGAACCGCCACTTCCGCGAGCCGGCCCCGGCGGTCTCCGACGCCATGACCGAGGACGGCGCGGTCTTCGGCGGCCAGGCCAACCTGCACGAGGGCCTGGAGAACGCGGTGGCGCTCTACAAGCCCAAGATGATCGCGGTCTTCACCTCCTGCATGCCGGAGGTGATCGGCGACGACCTGACCGCCTTCCTCAAGAACGCCCGGAACAAGGGGACCCTGCCCAAGGACCTGCCGACGCCCTACGCCAACACCCCCAGCTTCAAGGGCACCCACATCACCGGCTACGACAACATGTTGACGGCCATCCTGCAGAACCTCACCGAGGGCAAGAAGGTGGAGGGGCGCTGCACCGGCAAGCTCAACTTCATCCCGGGCTTCGACGCCAACACCGGCAACTACCGGGAGTACAAGCGGATCTTCGACGCCTTCGGCATCCCGGCCACCATCCTGGCGGACATCACCGAGACCTTCGACTCGCCCAACGACGGCACCTACCGCCTCTACCCGGGCGGCACCCCGCTGCTCGAGGCGGGCGACTCGGTGAACGGCAAGGCCACCCTGACGGTGGGCCCCTACGCCACCGCCAAGGCCTTCGCCTGGATCAAGGAGGCCTACGCCGGGCGGCACGCCTCGCTGGGCATGCCCATGGGGATCGGCCGGACCGACGACTTCCTCATGAAGCTGGCCGAGCTCTTCGACCGGCCGGTGCCGGACGCGCTCCGGGCCGAGCGGGGCCGGGCGGTGGACGCCATGACCGACGCCCAGCAGTACATGCACGGCAAGAAGTTCGCGGTCTACGGCGACCCGGACCAGCTGCTGGGGTACGTGGCCTTCCTGCTGGAGATGGGCGCGGTGCCGCGCCACGTGCTCTGCAGCCGCGGCTCCAAGAAGCTGGAGAAGGAGCTGGAGCTGCTCCTCCAGTCCTCGCCCTTCGGCGCGCAGGCCCAGATCTGGATGAACCGCGACCTGTGGCACCTGCGCAGCCTGGTGATGACCGACCCGGTGGACGCCGTCATCGGCGACACCCACGGCAAGTTCCTGGCGCGCGACGCCAAGATCCCGCTCTTCCGCTTCGGCTTCCCGGTCTTCGACCGGGTCAACAAGCACCGCTCGCCCATCATCGGCTACCAGGGCGTCATCAACATGCTCAGCGAGATCTGCAACCGCTTCCTCGAGATCAAGGACGACACCTGCGAGGAGCGGTTCTTCGAGATGATGCGGTAGCCGGACCGGGGCGCGCGACCGGGAGCCGGCGCGCGCCCCACCTTCACGCCTCCCGGAGGAGCCATGGCGCGCCCCGACTACTACGACGCCGCCGAGTGCGAGACCCAGGAGAAGGGCGCGCCCAAGTTCTGCAAGAAGTCCGAGCCGGGGGAGGGCACCGAGCGGAGCTGCGCCTTCGACGGCGCCCGGGTGGTGCTGATGCCCATCACCGACGCCATCCACCTGGTCCACGGCCCCATCGGCTGCGCCGGCAACTCCTGGGACAACCGCGGGGCCCGCTCCTCCGGCAGCCAGCTCTACCGGCGCGGCTTCACCACCGAGCTGAGCCAGAACGACGTGGTCTTCGGCGGCGAGAAGAAGCTGCGCCAGGCCATCCTGGACCTCACCGCCCGCTACCGCGGCGAGGCCAAGGCCGTCTTCGTCTACGCCACCTGCGTCTCGGCCATGACGGGCGACGACGTCGACTCGGTCTGCAAGTCGGTCTCGGCCGAGGTGGACGTGCCGGTCATCCCGGTCAACACCCCCGGGTTCGTCGGGGACAAGAACATCGGCAACCGGCTGGCCGGGGAGCTGCTGCTCGACCACGTCATCGGCACCGCCGAGCCGGATCACCTGACCGACTACGACGTCAACCTGATCGGCGAGTACAACATCGCCGGCGACCTGTGGGGGATGCTGCCCCTCTTCGAGCGGCTCGGCATCCGCATCCTCTCCTGCATCAGCGGCGACGCCAGGTTCGCGGACCTGCGGTACGCCCACCGGGCCCGCCTCAACGTCATCATCTGCTCCAAGAGCCTCACCAACATGGCGCGGAAGATGAAGAAGCGGTTCGGCATCCCCTACCTGGAGGAGTCCTTCTACGGCCTGACCGACACCGCCAAGGCGCTCAGGGACATCGCCGCCGCGCTCGACGAGGCCCGCGGCGTGCCGGGCGACACCACCATGCGCGACCGGGTGGAGCGGCTGGTGGCCGAGGAGGAGGTCGCCACCCGCCTGGCCATCGCCCCCCACCGGGCGCGGCTCCAGGGGAAGCGGGCGGTCCTCTTCACCGGGGGGGTCAAGACCTGGTCGATGGTGAACGCCCTCAGCGAGCTGGGCGTGGAGATCCTGGCCGCCGGGACCCAGAACTCCACCCTGGAGGACTTCCACCGCATGAAGGCGCTGATGCGGGAGGACGCCGGCATCATCGAGGACACCTCCACGGCCGGGCTGCTGGCGGTCATGAAGGAGAAGCTGCCCGACCTGATCGTGGCCGGCGGCAAGACCAAGTTCCTGGCGCTCAAGACCCGCACCCCGTTCCTCGACATCAACCACGGGCGGTCCCACCCCTACGCCGGCTACCAGGGGATGGTCACCTTCGCGCGCCAGCTCGACCTGACGGTCGGCAACCCCATCTGGCCGGCCCTGACCGTGCCGTCGCCCTGGGAGGGCGGCGAGGCGGCCTGCCTGCTGGCGGCGGAGCGGGCGGCCGGCCACGCCGACCGGCTGGCGGCGGAGGACCTGTCGGCCTCGCGGGTCAAGGTCCCGGTCAAGGCGGCCACCGTCAACCCGCAGAAGAACTCGCCGGCGCTGGGGGCCACCCTGGCCTACCTGGGCATCGACCGGATGCTCGGCCTGCTCCACGGCGCCCAGGGCTGCTCGACCTTCATCCGGCTCCAGCTCTCGCGCCACTTCAAGGAGTCGATCGCCCTCAACTCCACCGCCATGAGCGAGGACTCGGCCATCTTCGGCGGCTGGGAGAACCTGAAGCGCGGCATCGGCCGGGTGGTGGAGAAGTTCCGGCCGGGCGTGGTGGGGGTGATGACCTCCGGGCTCACCGAGACCATGGGCGACGACGTGCAGTCGGCCATCGCCCAGCTGCGCCTGGAGCGGCCCGACCTGGCCGGCACGCCGGTCATCTGGGCCTCCACCCCCGACTACTGCGGCTCGCTGCAGGAGGGCTACGCCGCCGCGGTCGAGGCCATCCTGGGCACGCTGGCCGAGGGCGGCGAGCGGCGGCCCCGCCAGGTGAACCTGCTGCCGGGCTCCCACCTCACCCCGGCCGACGTGGAGGAGCTGAAGGGGCTGATCGAGGCCTTCGGGCTCGAGCCGCTCACGGTGCCGGACCTCTCGACGGCGCTCGACGGCCACATCGACCTGGAGGTCTCGCCCCTCTCCACCGGCGGCGTGCCGGTGGAGGCGGTGCGCCTGGCCGGCCGGGGCGCCGCCACCCTCTACGTGGGTGACTCGCTGGCCCGGGCGGCCCGCGGCCTGACCGAGCGCTTCGGGGTGCCGGCCTACGGCTTCACCTCCCTGACCGGGATCGGCGAGGTGGACGCCTTCGTGGCCACCCTCTCGGCCCTCTCCGGCCGCCCGGTGCCCGAGCCGCTGCGGCGCTGGCGCAGCCGCCTGGCCGACGCCATGGTGGACAGCCACTACCAGTTCAGCGGCAAGAAGGTGGCCCTGGCGCTGGAGGCCGACCACCTGAAGGGGCTGGCGGCCTTCCTGCACGGCATGGGCTGCCATCTCACGGCCGCCCTGGCCGCCACCCGCACCCGGGGGCTGGACGCGCTGCCGTGCCCGCGGGTCTTCGTGGGCGACCTGGAGGACCTGGAGGAGGCGGCCCGGGGCGTGGACCTGCTGGTGGCCAACTCCAACGGCCGCCAGGCGACCGCCGCGCTGGGCGTGAAGGCCCACCTGCGCACCGGCTACCCGGTCTTCGACCGGCTGGGCGGGCACCAGAAGGTCTGGGTCGGCTACCGCGGCACCATGAACCTGGTCTTCGAGGTGGCCAACCTGCTGCAGGCCTCGACGGGCGAGGCGCAGAAGCTGGCCCACAACTGACGGGGGCCCTCCAGGGCCGAGGAGGCAGGGCATGCGCGTGGCGTTCACCAGCAGCAGCGGCACCACCATCGACGAGCACTTCGGCCAGGCGAGCCGCTTCTTCATCTGGGAGGTGGGGCCGGACTCCGCCGAGGTGGTCGGGCAGGTGGCCACCCTCTCCGGCGGCGACGAGGAGGACCGCATCGCCGCCCGCGCCTCGGCCATCGCCGGCTGCGCCATCGTCTACACGCAGGCCATCGGCGGGCCGGCGGCCGCCAAGCTGGTGGCCCGCCGGGTCCACCCCATGAAGACCGGGGAGCCCCTGCCGGTGGCCGAGGCGGTGGCCAGGCTGCAGCAGGTGCTGCGCGGCCGCCCGCCGCCGTGGCTGCGCCGCCTGCTCGGGCCCACCGAGGTCGAGCCGCCCCCCGAGGCGCCGCTGGACTGAAGCTCCCGGCGCCCCGCTGGCCGGGGCGCCGGGCCACCACCCTGGGCGCCGCTCGACGGGCGGCGCGCCAGGCCACCGCGCCGCCCTCCGGCGGCGTCCACCAGGAGCAGGAGGAGGAGCGACATGTCGTTCATCACCGGGCTGACCCGCAGCGGCAGGGAGTGGACGCCCCGCTTCGTGCGCCACATCGACAAGGAGCTGTGCATCGGCTGCGGCCGCTGCATCAAGATCTGCGCCCACGACGTGCTGGCGCCGGCCGAGGTGGACGAGGAGGAGTCGGCCAAGATGTACGCGGTGGTGGGGCGCCCCGACGACTGCATCGGCTGCGAGGCCTGCGGCCGGACCTGCAAGAAGGACGCGTTCACCTTCGAGCCGGTGCCGGCGCCGTGAGCCGGGCCGGGCCGGCCGCCTGCCCGGCGCCCGACCGCGGCGGCGTGCTGGCCGTCCGCCCGGCCGGGACGGCGGACCTCCCGGCGCTGGTGGGGCTGCTCTCGGAGCTCTTCTCGCTGGAGGCCGACTTCGCGCCCGAGCCGGCGCGGCAGCGGCGCGGGCTGGCCGCCCTGCTGGCGGCCGGGGACCGGGCCGCGGTGCTGGTGGCCGAGCGCGACGGCGCGGTGGTGGGGCTGGTGACCGGGCAGCTGGTCATCTCCACCGCCGAGGGCGGTCCGGCGGCCTGGGTGGAGGACCTGGTGGTGGAGGCGGCGGCCCGCGGCGCCGGGGCCGGGCGGCTGCTGCTGGACGCGCTCGGCGCCTGGGCCAGGGAGCGCGGCGCCACCCGCCTGCAGCTGCTGGTGGACGAGGAGAACCTGGCGGCGCACGGCTTCTACCGGCGGCTCGGCTGGCGCCCCACCCAGCTGCGGGCGCTGCGGCAGCGCCCCTAGGCCCGCGGCCGTGGACCAGCCGGCCTGCCCGGGCGCGCCGCCCCTCGCGCCGCCGCCCTCCGTCCACCTGCCCGACGTCCGCGACCGGGCCCGGGCCGCCTTCCTCGGCCTGGCCATCGGCGACGCGCTGGGCGCCACCGTGGAGTTCATGACGGCCGGCGAGATCCGGGCGGCCCACGGGGTCCACCGCGAGCTCAGCGGCGGCGGGTGGCTGCGCCTGCGGCCAGGCCAGGTGACCGACGACACCGAGATGTCGCTCGCCGTGGCGCGCGCCGTCGACGCCGCCGGGGGGTGGTCGGCGCCGGCGGTGGCCGCCGCCTTCGCCGCCTGGCTCACGGGTCGCCCCACCGACGTCGGCTCCACCTGCCGCGCCGGGATCCGCCGCTTCATGCTGGACGGGACCACCGAGGGCCAGCCGGGCGAGTGGGACGCCGGGAACGGCGCCGCCATGCGGGTGCTGCCGGTGGCCCTCCTGACGCTGGGCGACGACGCGGCGCTGCGGCGCGTGGCGGTGGCGCAGGCCCGCATCACGCACCACCACCCGCTCTCCGACGCGGCCTGCGTCCTGGTGGCCCGGCTGGTCCAGCAGGCCTGCCTGGGGCGCTCGCTCCGCCACCTCCGCGCCTGCGCGGAGGCCGCGGTGCAGGCCCAGCCGCGCCTGCGCTTCGTGCCCTACCGCGGCCTGGCCACCGGCTACGTGGCGGACACCATGCAGACGGTGCTGCACCACCTCTTCGCGACGCACGACTTCGAGGGGTGCCTGACGGCGGTGGTCAACCAGGGCGGCGACGCCGACACCACCGGGGCCATCGCCGGCGCCATCGCCGGCGCCTACTACGGGCCGGAGGCGCTGCCGGCCCGCTGGACCAGGCGCCTCGACCGCGGGCTGGTCGCCGAGCTCTCGCGGCTGTCCGGGCGGCTGGTGGGGCTGTCGCCGCTGGGGCAGGGCGGCCCACCCTAGGCCATGACCCGCCGCACCGTGAGCTCGCCGCCGATGACCAGCGCCTCGCGCTCCCCCTGCAGCGCGCCGCCCAGGAGCCAGGAGAGGCAGAAGAGGCGCGGCACCGCCACCCGCGCCTCCCAGACCGTGGAGCCGAACTCCCAGGCCCGCTCCGGGTCGTCGGTGAAGGAGCAGAGGTTGTTGAGCGCCACCACCTGCTCGCGCGGGCCCAGGCGGCGCAGCACCTGGTGCTCGCCCACGTCGTGCTGGCCCCGCCACAGGGTGAGCCAGCGCGCCTCCGGGTGGCGGCGCGCCAGCTCGTACTGGGTGAAGGCGTAGACCAGGTCCAGCTGGTCGAAGATGGCGCTGGTGCGCGCGCTGCCCTGCATGCGGTCGGCCTCGTAGCGCCGCTGGGCCTCGCCGTCCGCGCCGTCCAGGCGGCCGCCGTGGAAGGTGGGCGGGATGCCCATGCGGCTCTCCACCCAGGCCTTCAGCACCGCGCCCTCCACCGAGCTCGAGTCGTGGCCCCAGCCGCGCAGGAAGCGCAGGTAGCCGTTGCGCAGGGCCCGGCGCGCGGTGGGCGAGGCCTGCGCCTGCCACTGGTGCAGCTGGAAGCGCACCGAGAGCCAGTCGTCGAGGCGCCGGGCCCGCTCGGCCGGATCGTCGGTGGCGTCGAGGGCGCGGAAGAAGAAGGCGTTGGCCTCGCGCACCCCCTGCACCTCGAGCGCGCGGGGGTCGTCGTTGAACTCCGCCGAGGCGATGACCCAGGGCGGCAGGTTGCAGCGGTTGAAGGAGGTGGGCCGCATGGCGCCTCGGCCTAGAACCGCTCCAGGGTGATGCCGTACTTCTTCACCCGGTACCCGAGCTGCCGCACCGTCATGCCGAGCAGCCGGGCCGCCTTGGCCTGCACCCAGGCGCTCTTCTCGAGGGCGGCGAGCACGGTGGCGCGCTCGTCGGGCGGGGTGGAGGGCGAGGTCGGGGTCGGGGTCGAGGTCGGGGCCGAGGTCGAGGTCGAGGTCGGGGTCGGGGTCGGGCTCGGGCTCGGGCTCGGGCTCGGGCTCGGGCTCGGGGCCGCCGAGAGCCCCAGGGGCGCCGACGCCAGCTCCATCAGGCAAGCGGTGTGGACGCCGCCCTGGATGCAGGGGAAGTCGCCTCGCCCCAGGCGATCCCGGTCGGTGCCGACCACCGCCCGCTCCAGGCAGTTGCGCAGCTGGCGGGCATTGCCGGTGAGGCGACACTCGCCGAGCACGTCCAGCGCCTCCGGGGCCAGCTGGACGGCCCGGCCGTTCTCCTCGTTGAGCTGCCGGAGGAAGTGCTCCGCCAGCGCCGGCACGTCCTCGGGCCGCTCGCGCAGCGGCGGCAGCGAGATGGTGACCACCGAGACCCGGTGGTACAGGTCGAGCCGGAAGGCGCCGGTGCGCACCATCTCCTCGAGGTCGCGGTTGGTGGCGGCCACCACCCGCACGTCCACCGTGATGGTGCGCCGGCCGCCCACCCGCTCGAACTGCCGCTCCTGCAGGGCCCGCAGCAGCTTGGCCTGGGCCGCCTGGGAGAGCTCGCCCACCTCGTCGAGGAAGAGGGTGCCGCCGTCGGCCTGCTCGAACTTGCCGGCGTGGGTGGCGCTGGCGCCGGTGAAGGCCCCCTTCTCGTGGCCGAAGAGCACCGACTCCACCAGCGCCTCGGGCAGCGCGGCGCAGTTGACGGCCACGAAGGGTCGGGCGGCGCGCGGGCTGACGTCGTGCACGGCCCGGGCGATGACCTCCTTGCCGGTGCCGCTCTCGCCGCGCAGGAAGACGGTGGCGCGGCTCTGCGCCACCCGCGCCACCAGCGCCAGCACCTCGCGCATGCGGGCGCTCTGGCCCACCACCCCGGGGAAGCGGTCCGGCTCCGGCGCCACCGGCGGCAGGTCGCGCGAGGCGCGGCGGTGGGGGCTCTCCAGCTGCATGAGCCGGACGCGCGCCGCCACCAGGTGGGAGACCACGGTGAGGAAGCGCACGTCGCGCCCGAACTCGGTGGGGGCGGTCCCGTGGGGCCGGTCCACCGTGAGGACCCCGAGCACCGTGCGGCCGTCCTGCACCGGCACGCCGATGAAGGCGCGCGGCGAGGTGTCGAGGTCGCGCCAGGTCCCGGTGCGGTTGAGGAAGAGCGGCTCCTGCCCGATGTCGGCGATGACCACCGGCAGGCCGGTGGCGAAGATGCGCCCCACCACCCCTTCGCCCGGGCGCAGCCGGCCCAGGATGCGCTCCGAGTCCTTCATCTGCGGCGCCGCCTCGATGAAGACCTCGCCGGTGACCGGGTCGAAGAGCGAGAGGGTGCCGTTCTCCATGCCCAGGTAGAGCCCGAGCAGGTTGAGCGCCGAGGTGAACGCCTTGTTCAGGTCGGTGGAGAGCGAGAGCACCTTGCCGACCTCGTAGAGGGTCTCGGTCTCGAGATCGGCGCGGCGGGGGCTCATCCGACCGGGAGTAGCAGGCCGCGTGCCAGCGGGGGCGTTCGGGCGGCGGAGCCAGGCGCCCGGGATCAGGCGGGAAACGCCGGGCCGAGGCGACGGCTCCCGCGGGTGGCCGGTCTCGTGCTGGCAGGGGGTGCGCTGGCTGCTCGGCGGTCGGGCAGCCGGGCAGGGGAGACCGGCGCCCTAGACGGCGGCGTCGATCAGGGCCACCGGCGCCGGGAGCGGGTGCGAGGCGGCCAGGTAGGCGGCGATGCCGCGCGGCGCCGGTGTCCCGGGGGGCACGATGGAGATCTCGTGCCAGCGCAGCTCGGGCCGGGGCGCCGCGTGCGGCAGCGTCGCGGCGTCCAGCGCGGCCTCGGCCTCGGCCTCGGCGGAGGCGGAGCCGACTGGCTGGTCGGTCCTCGTCGCGGCGGGTGCTGCCGTGCCGGGCGGGCGGAAGACCGGCTCGGCGGCGGCCGGGCGCACCGCGGGTTCGCCCGGGCGGACCGCATGGTCGCCCGGGCCCAGCGGGCGCGCCGCTGCCTCGGGCGGGCGAGCCGCCGGGGCGGCGGGGCCTCCGAGCTGGGTGATCATCCCGACGCCTCCCCGCCGCTGGCTGCGCGGCGCTTCGCCCCGATGCTATCAGCCCGGGTGGCGTGCGCCAGCCGACGCAGCGACCTTCGACGGGGTGGGTGCGCCGGGGGGTCGGGCCAGCACCGGCAGCAGCACGGCGGCGGCCAGCACGCCCGCCATCACCGGGAGTGCGCCGGTGTAGGAGCCGGTGGCATCCTTCACCGCCGCCACGAAGATCGGGCCGGCCACCCCGGCGGCGCCCCAGGCCGACAGGATCCAGCCGTAGTTGATCCCCAGGTGGCGGGTGCCGAACCAGTCGGCCACCAGCGAGGGCATGGTCCCGAAGCCGCCGCCGTAGCAGAGGAGCACCACCGCGAAGAGCGCCGCCACCGCGGGGAGCGAGTGGACCTGCGACACCGCGGCGAAGACGCCGATCTGGACGCCGTAGATGAGCCCGTAGGCCAGCCGCCGGCCCAGCCGATCCGAGACGGCGCCCCACAGGAGGCGCCCCAGCCCGTTGGCCAGGGCGATGAGCCCGTAGACCCCCACCGCCGCCTCGGCGCTGGCGCCGGTCAGCTCGCGCATGATGGGGACGGCGCTCGAGATGAAGAGGATGCCGGCGGAGACGTTGAGGAAGAGCATGGCCCAGAGCGCCCAGAACTGCGGGGTGCGCAGGGCGAGGGAAGGGGGCCAGTCGGCGAGGGAAGGGGGCGGGGTCGCGGTCGAGGTCGAGGTCGCGGTCGAGGTCGGGGTCGGGGTCGGGGTCGAGGTCGGGGTCGAGGTCGGGGTCGAGGTCGAGGTCGCGGTCGAGGTCGGGGTCGGGGTCGGGGTCCCGGTCGAGGTCGCGATCGGCGGGTTCCGGATCGCCGCCGCGCAGGCGATCCCCACCACGCCGAACACCAGGCCCGACACCGTGAAGGACCCCAGCACGGCCGCGGTGGCCTCCGGGGAGAGCGCAGCCGCCGCGCCGACCTTGCGCAGCGCCAGCACCTCGCCGGCCTCCCTGGCCGCCGCCGCGAAGGAGGGCACGGCGCGCAGGGCCAGGTTGTAGAGGAAGGCGCCCAGCCCGAAGCCCATGACCACCAGGCCGCTGCCGAGCCCCCGCCGGGCCGGGAACCACTTGGTGACCGCCGCCACCGGCGTCACGTAGGCCAGCCCCAGCCCCAGCCCGCCCACCACGCCGTAGCTCAGGTACAGCCAGGCCGACCCGAGCCAGCGCGTGCCCAGCCCGGCGCCCAGGTTCCCGAGCGCCCAGAGCGCCGCGCCCGCCACCGCCACCGGCCGCGGCCCCAGCCGGTCCTGCAGCCGGCCACCCAGGATGGCGCCTACCCCGAGGGAGAAGATGGCCGCCGCGAAGGCCCAGGTGGTGGTGGAGGCCGACCAGCCGAAGGCCGCCGCCAGCGGCTGGGCGTAGAGGCTCCAGCTGTAGACGGTGCCGAGGACGGTCATGAGGCCGGTCCCGGCGGCGGCGACGATCCAGCGCATGGACGCTGGTCGTCGCACGAAGGGAGGCGGGGCGTCGAGTGTCGGGAGGTCGACCGCGGCCCCGGCCTCCGCCTCGGCTCCGGCCCGGGCCGCAGCCGCCCCCTCACCCCGGCCCTCTCCCCCAGCGAGCTGGGGGAGAGGGAGTACGGATCTTCCCGACCCCGACCCCCCCCCCCCCCCCCCCCCCCGCGTGCGCCCTGTCCGCCCCCGGACTACAGTCATCGATCTTGCGCGCCCACCCACACGCCGTATCGCCCTCGCACCCGCCGCCGCTCTCCTCGGCGGAGCGGGCGCTGGTGGCCGAGGAGGAGGCGCTGCTGGCCGCGGTGCTGGGCGCGCTCACCGGCCGGCGCGCCGCCAGCGACGACGGCGGGGAGCTGGCGGCCCGCCTGCGCGAGCTGCGCGACGAGGCGCTGGAGGCCACCCCCAAGGACCTGCCCACCGTCTTCCAGGAGATGGGCGTGGTGCGCGCGGTGATGGAGCGGGCGCGCGGCGGCGCCTGGCCGGATCCGGCCGCCCCCTACTTCGCCCACCTGCGCCTCCGCGAGGGCCGGGAGGTGCGCGACTACTGCCTGGGACGCGCCACCTTCTTCGACCGCGCCGCCGGCGTGCGGGTGGTGGACTGGCGCACCGCCCCGGTGGCCGGCCTCTTCTACCGGGTGCGCGAGGGCGACGAGTTCGACCAGGAGCTCCCCGGCCGCACCGCCCACGGGCAGGTCGAGGCGCGCCGGGTGGTGGTCATCGACCGGGGGCGGCTGGTGCGCATCACCGCCGGCGAGGTCAGCCTGGTCCGCGGCAGCGACGACGCGTGGCGGCGGGGCGGCGCTGGCGCTCACCTGGGCGGCGGCGCCGGCACGGCCGCGCGGGCCGGGGCCCTGGGCACCGGCGCCGGCCTCACCGGGCGGGTGGCGTCGGCCGATGTGACCGCGCTGCTCGACCGCGAGCAGTGGGAGGCGGTGGGCGCCCCCGCCAGCGAGCCGCTGCTGGTCCTGGGCAGCGCCGGCAGCGGCAAGACCACGGTGGCGCTGCACCGCCTGGCGCGCATCGCCGCGGAGGACGCCCGCACCTACCCCGCCTCGCGCATCCAGGTGGTGGTGCCCGAGCCCGGGCTGGCGCGGCTGACCACCCGCCTGCTGGCGCCGCTGGGGCTCGACAAGGTGGCGGTGCGCACCCTCGACGAGTGGGCCCGCGCCGCCTTCCACTCGGCCTTCGGCACCCCGCCGCCCCGCCTGTGCGCCGACCCGCCGGCGCTGGTGTCGCGCCTGAAGCGCCACCCGGCGCTGCACGAGGTGCTGCGCCGCCGGCCCCAGCCCACCGGCGAGGTGACCCTGCGGCGGCTGCGGCGCGAGCTCGGCGACCTGCTGGTGGAGCCGCGCTTCGTGGCCTCGGTGGTCGAGGCCGCCCGGGGCGACCTGCCCACCACCGCCATCGACGAGGTGGTGCGCCACACCCGCCTGCAGCTGGCGGACCCGGCCGAGCTGGCGCTGGCCGGCATCGACGCCGACCGCCTGGCCACCCTCGACGGGCTCTCGGTGGACGAGGACACCCCCGAGGCGCTGGCCGGCACGCTCGACGCCGAGGACCTGGCGCTCCTGCTCTTCCTGGCGGCCCTGCGCAGCGGCCCGGGCGCCCGCCGCCTGGCCCACCTGGTGGTGGACGAGGCCGAGGACGTCTCGCTGGTGGAGCTCACCGTGCTGGGGCGGCTGCTGGGCGGCGCCCGCAGCGTCACCGTGGCGGGCGACGAGGCGCAGCAGACCTTCACCTCCTACGCCGGCTGGCCCGAGGCGCTGGCCGCCCTGGGCGTCCCCGGGGCCGCCGCGGTGCGGCTGGCCACCAGCTACCGCTGCCCCCAGCCCATCGCGGCCCTGGCCCATCAGGTGCTCGGTCCGCTGCAGCCGCCCGAGCCGCCGCGCGCCGGCCGGCCTGGGGCGCCGGTGGCCCGCTTCGACTTCCCCTCCGAGGCCCACGCCCAGCTCCACCTGTGCGGCGCGGTGCGCGACCTGCTGGAGCGCGAGCCGGAGGCCTCGGTGGCGGTGGTCTGCGCCAGCGCCGAGACCGCCCGCGCCTTCCACCGCCTGCTGGCCGACCTGCCCGAGGTGCGGCTGGCGCTCGACGGCCAGTTCACCTTCCGTCCGGGCTGCGACGTCACCGAGGTGGCGAGCGTGAAGGGGCTGGAGTTCGACTACGTGGTGGTGCCGGACGCCGGCATCCGCGCCTACCCGGACGAGCCCGAGGCGCGCCGGCGGCTGCACGTGGCCATCACCCGGGCCGCCCACCAGCTCTGGATCGCCGCCATCGGGACGCCCTCGCCGCTGCTGGCCTCGCTGCCGCCCGGGTGAGGCACACCTCGAAGGGGGTACCCCTGAGGGACGTCGATCTGCGGCCCGAACAGTCGCAAATATGAGCCCGCACTGAACTCACACCCTTCGAGGGGAGACCACACCACATGGCCAACATCACGCTCGGCGGCAATCCCATCCACACCAGCGGGGAGCTGCCCGCGGTCGGCGGCAAGTCGCCCGACTTCAAGCTCACCTCCGGCGACTTGAAGGACCTCTCGCTGGCCGACTTCAAGGGCAAGAAGAAGGTCCTCAACATCGTGCCGTCGCTCGACACGCCTGTCTGCGCCACCTCGACGCGCAAGTTCAACAAGGACGCCGGCTCGCTGCCCAACGTGGCGGTGCTGGTGGTCTCGGCCGACCTGCCCTTCGCCTCCAAGCGCTTCTGCACCACCGAGGGGCTCGCCAACGTGACCCCGCTCTCCACCTTCCGCTCCACCTTCGCCAAGGACTGGGGCATCGCCATCGTGGACGGCCCGCTGGCCGGCGTCACCGGGCGCGCCGTGGTGGTGGTGGACGAGAACGACAAGGTGACCTACGTGGAGCTGGTCCCCGAGATCAAGCAGGAGCCCAACTACGACGCGGCCCTGGCCGCGCTGAAGTAGCGCCTCACCCGCAGCGCTCGCACCCGGGCCGGCCGGGCGGGTCCTCCCGCCTCGCCGGCCCGCTGCGTCGGGGGATCCGGCGATTGGCGGCGCTCGACGCGGCGTGCTACCTCTGCACGGGTGTTCGGCCGGCTGCGTCGCCTGCTGGGGTGGGGGACCCAGGACACCTCCTCCAGGCCCACCGCCCAGCCGCGCCCTGCGGCGACCGGCGGGGCGCTGCCCGTGTCCGCCCCGCCCGCGCCCCCCCCGCCGGGCGGCCAGCCCCACACCGGCGGCGAGAGGTCCCCCAGCGCCGGCGCGGGCGAGGTGGCGCCGGTCGATGCCCCGGCCTTCGCCCCCTTCGCCGCCGCCCTCGGGGTGCCGGTCCCGGAGCAGCCGGCCCCGCTCGCGGAGGCCGACGAGCTCGAGGAGCTGGAGCTGGCCGCGCGCGTCCTGGATCACTGCCGGCGCCACAAGCTGGGGCCCGCCTCCTCGCCCTCGCTCTCCCTGCGCATCCTCAACCTGGTGGCCGCGCCCGACGCCGAGATCTCCGAGCTGGCCCGCGTCATCTCGGCCGACCCGGCGCTCTCGGCCGGCGTGCTCAACGTGGCCAACTCGGCCTTCTACCGGGGGCTCGACGAGAGCCAGACCGTGCGCGACGCCGTCACCCGGCTCGGGCTCGACGAGGTGGGCCGGGTGGCCGGCGCGCTCTCCGCCAAGACCCTCTTCAACCCCAGGCTCAAGCTGGAGCAGCAGGCCTTCGGGCCGCGCTTCACCGCCCTGTACCGGCGCGCCGTGACGGTCGGCACCGGCGCCGCGGCGCTGGCCATGCGCCAGCCGGGCGCCCGCTCCGACCGCGCCTACCTGGGCGGCATGCTGCACGACGTGGGGCGCACCGTGGCGCTGCGCGCGGTGGCGCTGCTCACGCTGGACGGCGCGCTGGCGCTCGAGCTGGGCAGCCCGCGGCTGGAGCGGCTGCTCGATCAGGTGCACCTGGAGCTGGGCGGGGAGCTGCACCAGGAGTGGCAGATGCCGCAGTACCTGACGGTGCTGGCGGTGCGCCACCACGACCAGGCCATCCCGGCGGAGCCCGAGTTCCTGGACCTGCACGTGGTGCGGCTGGCGGCGGCGGTCTACGACCTGAAGGCCGAGCCGGCCAGCGCCTGGCGGGCGGCGGGCGAGCTGGTGCAGAGCGCCGCGGCGCTGCGGCTCGACCCCAACGCGGTGCGGGCCCTGGCCAGCGAGCTGGCCCAGGCGGAGCAGCGGGTGGCCACCACCCTCGGCCTGGAGGGCGGGGCGGCGCAGCGGCGCCGCTAGGCGCCGGGCTCGTCGGCGCCCAGCGCCTCCAGCTCGCCGGCGGTCCGCTCCCAGTCCCGGTAGAGCCCGGCCAGCTCGGCCTCGGCGGCCGCCTTCTGCTCGATGAGGGGCCGGGCCCGGGCGAAGTCGGTGTAGAGGGCCGGGTCGGCCAGCGCCGCCTCGGCGGTGCGGGCCGCGGCCTCCAGGGCGGCGATGCGCCCCTCCACCCGGGCGAGCGCCTCGCGCAGCGGCCGCTCGCGCCGGTAGCGGGCGTTGCGGGCCTCGGCCTGGGCCCGCTTCCGGTCGCGCTCGCTGCCGCCGGCCTCGGGCCGCCCGGCCCCGCCCGCGCCCTCGCCCGGGCCGGCCATGTCACCCCCGGCCGCCTCCTCGAGCTGGCGCTGGTGGTAGAGCCAGTCGTCCAGGTTGCCAGGGTGCGGCAGGATCCCGCCGTCCTTCACCTCCCAGATGACGGTGGCCAGCTGGTTCACGAAGGACCGGTTGTGGCTGACGAAGAGCAGCGTGCCGGGGAAGCCCTTGAGCGCCTCGATGAGCGACTCGGAGCTGTCCAGGTCGAGGTGGTTGGTGGGCTCGTCGAGCAGGAGCAGGTTGGCCGGCACCAGCAGCAGCTTGGCCAGCGCCACCCGGGCCCGCTCGCCGCCCGAGAGGACCCCGATCTTCTTCTCCACGTCCTCGCCGGAGAACAGGAAGGAGCCGGCGATGGAGCGGACGTAGGACTCGCCGCGGTCCGGCACCAGGTCCCAGAGCGTGTCGAGGATGGTGGCCGCCGGGTCGAGCGAGCCGGCCGCCAGCCCCTCGGGATCGACCAGGTGCTGGGCGTAGTAGCCCATCACCACCCCGTGGCCCGGCTTGACCGTGCCGGCGTCGGCCGCCAGCGCGCCGGCCGCCAGCTTGAGCAGGGTGGACTTGCCGGCGCCGTTGGGGCCGATGACGCCCACCCGCTCGCCGCGCTGCACCGCCGCGGTCAGCCCCCGGTAGACCACCCGGGGGCCGAAGGCCTTGGCGATGCCGTCGAAGCGCAGCACCTCCTTGCCGGAGCGCGGCGCCTCGGCGAAGCGGAAGCGGACCGTGGCCCGGTCCTCCAGCACCTGCACGTCCTCCATCTTGTCGAGCAGCTTCTGCTTCGACTTGGCCTGGGCCGCCTTGGTGGCCTTGGCCCCGAAGCGCTCGATGAAGCCCTCCAGCTGGTCGCGCTTGTCCTGCTGCTTCTTGGCGGCCGCCTCCAGGCGGGCCTCCTCCTCGACGCGCCACTGGCGGTAGGCGGTGACGCCGCCGGCGTAGGCGCGGATGCCCTCCGGCTCCAGCGCCAGCACCTTGCCGACCTGGCGATCCAGGAAGTCGCGGTCGTGCGAGACCAGCAGCACCGCCCGCTTGAGCCCGCGCAGGAAGGCGTCGAACCAGGTGAGGGTGGGGATGTCGAGGTGGTTGGTGGGCTCGTCGAGGAGCAGCAGGTCCGGGTCCTGCAGCAGCAGGCCGGCCAGCGCGGCCCGCATCTTCCAGCCGCCGGAGAGGGCCGAGGAGGCCTTCGACAGGTCGTCGAGGGTGAAGCCCAGGCCGCCCAGCAGCCGCTCGGCGCGGTGGCGGCCGAAGCGCTCCTCGAAGTGGTCGAGCTGCTCGTGCAGGTCGGCCAGCGCGGCCGACAGCTCCAGCTGGGCCTCCTCGTCGGTGGCGGCGGCCAGGCCGGCCTCGGCGGCCAGCAGCCGCTCCTCCAGCGAGGACCGCCCCGGCACCGCCGCCAGCACCGACTCCAGCACCGTGCCGGCCGGCAGGGCCGCCACGTCCTGCGGCAGGTAGCCGACCCGGGTGCCGCGCCGCCAGGTGAGGGTCCCCTCGTCGGGCGAGACCTCGCCGGCCAGGATGCGCAGCAGGGTGGACTTGCCGGTGCCGTTGGCGCCCAGGAGGCCGATGCGGTCCTGCGGCCCCACGGTGAAGCCGGCCCCGTGGAACAGGACCTTGGGGCCGTGGGCCAGGCTGATGCCGGTGGCGACGCAGAGGCTCATCGGGGGCCACTCGTTAACGCTTCTTCACCCCGGGAACAAGCCCGGGCAACCGGGGGGTCGCATCTTCACCCTGTCGCCGCCCGCCGCCGAGGTGGCCCAACCCAAGGAGCACACCATGAAGAAGACCCTCGCCCTGGCCGCCGTCGCCCTCGTCGGCCTCGTCACCCTGACCGGCTTCCGCGGCGGCTGCGGCCACCGCGGCGACCGGGATCCGGCCCGCATGGCCGCGCTGATCACCGACCGCGTCGAGGACGCGCTCGACGACCTGGACGCCACCCCGGC
The DNA here is from genome assembly GCA_016718565.1 of Anaeromyxobacter sp. Taxonomy (NCBI): domain Bacteria; kingdom Pseudomonadati; phylum Myxococcota; class Myxococcia; order Myxococcales; family Anaeromyxobacteraceae; genus Anaeromyxobacter; species Anaeromyxobacter sp. The sequence goes on along the minus strand of JADKCZ010000003.1, from coordinate 502,769 downwards.
CCAGCGCACCCAGCTCCTGGCGGTGAAGGACCGCCTGCTGGCCGAGGGGCAGACGCTGCAGGGGACCCGGAAGGCCACCCACGAGACGCTGCGCGCCGAGTGGGCCTCCGAGAAGCCCGACCGCGCCGCGCTGCACGCCCTGGTCGACGCCCGCGCCGCGGAGCTCACGGCCATGGCGCACCAGGCGGTGGACGCGGCCATCGAGGTGCACGCGACGCTGACCCCCGAGCAGCGCGCCAAGCTGGCCAGGAAGGCCGAGCGGTTCGGGCCGCACCACGACTGACGGGCCCCCCTCTCCCGCCAGCCGCCCCTTCCCCCGCTCCCCGGGAGAAGGGGCGGTGTTGTTCCCCTGGCCCCCTCACCGCGACCGCAGGGCCCCCTCACCCCGGCCCTCTCCCCCAGCAAGCTGGGGGAGAGGGGGATCGGGTAACCCCGACCCCGACCTCGACCCCGACCTCGACCCCGACCTCGACCTCGACCCCGACCTCGACCCCGACCTCGACCCCGACCCCGACCCGACCGATGATGCTCCCCGTGACCACCGCCCCTGCCCTGCTCGTGCTGCTCGTCGAGGACGATCGGAAGCTCGCCGACCTCACCCGCGAGTACCTGACCGGCCACGGCATCGCCGTGACCCATGTGGCCGACGGGAAGCTGGGGCTGGAGCAGGCGCTGCGCGGGCGGTTCGACGCGGTGCTGCTCGATCTCATGCTGCCCGGGATGGACGGCCTGACCGTCTGCCGGGAGCTCCGGACCCGCTCCGACGTGCCCATCCTGGTGCTGACCGCCCGCGGCGAGGAGGCCGACAAGGTCATGGGGCTCGAGCTGGGCGCCGACGACTACCTCGCCAAGCCCTTCTCGCCGCGCGAGCTGCTGGCCCGCCTGCGGGCCGTCACCCGGCGGGCCAAGGGCAAGGCCGGCCCGCCCACCGCCTCCATCCAGGTGGCTGGCCTGGCCATCGACCCGGCGGCCCGCCGGGCCGTGCTGGACGGGCGGGAGCTGCCGCTCACCGGCTACGAGTTCGACCTGCTCCGGGCCCTGGCCGAGCGGGCCGGGCGCATCCTCTCGCGCGAGCAGCTCATGGAGCTGGCCAAGGGCAGCGCCGAGGAGTCCTTCGACCGCTCCATCGACGTGCACGTCTCCCGGCTGCGCCAGAAGCTGGGCGACGACCCCAAGCGCCCGCGGCTCATCAAGACGGTGCGCGGCGCCGGCTACCTGTTCGCCGGGGAGGGCGAGTGAGCGGCGGCGACCACCGGGGCGGCCGCTCCGGGCCCCGGCACGGGCGCCTCTTCTGGCGCGTCTACGGCCACGGGCTCCTGCTGCTGGTGCTGGTGACGCTGGCGGTGGGCGCGGCCGCCTGGGCGGTGCGGAGCGCCTGGCCCACCCGCGAGCCGCACCGGCTGACCGCCTACGCGGTGGCGCGGGTCGCCGAGCTGCGCGACCGGCCCGAGGCGCTGCGGGTGGAGCTGGAGCACGTCCGCGAGGCCTTCGACGTGGCGGTCACGGTCTACGACGCCGAGGGGGGCCTGGTGGCCTCCAACGTGGCGCCGCCGCTGCCGCCGGTGCCCGAGCTGGAGCGGCCGCGCGGGCGCGAGCGGCCCCGCCACCTGCGCGGGCACGGCTTCACCTTCGCAGCGCCGCTGCCCGACGGCGGCCACCTGGTGCTGTCCGGCGGCCCACCCGAGGGGGTGCTCTACCGGATCGCCGGCGGGGTGGCGGTGGTCCTGCTGGTGCTGGCCCTCGGCTCGTGGCCCTTCGCCCGCACCATCGCCCGCCCCATCGAGCAGCTCACCCTGGCGGCCCGCCGGCTCGGCTCCGGGGACCTCGCCACCCGCGCCGGCCTGTCGGCCCGGGGCGAGGTGGGCGAGCTGGGCGCGGCCTTCGACGACATGGCGGCCCGGCTGGAGCGGCTGGTGCGCAGCGAGAAGGAGCTGCTGGCCAACGTCTCGCACGAGCTCCGGACCCCGCTGGCGCGCATCCGGGTGGCGCTGGCGCTGGCCGAGGAGGGTGACATGGGGCGCGCCCGCCAGGCGCTGGGCGAGATCGGGGAGGACCTGGGCGAGCTGGAGCGGCTGGTGGACGAGGTGCTGGCCGCCACCCGGCTCGACCTCGGCGCGGCCGGCGAGCTGCCGCTCCACCAGGCGCCGCTCGAGGTGGCCGCGCTGGTGGAGGACGCCGCGGCCCGCTTCCGCGCCCGCCACCCGGAGCGGAAGCTGGCGGTGGAGGTGGCGGGCGACCTGCCGGCGCTGGAGGCCGACGCGGCGCTGCTGCGCCGGCTGCTCGGGAACCTGCTCGACAACGCCGCCAAGTACTCCGACGCCCCGGCGCCGGTGGCGCTGGCCGCCCGCGCGGCGCCAGGTGGGCTCACCCTGGAGGTGCGCGACCAGGGCATCGGCATCGACCCCGCCGACCTGCCGCGCCTCTTCACGCCCTTCTTCCGGACCGACCGCAGCCGGGCCCGCGGCACCGGCGGCGTCGGGCTCGGCCTGGCCCTGGCTCGCCGCATCGCCGAGGCGCACGGCGGGAGCATCACGGTGGAGAGCGCGCCGGGGGCCGGGACCACGGTGCGGTGAGGCTGCCCGCCGGGTGAGCGCCGCGCCCCACCCGGGGTGGGCGGGGCGGGGCCCTCAGCCCTGGTGCGGGTACCGCACCTCGTGTGGGGGGTCGAAGGTCTCCTTCACGGTCCTCATCGACGTCCAGCGCATGAGGTTGGCCATCGAGCCGGCCTTGTCGTTGGTCCCGGAGGCCCGGGCGCCGCCGAAGGGCTGCTGGCCCACCACCGCGCCGGTGGGCTTGTCGTTCACGTAGAAGTTGCCGGCGGCGTCCACCAGCCGCCGGGTCAGGTCGGCGATCACGCCGCGGTCCTGGGCGAAGACGGCCCCGGTCAGCGCGTAGGGCGAGGTGGACTCGCACAGCGCCACCGCCTCGTCGAGCCGCGCGTCGTCGTAGACGAAGACCGCCAGCACCGGGCCGAAGAGCTCGTCCACCATCAGCCGCGAGCGCGGGTCGTCGGTCTCCACGATGGTGGGCGGCACGAACCAGCCGCGGCTGGCGTCCCCGACGCCGCCGCACAGGATGCGGTGGCCGGGGGTGGCGCGCGCCTGGTCGAGGGCGCCGGTGATGCGCCGGAAGGCCGCCTCGTCGATGACCGCCCCGAAGAAGGTGGTGAGGTCGTCCACCTCGCCCACCGTGAGCGACCCGGCCAGGGCCACCAGCCGCTCCGACAGCGCCGGCCAGCGGGAGCGCGGCACGTAGGCGCGCGAGGCGGCCGAGCACTTCTGCCCCTGGTACTCGAAGGCGCCGCGAACCAGCGCCACGGCCGCCGCCTCCAGGTCGGCCGAGGGGTGCACGAAGACGAAGTCCTTGCCGCCGGTCTCGCCCACGATGCGCGGGTAGCCGCGGTAGCGCTCCAGGTTGGCGGCGATGGTGCGCCACATCCCGTTGAAGACGCCGGTGGAGCCGGTGAAGTGCAGCCCGCCCAGCAGCGGGCTGTGCAGCGCGGCGTCGCCCACCACCGCCCCGGGCCCGGGCACGAAGTTGATGACGCCGGGCGGCAGGCCGGCCGCCTCCAGCAGCTTCAGCAGGTACCAGTTGGAGAGCACCGCGGCCGAGGCCGGCTTCCAGACCACCGCGTTGCCCATCAGGGCCGGGGCGGTGGGCAGGTTGGCGCCGATGGCGGTGAAGTTGAACGGGGTCACCGCCAGCACGAAGCCCTCCAGCGCCCGGTACTCCAGCCGGTTCCACTGGCCCGGCGCCGAGACCGGCTGGTCGGCCAGCAGCCGCGCCATGAAGTGCGGATTCCAGCGCCAGAAGTCGACGGTCTCGCAGGCCGCGTCGATCTCGGCCTGCTGCACGCTCTTCGACTGGCCGAGGATGGTGGCGGCGTCCAGGGTGGCGCGCCACGGGCCGGCCAGCAGGTCCGCCGCCTTGAGCAGCACCGCGGCGCGGTGGTGCGGCGCCAGCTCGGCCCAGCCACGCCGGGCGGCCACGGCCGCCTCGGCGGCGGCCTGCACCTCGGCCGGGCCGGCCTGGTGGAAGCGCGCCAGCACCTGGCCGCGGCGGTGCGGCACGCGCACCTCGCCGAGCCGGCCGGTGCGCACCTCGCGCCCGCCGATGACCAGCGGGATCTCGAGCACCTCGGCCGACATGGCGGCCACCCGGGCCGCCAGCGCGGCGCGCTCGGGCGAGCCGGGGGCGTGGGGCCAGACCGGCTCGCTGCGCGGCGGGGGCAGGGAGAAGGTTCCGTTCGACATGGCGCGACCTCCGGGTGGTTCGACCGCGCCGGGAGGATACCGCCGCGCGGCCCCCGGCGGACCGACCGGGGTGGGTCGGCCGGCGGCACACAAGGTGCCTTGAGGAAACGCGCCGCCCGCCCTAGCGTCCTCCCCCGAATGGCGTCGACCTTCCAGCTGCTGGAGAAGGCGGAGGAGCTGGAGCTCCTCGCCGAGCGGCTCTACCAGGCGCTGGCGGCCCGCTTCGACGGGGACGCCAGCGGGCTCTTCCTGCGGCTGGCCGGGGAGGAGGCCCAGCACGCCGCCCGGGTGCGGCTGCTGGCGGTCCGCTCGCGCCACGACCGGCGCCTGGTCTCGGCGCTGGCGGGCGACAGCCGCTTCATCGACGCGCTGCTGGACGAGGCCGGCCAGTCGCTCGTCGAGGTGCAGGCCGGCGGCTGGGACGGCGACGTCCGGGCCGCGGTGGCCCGCGCGGCGGCGCTGGAGCGGCGCTTCTGCTCGGCCCACGCCCAGATGCTCTCGGCCGACGCCCACCCGGAGCTGCGGCGCTTCTTCGACCAGCTGGCCGAGCAGGACCGCGGGCACGCCGAGCTGCTGGCGCCCTGAGCCAGGCGCCCGGCCGCGGCGACGCCACCCGGTCCGGTTACCCCTCGTCCTCCCCGCCCGAGAGCCCGTACTTCTTCAGCTTGTCGTGCAGGGTCACCCGGCTGATGCCGAGCCGCCGGGCCGCCTCGCTGCGGTTGCCCAGGGCGCCGCGCAGCGCCTCGACCACCAGGCCGCGCTCGTAGGCCTCGACGCGTCCCTTCAGCCCCATGGGCCCGCCCTCGGCGGCCGCGGGGGCCGGCGCCGCGTCCTGGCCGAAGGGCAGGAGCGAGAGGTCGAGCCCCTCCGGCGGCGAGAGGGCCACCAGGCTCTCCAGCGCGTTCTCCAGCTCGCGCACGTTGCCGGGCCAGCGGTGCGCCCGCAGCCGGTCCAGCAGCCCCTCCGGCACCCGCAGCGAGGCCAGGCCGAAGCGCACCGCGAAGCGGTCCAGGAAGTGGCGGGCCAGCAGCGCCACGTCGTCCGGCCGGTCGCGCAGCGGGGGCACGACCAGCCGCACCACGTTGAGGCGGTAGTAGAGGTCCTCGCGGAACCGGCCGGCCTTCACCAGCGCCTCCAGGTCGCGGTGGGTGGCGGCCAGCACCCGCACGTCCACGGTGCGGCTCCGCTCCTCGCCGACCGGCCTCACCTCGCCCTCCTGCAGCACCCGCAGCAGCTTGGCCTGGGCGTTGGGCGCCAGCTCGCCCACCTCGTCGAGCAGGATGGTGCCGGTGTCGGCCTCGCCGAAGAGGCCGGGGCGCGACCGGATGGCGCCGGTGAAGGCGCCGCGGGCGTGGCCGAAGAGCTCGGCCTCGGCCAGCTCCGGCGAGAGGGCGGCGCAGTTGAAGCGCACGAAGGGCCGCTCGGCGCGCGGCGAGGCCCGCACCAGCGCCTCGGCCACCCGCTCCTTGCCGGTGCCGCTCTCGCCGGTGATCAGCACCGTCACGTCCTTGGGCCCCACCCGCGCCACCAGCCGCGCCAGCGCCCGCATCGACGCCGAGGTGAAGACCATGGTGCGCGCCAGCGCCAGCTCGCCGGCCAGCCGCTCGTTCTCGTCGCGCAGCGTGACGGCCTCGACGGCGCGGCGCACCACCGCCAGCAGCTCGTCGGTGTCGAAGGGCTTCTTGAAGTAGTCGGTGGCGCCGGCCTTCATGGCCTCCACCGCGTCGCGCTCCGAGCCGTGGGCGGTGATGAGCACCACCCGCGGCGGCGGGGAGCGGCGGCCCAGCGCGGCCAGCAGCCCCAGCCCGTCCAGCCTGGGCATGCGCAGGTCGGTGATGACCAGCGGCGCCGGGCAGGCGTCGTAGGCCTCGAGGGCGGCCTGGCCGTCCGCGGCCTCGGCCACCTCCAGCCCCTCCTGCTCCAGGATCTCGCGCAGCGTGTAGCGGAGGCCGGGGTCGTCGTCGACCACCAGCACCCGCGGGCTCACGCCGCCTCCCCGCGGCCGGCGCCGCCCGGCCCGCCGGCGCAGGGCGGCTCGAAGGCCTCGCCGCACGGCGCAGCGGGCGGGGGCGGGACCGCGGCGGCCGGCTCGGCCGGCAGGGTGAGGCGGGCCTCGGCGCCGCCGCCCTCCCGGGCCAGCAGCGAGAGGTCCCCGCCGTGCTGGCGCGCCAGCGCGCGGGCGATGGTCAGGCCCAGGCCGCTGCCGGCCGGCTTGGTGGTGACGCCCGGCTCGAAGACCTGCGCCGCCACCGCCGGGTCGAGGCCCGGGCCGCGGTCCAGCACCCGCACCTCGGCGCCGGAGCCGGTGGTCGAGGCGGCCAGCGTCACGGCGGAGCCGTCGGGGGCGGCGTCGATGGCGTTCTGCACCAGGTTGATGAGCACCTGCTTCACCTTGCGCGGATCGCAGCGCGCCAGCACCACCTCGCCGTCGGCCTCCACCTCCAGCGCCACGCCGCGCTCCTGGGCCATCCCCTCGTGCAGCGCCTCCACCTCGCGGCACAGGGCCACCAGGTCGTTGGTGCCGAGCGCCAGGGGCACCAGCGGGCGGGAGAAGTTGAGGAACTCGTCGAGGATGACCTGCATCCGGTCCACCTCGCGGCGCAGCACCCCGAGCCGCTCGGCCCCCTTGCCCTCCGGCAGCTGCGGCCCGAGCAGCCCGGCCAGCCCCTTCACGCTGGCCAGCGGGTTCTTCAGCTCGTGGGCGATCTCGGCGGACAGCGCGGTCAGCTCCTGGGCCCGCTCGGCGTGGGCCCGCAGCGACTCGGCCTGGGCCCGGACGGTGCGGCGCAGCATGGCGTCGAAGGCCCGGCGCACGAAGCGCCCCACGTACCGGCCCATCACCAGCAGCAGCGTGAGGATGACGGCCAGCGTGAGGGCGCGGGCCGGCAGCGGCGGCCGGTTGCCGTCGATGGCCTGGAGCCGCAGGAAGGCGTCGCCGCGGGTGAGCGCCAGCACCGTGAAGGTCCAGACCGCCAGGATCTGGATGCCCATGAGCCAGGTGGCCAGGGCCGGCGTGGCGAACATGCCCATGGCCACGGTGACCACCAGCATGACCGGGAGGAACGGGCTCTCCAGCCCGCCGCTGACCGTGCTGATGACCAGGATGCCGGACACGGCGATGCCCAGGTTCCGGTCGATGGCGTGGGGTGACAGGCCGCGCCGCCGCCAGCGGCGGAACTCGAAGACGAACAGGGCGATGAGCACCGGCACCGCCACCGAGAGGAGGTAGGAGCGCCAGCCCTGCGGGTCCACCCACCAGACCCAGGCCAGGAAGGCCAGCAGGGTGGGGATGAGCACCAGCCGGGCGCGGGTGAAGAGCCCGAACAGCCGGGACATCTCCTGCCGCTGGATCTCCTCGAAGCCGGCCGGCGCGCGCATGCTCTCCTCGGGCGGCCCCTGCCGCCGGGAGAGGATACGCCGCCGCACGCCGCTGCGCACCGTGCCTCGCTCAGGGCCCGCGGCCGAGCGCCCGCGCCAGCGCCACCCTGGCGGCGGCCAGGCGCGCCCTGGCGTCGGCCAGGCCGATGTCGGCGGCGTAGAGCCGGTCGCTGGCGTCGAGCACGTCGAGCGAGGAGAGCACGCCGGCCTGGTAGCTGCGCTGCGCCGTGTCCCCTGCCTCGGCGGCCAGCCGCCGCTGCTCCACCGCCAGCCGCAGCCGCTCGACCGCCACCGCCTCGTCGCGGGCCGCGTCGCGCGCCTCCTGGCCCACCAGGAGCCGCTGCGCCGCCTCGCCGGCCCGGGCCTGGGCGAGGCGCGCCAGGGCCTCGCGGCGCTTCCCGTAGCGGAGGCCGCCGTCGTAGAGCGGCCAGGTCAGGTCCACCCCAGCCGCCAGCCGTCCCGCTCGCCGGTGGGGTAGGCCACGTCGGCGGCGAAGGCCGCGCCGGACAGCGAGAGCTGCGGGGCCAGCCGCGCCCAGGCCGAGGAGACCTGGGACTCGGCCGAGTCGATCAGGGCCGCAGAGGCGGCGAGCTCGGGGCGGTGCGCCAGGGCCTCCTCGACGAGGGCGTGCTCGGGGAGGGGAGGGGTCGGGGTCGGGGCCCAGATCGGGGTCGGGGTCGAGGTCGGGTTCGGGTTCTGGGTCTGGGTCGAGGTCGGGGTCGAGGTCGGGGTCGAGGTCGCGGCCGGGGTCGGGGTCGAGGTCGGGTTCGGGTTCGGGTTCGGGGTCGCGGTCGGGTCCGGGTTCGCGGTCTCCTCCTCGCCCTCCACCAGGATCCGCACCGCCCCCCCCCGACCCAGGAGCGTGCCCGCGGCCAGCCTGGCCTGCGCCAGGGTCGCCCGGGCGCGCACCAGGTCGCCCTGCCGCTTCACCTGCTCGGTGCGGGCGCGCAGGGGCTCGAGGGGGGCGGCGGTGCCGGCGGTCACCCGCCGCTCGGCGCTCTCGGCCAGGCGGGCGGCGTTGGCCTCGGCCCGCTCGGTGGCGGCCACGGCCTCCTCCGCCGCGAGGCCCAGGTGGGCGGTGACCGCCAGCGCGGCGCGCAGCGACCGGCGGGTGGCCTCGGCCGTGGCGGCGGCGCTGCGGGCCCCGGCGCGCGCCGCGGCCAGGTCGAACCAGGCCGACGGCACCAGCAGCGGCACCCGCACCGCCAGCGTCCCGGAGAAGACCTCGAGCGGCTGGATGATGATCGGCGGCGGGAGGGTGGCCGGCGGCACGGGCAGGCTGGCCAGCAGCCGCCCCACGTCCATGACGGCGTCGTCGCGGTGGCGGGTGTAGCCGCCCGAGGCGGTCAGCGTGGGCAGGAGCCCCGACGCCGCCTGGCGGACCAGCGCCGAGGCCTCGTCGGCGCGGGCCCGCGCCTGGGCCAGGGTCGGGCTCTGCAGGTCGAGCTCGGCGAGGGCGTCCGCCAGGGTGAGCTCGGCGGCGGCGCCGGCCGGAGGAGGTGCGGCGGGTGAGGGGCCAGCCTGGGCGACGGCGGCCAGCGCGGCGGCGAGGAGGAGGGCGGAGTTCACGGGTGGAGCCCACAGCAAGCCCGGTGCCGACCCGGTGGCCGCCAGGATCCGCCGCCCGGCGCGCCCCTGCGCTCTCCTGGCGCACCCTCCCGGGCCCAGGCGCCGTTCGGTCCTCCGTACCACCTGTCGGATCTCCTGACAGCCGCCTGGCCGCCGCGGCCCGAAAACCGGCCTGGCGGGCCCTCGCGGCCGCGGCACGCGGCTTGCGCCTGTGGTGTGCCCCGGGCGCCAGGCGCCCAGGCTGGAGATCCCCGCATGCGCCGCGTCGTCCTCGTCCTCGTCGCCCTCACCGTCGCCCTCGCCGCCCTCATCTCGCTCCGCCTCTGGACCCAGCACCGGGCGCTGTCCGCGCCCGCCGGAGGCTCCGGCGAGATCGAGGGGGTGGTGGTGGAGCTCTCCTCCCGGGTCGGGGCGCGCATCCTGGCGCTCCAGGTCCGCGAGGGGCAGCGGGTCAAGAAGGGGGATCTCCTGCTCACGCTCGACTGCGCCGACCCGGCCGCCCAGCTGGCCGAGGCGCAGGCGCGGCTGGCCCAGGCCCAGGCCCAGGCCGCCGCGGCCGGGGCGCAGCGGGAGTCGGCCACCCGGACCCGCGCCGCGGCCGGCGCCACCCGCGACGCGGCGGCGGCCCAGGCCGAGGCGCTGGTGGCCCAGCGCGACGCGGCCGAGCGGCAGGCCCAGCGGCTCGAGGCCCTGGCCGCCGACGTGGCCGCCTCCAGCGTGGACCAGTCCCGCGCCGGCGCCACCGGCCTGGCCCGCCAGGCCGACGCCGCCCGGGCCCAGGCGCAGGCCAGCCAGGCCCAGGCCCGCGTCGCCGAGACCAGCATCCGCGCCGCCGGCGCCCAGGCCGAGGCGGCGCTGGCGCAGGTGCGGGCGGCCGAGGCGCAGGTGGCGCGCCTCGCCATCCTCACCGGGGAGTGCGAGCTGCGCGCGCCGCGCGACGCCGAGGTCTCCGAGCTGCCCCACCAGGCGGGCGAGCTGGTCGGCGCCGGCGGCACCCTGGTGCGGCTGGTGGACCTCTCCGAGCCCACCGCCACCTTCTACCTGCCCAACGCCGAGGTGGGCGCGGTGCGCCCCGGGGCCCGCGCCACCGTGGTGGCCGACGCCTGGCCCGACGAGACCTTCGAGGGCACGGTGCGCACCGTGGCGCTGGAGGCGGCCTTCACCCCTCGCAACATCGTCACCCGCACCGACCGCGACCGGCTGGTCTACCCGGTGGAGGTGGTGGTGGTGAACCGCGACGGCAAGCTGCGCGCCGGCATGCCGGTGCAGGTGACGCTCGAGGGGACGGGCCGCTAGCGTGGCCGGTGCCGCCCACCGCGCCGCCCCCGGCCCGGCCGCCGCGGACGGGGCCGCGCCGCCCTCCGCGGCCGCCCCGGCGCTCGAGGCGCGCGGCCTGACGCGCCGCTTCGGGCCGGTCACCGCGCTCGACGGCCTCACCTTCGAGGTGGCGCGGGGCGAGCTCTACGGGCTGGTGGGCCCGGACGGCGCCGGCAAGACCACCGCCATCCGCGCCCTGGCCGGCCTCATCGATCTCGACGCCGGGCAGGCCCGGGTGCTGGGGCTGGACCCGCTGCGCGACGCGGCGGTGCGCGAGCGGCTGGGGCTCATGCCGCAGCAGTACAGCCTGTACCGCGACCTCACGGTGGCCGAGAACCTGCAGTTCTTCGCCCGGCTCTCGGCGCTGCCGCGCGCCACCTACCGCCAGCGGGCCGAGCGCCTGCTGGCCATCACCCGCCTGGCCCCCTTCACCGGGCGCCGCGCCGACCAGCTCTCCGGCGGCATGTACAAGAAGCTGGCGCTGGCCTGCGCCCTCCTCCACCAGCCCGAGGTGCTGCTGCTCGACGAGCCCACCAACGGGGTGGACCCGGTGTCGCGGCGCGAGCTGTGGGCGCTGCTGCACGAGTTCGTCGAGGGCGGGATGGCGGTGGTCATCTCCACCCCCTACATGGACGAGGCGGAGCGCTGCCACCGGGTGGGCCTGGTGCACCACGGCCGGCTGCTGCTGGAGGGGCCGCCGGCCCGCCTGCTCGGCGCCTTCGAGGCGCGCGGCCACCCCCGCCCCACCTTCGAGGAGCTCTTCGTGGCCGAGATCGAGGGGGCCGCCGCGTGAGCGCCGCCCCGGCCCAGGGCGGCGCCGCGCCGCCGGCCATCTCGGTGCACGACCTGTCCCGCCGCTTCGGCGCCTTCACGGCGGTGGACCGGGTCTCCTTCGAGGTGGAGCAGGGCGAGATCTTCGGGTACCTGGGCGCCAACGGGGCCGGCAAGTCCACCACCATCCGCATGCTCATCGGCCTGCTGGCGCCCAGCGGCGGCCGGGCCACCGTGGCGGGCCACGACATCGCCACCTCTCCCGACCGGGTCAAGGCCGCCATCGGCTACATGAGCCAGAAGTTCTCGCTCTACCTCGACCTGCCGGTCATGGAGAACCTGCTCTTCTTCGGCGCCGCCTACGGGCTGGAGGGCGCGGCGCTGCGCCGCCGGGCGGACGAGCTGCTGGAGCGGGTCGACCTCCGCGGGCAGGGCGACGCCACCACCGGCGACCTGCCGGGCGGCCTGCGCCAGCGGCTGGCGCTGGCCTCCTCGCTCGTCCACCGGCCGCGCCTGGTGTTCCTGGACGAGCCCACCGCCGGCGTCGATCCGGTGGCCCGCCGCACCTTCTGGAAGCTCATCCGCGAGCTGGCGGCCGAGGGCACCACCGTCTTCGTCACCACCCACTACCTCGACGAGGCCGAGTACTGCCGCCGCATCGGGCTGATGGTGGACGGGCGGCTGGTGGCGCTCGACACGCCGGCCGGCCTGAAGCGCACCTGGGTGCCGGACCGGGTGCTGGTGGCGCGCGGCCGGGGGCTGGCGCGGGCCGCCGCGGCGCTGCGCGGCACGCCCGGCGTCCAGGCGGTGGCCCCCTTCGGCGCGGCCCTGCACGTGCGGGTGGACCCGGCCCGGCTGGACGCCGCCGCGGTGACCCGGGTGCTGGCGGCCGCCGGGGCCGAGGCGCCCGAGGTGGAGGAGGCCGCGCCCTCCCTGGAGGACGTCTTCCTGGCCGTGGTGGACCGGGGCGGCGCGGCCGCCGCGCCGGCGGGGGGCGCGCCGTGACCCTCGAGGCGCTGCGCCGCTCGCTCATCCGCGTCGGGGCCATGGCGGCCAAGGAGACCATCCACGTCCGCCGCGACCCGCGCACCCTGGCGCTGGCCCTGGCCATGCCGCTGGTCATGCTGGTGCTCTTCGGCTACGGCGTCTCCACCGACGTGGACCACCTGCGGCTGATGGTCTCCGACCAGGACCAGGGCGCGGCGTCGCGGGCGCTGGTGCGCGCCTTCCAGGGCTCCGGCGAGTTCGAGCTGGTGACGCGCCGGGGGCCGGAGCAGGCCGAGGCGCTCTTCCGGCGCGGCGACGCCGTGGCGGCGCTGGTGGTGCCGGCCGGCTTCGGCGAGGCCCTGTCGCGCGGCGAGGAGGCGGTGGTGCAGCTCTTGGTGGACGGCGCCGACGCCATGGTGGCCACCCAGCTCATCGCCAAGGCCGAGGCGGTGGTGCGCGCCGAGGGCCGGCGCCTGGCCGGCCCCGAGGCGGCCCGGCTCGAGCCGCCGGTGCAGGTGAAGCTCTGGACCCGCTACAACCCGGCCGGCCGCTCCGCCTACTACCTGGTGCCGGGCATCTCGGCCTTCCTGCTGGCCATCACGGCGGTGATGCTGACGGCGCTGGCCATCGCCGGCGAGTGGGAGCGCGGCTCGATGGAGCAGCTCTTCGCCTCGCCGGTGGGCCGCCTGGAGATCGTGCTCGGCAAGCTGCTGCCCTACCTGGCGCTCGGCATGCTGGAGCTGCAGCTGGTGGTGGCCTTCGGGGCGGTGGCCTTCGACCTGCCCATGCGCGGCTCGCTGCCGCTGCTCTTCCTGACCGGCCTGCTCTTCCTGGTGGGGATGCTGGGCCAGGGGCTGCTCATCTCGGTGCTGGCCAAGAACCAGCTGGTGGCCACCCAGGCCGGCACCCTCTCGGCCATGCTGCCCTCCATCATCCTCTCCGGGATGATCTTCCCCATCGAGAACATGCCCCTGCCGCTGCAGACGGTGTCGCGCCTCATCCCGGCCCGCTACCTGGTCCACGCGCTGCGCGGCATCCTGCTCAAGGGCAACGGGCTGGCCGAGCTCTGGCCGGACCTGCTGGCGCTGGCCGTCTTCGCCGTCGCCATCGTGGGGCTGGCCACCGCCCGCTTCAAGCGGAGGGTGGCGTGAGCCTGGCCAGCGCCCGCCGGCAGCTCGGGGCCGTCTTCCGCAAGGAGGTGCGGCAGACGGTGCGCGACCGGCGCGTCATGTTCCTGCTGGTGGTGGCGCCGCTCATCCAGACGGTGGTCTTCGGCTTCGCGGTGGACTTCGACGTGGACCGCGTGCCGGCGGTGGTGGTGGACCACGACCGCAGCGACGTGAGCCGCGACCACGCCCGCCGCCTGCTGGCCGACGGCACCCTGCGCCGGGTGGGCCAGCGCACCGCGGTGGCCGAGGCCGAGGCCGACCTGGACGAAGGCCGGGCCGCCGCCGTGCTGGTCCTGCCGGAGCGGCTGGCGGCCGACCTGGCGGCCGGGCGCCCGGCCGAGGTGCAGGTGGTGCTGGACGGCACCGATCCCAACCGCGCCGCGGTGGCCGGGGCCGCCGCCTCGCGCTACTTCGGCGACCTGGGGCAGCGGCTGGCGCGGCAGCGGCTGGAGGGGCTGGGGCGGCCGCCGCCGGCCCAGCTGGTGCTGCGGCCGCAGGTGCTCTTCAACCCGCGGCTCAAGACCGCCCCCTACATCGTGCCCGGCATCGCCGGCACGCTGCTGGTCATCGTCACCACCCTGGTGACCGCCATGGGGCTGGCCCGCGAGCGCGAGATGGGGACGCTGGAGCAGGTGATGGTCACCCCCATCCGGCCGCTCTGGCTGCTGGTGGGGAAGCTCCTGCCCTACCTGGTGGTGGGCTGCTTCGACGTGCTCCTGCTGGTGGGGGTGGGCACCTGGGTGTTCGGCGTGCCCATCCGCGGCAGCCTGCTGGTGGTGGGCGCGGTCACGCTGGTCTACCTGGTCTCCACCCTGGGCATCGGCCTCTTCATCTCCACCGTGTCGCAGACGCAGCAGCAGGCCTTCCTGGGCGGGTTCCTCTTCATGATGCCGGCCATCCTGCTCTCCGGGGTGATGACCCCCATCGCCGCCATGCCGGCCTGGCTGCAGTTCCTCACCTTCCTCAACCCGGTGCGCCACTTCGCCGAGGTGATGCGGATGGTGCTGCTGCGCGGGGCCGGGTTCGGCGACGTCTGGTTCCAGCTGGCCTGCCTGGCGGTCATGGGCCTGGGCATCCTGGGCGTGGCGGCCTCGCGCTTCCGCACCCAGCTGGCCTGAGGGGCCGGTGCGGCCGGGGCCGGGCTCGGCTAGAGTCCCGCCCCGTGCCCGCCCCGCCCGTCGTCCAGCTCCGCCAGCTCGTCAAGCGCTACGGCGCGCTCACCGCCCTCGGCGGCGTGGACCTCGACATCCTGGAGGGCGAGATCTTCGGCCTGCTCGGCCCCAACGGCGCCGGCAAGACCACCCTCATCTCCATCGTGGCCGGGCTGGCCCGCGCCACCTCCGGCACCGCCACGGTGCTGGGGCGGGACGTGGTCAAGGAGTACCGGTTCACCCGCCGGGCCGTCGGGCTGGTCCCGCAGGAGGTGAACTTCGACCCCTTCTTCACGGTGGAGGAGTCGCTGCGCTTCCAGGCCGGCTACTTCGGCGTCCGCCTGTCCGACGAGCGGGTGGTGGAGCTGCTCACCGCGCTCGACCTGCTGGCCAAGCGCCACGTCAACGCCCGCGCCCTCTCCGGCGGCATGAAGCGCCGCCTCCTCA
This sequence comes from Anaeromyxobacter sp., assembly GCA_016718565.1. Lineage (NCBI taxonomy): Bacteria > Pseudomonadati > Myxococcota > Myxococcia > Myxococcales > Anaeromyxobacteraceae > Anaeromyxobacter > Anaeromyxobacter sp. The sequence goes on along the minus strand of JADKCZ010000003.1, from coordinate 487,727 downwards.
TCGCCAAGGCGCTGGTCCACCAGCCCCGGGTGCTGTTCCTCGACGAGCCCACCGCCGGCGTGGACGTGGAGCTGCGCCGCGCCCTGTGGGCCTACGTCCGCACCCTGCGCGACCGCGGCACCACCGTGGTGCTCACCACCCACTACCTGGAGGAGGCCGAGGCGCTGGCCGACCGCATCGGCGTCATCGACCGGGGCCGGCTGGTGCTGGTGGAGGAGAAGGCCGCCCTGCTGCGCCGCCACGGCGGGCGGGCCCTGGAGGAGATCTACGTGGAGCTGCTCGGCAAGGCGCACGAGGGGGTGGCGTGATCTCGCTCGGCCTGTGGACCTTGCTGTCCAAGGAGGTGCGCCGCTTCCTGCGCGTGCCCGGGCAGACCCTGGCCTCGCCGCTGGTGACCACCACCCTCTACTTCGTGGTCTTCGGCTGGTCCATCGGGCACCAGCTCCCGCCGGTGGACGGCGTGCCCTACGCCCGCTTCATCGTGCCCGGGCTGGTGGTCATGGGGGTGGTGCAGAACGCCTACCTCAACAGCGCCTCGTCGCTGTTCGTCATGAAGCTGCAGGGCACCATCGTGGACCTGCTGATCTCGCCGCTGGCCTACTGGGAGATCCTGGCCGGCTTCGTGGTGGCGGCGGTGGTGCGCGGCCTGCTGGTGGGCGGCATCACCTTCCTGGTGGCCGGCCTCTTCACCGGCTTCGAGGTGGCCCACCCGCTGCTCTCGCTGGCCATGGTGGTGGCGGTGGCGGTGGTCTTCGCGGCCATGGGGGTGGCCTCGGCCATCTGGGCCAGCTCGTTCGAGCAGGTGAACTTCTTCCCCACCTTCTTCCTGCTGCCGCTCACCTTCCTGGGCGGGGTCTTCTACTCGGCGCGGGCGCTCCCGCCGGCGCTGGTCCCCTTCACGCGGGCCAACCCGGTCTTCTACATGGTGGACGCCGTCCGCTTCGCCATGCTGGGCATCTCCGACGCCCCGCCGAGCGTCGGCGCCGCGCTGGTGGTGGGGCTGGCCACGGCGGCCCTGGGCGGCACCTACCTGCTGCTCCGCTCGGGCTGGCGCCTGCGGGGGTGAAGGTGGTAGACGGCGGTACCGCGAAAAAAAGAGCCCGGGCCGGGATCCAAAACCCCGTGTGGTTGGTTTAAGCTACGCACCCCCGTCCCCCGTAAGGGTCCCCACCCCTCGCGATCCCACGCGAATCTGGAGGTCTCACCGATGCGTCGTCTGTCTGCCGTCCTGCTCGTCGCCGCCGCCGTGGCCGGCTGCAAGAAGTCCGAGGCCCCTGCCGCCGCGCCGGTCGCCCCCCCGCCGGCCGCCGCCGAGGCGGCTGCCCCCGCCGCGCCCCAGGGCGTGAGCATCAAGGGCAAGGTCCTGGAGCGCCTCGACGCCCCGCCCTACACCTACCTGAAGATCGCCACCGGCAAGGAAGAGCAGTGGACGGCGGTCCCCGAGACCAAGCTGGCCAAGGGGGCCGAGGCCTCCGTGGTGGGCGCCATGCCCATGCAGGGCTTCGAGTCGAAGACCCTGAACCGCAAGTTCGACGTGGTCTACTTCGGGACCCTCGAGGGCGCCGCGGCGCCGGCCCCGACGGCGGCCGCCCCCGCCATGGGCGGCGCCGACACCTCCCCCGCCGGCATGGCGGCGCAGCACGCCAACGTGGCCAAGGGCCCGGCCGACGTGGGCGACGTCAAGGTCGACAAGGCCAGCGGCGCCGACGCCCGCACCGTGGCCGAGGTCTACGCCCAGAAGGCCCAGCTCAAGGACAAGCCGGTCACCATCCGCGGCAAGGTGGTCAAGTACAACGCCGGCATCATGGGCAAGAACTGGCTCCACCTGCGCGACGGCTCGGGCAAGGCCGACAAGGACAACGACCTGACCATCACCAGCCAGGACGTGGCCAAGGTCGGCGACGTGGTGATCGTCAAGGGCGCCGTCCGCACCGACAAGGACTTCGGCGCCGGCTACGCCTACCCGGTCATCGTCGAGGACGCCAAGATCTCCAAGTAGGCCTGGAGACCGGACGTCTCGGCGGGCGCTGGCCTTCGGGTCGGCGCCCGCTGCGTCTTCGGGGCCTCGGTCGGGGTCGGGGGGGCGCGGTCGCGGTCGCGGTCGGGGTCGCGGTCGGGGTCGGGGTCGCGGTCGGGGTCGCGGTCGGGGTCGCGGTCGGGGTCGGGGTCGCGGTCGGGGTCGGGGTCGCGGGTCGAGGTCGCGGGTCGGGGTCGGCGGGTCGGGGGGCCGGTATAGAGTGCGCCGCGTCATGGACCGGGGCGCAGGGGAGGCGGCGGTGATCGAGGCGGAGGTGCTGGCCATCGCGCGGGCCCTCTCGGCGCCCGGCGGCGAGGGGCGCGCCGAGGCGGCCGGTCGGCTGGCCCGGCTGCGCGACCGCTACCGCGCCGAGCCCGCCCTCTTCGACCCCGACACGGTGGACCGGCTGCGCCAGCTCTCGCAGGCGCTGCAGGCGCCGCCGCCCCGGCCGCGCGCGGCGCCGCCGCGGCCCACCGGCGCCACCCTGGCCGACGCCCGCCGGGTCCTGGCCGAGGTCTTCGGCCACCCCGGCTTCCGCCCCGGGCAGGAGGCCATCGTGGAGGCCGCCCTGGCCGGCCGCGACTGCGTCGGCGTCATGCCCACCGGCGCCGGCAAGTCGCTCACCTACCAGCTGCCGGCCCGCCTGCTGGGCGGCACCACCCTGGTGGTCTCGCCGCTCATCGCCCTCATGAAGGACCAGGTGGACGCCATGGGGCGGGCCGGCCTGCGCGCCACCTTCCTCAACTCCACCCTCTCGCCCGAGGAGCGGCGCGACCGGGTGGCCAGGCTGCGGCGCGGCGAGGTGGAGCTGCTCTACGCCGCGCCCGAGGGGCTGGAGGCCTCGGTGGGCGGGGCGCTCGACGGGGTGGGGCTCTCCCTCATCGCGGTGGACGAGGCCCACTGCATCAGCCAGTGGGGCCACGACTTCCGCCCCGCCTACCGCAACCTGCAGGGGCTGAAGGACCGCTTCGGGGCGCCGGTGCTGGCGCTCACCGCCACCGCCACCGCGGCGGTGACCAAGGACATCGCCGCCCAGCTCGGCATGGCCGATCCGCTCATGGTGCTGGGCTCCTTCCTGCGCACCAACCTGAAGCTGCACGCCGTCAAGAAGGGCGGCGACGGCCCCACCGCGCGGGAGGCCATCCTGCGCCTGGTGCGGGCCCGCCGCGGCGAGTGCGGCATCGTCTACGCGCTGGGGCGCAAGACGGTGGAGGGCACGGCGGAGTTCCTGGCCGACCACGGCGTCAAGGCCGAGGCCTACCACGCCGGGCTCGAGCCGGAGGAGCGGGCCCGGGTGCAGGACGCCTTCCGGCTCGGGACGCTCGACGTGGTGGTGGCCACCGTGGCCTTCGGCATGGGCATCGACAAGCCGGACATCCGCTTCGTGCTGCACCAGGACCTGCCGCGCTCGCTGGAGGCCTACTACCAGGAGATCGGGCGGGCCGGGCGCGACGGGGAGGACTCCGACTGCGTGCTCTTCTACTCCTGGGGCGACGTGGTGGCCTGGGATCGCATGGCCGGCGACGACGAGGAGGTGGCGGCGGCGCAGAAGCGGCAGGCGCGCGCCATGTTCCGCTTCGCCGACGAGGGCGGCTGCCGCCACGAGCGGCTGGTGGGCTGGTTCGGCGAGCAGGTCGACCCGTGCGGCGACGCCTGCGACGCCTGCACCGGCGCCGACCCGCTGGCCGGGCTGCCCGCGGCCGGGCGGGGCCGGCGGTCGTCCCGGGGGGCCGGGCGGGGCGAGCGGCCCGGCGCGGCCCCGGGCCGCAGCGGTGGGCGGGGGCTGGCCGCCCCGGGCGCCGACGACGGGGCCGACGGGGCGGCGCTCGACCTGGAGCTCTTCGAGGCGCTGCGCGCCTGGCGCGCCGCCGAGGCCCGCGCCCGCGGGGTGCCGGCCTACGTGGTCTTCCCCGACGCCACCCTGGCCGAGGTGGCGGCCCGGAAGCCGCGCAGCGAGGACCAGCTGGCCGAGGTGAAGGGCATCGGCCCGAAGAAGCTCGAGGCCTACGGCGCCGACCTGCTGCGGCTGGTGCGGGGCGGCTGAGACGACCGCCCGGTCGGCCCCGCGGGGACCCCGCCGCGGCGCCGCCCCCCCCGCCGCCTACAGGCCGCTGGCCGCCCACCAGTCGATGACCACCCGCAGGTAGAACAGGCCGGTCACGTCGGCCGTGAAGGCCGGGATGTCCCGGTCGTACTCGATGAGGGTGTTGACGCGGACGATGCCGCCCTCCAGGTAGGCGCCGATGTCCACGTTGGCGCGGGCCGACACGGCGATGCGGGTGGCCGGCGGCGCCCCCGGCACCCGGGTGTAGGCGGCCAGCTCCACCGGCGGCTGGGACTGGTCGAAGCCCTGCACCGTCACCCGCACCCGCTCCACCGAGGAGAAGTCGGCCAGCGCCGAGGTGGTCAAGAGCTCGATGGCCAGCTCGGTGAGCCGCAGGTCCAGGCTGGTGGCGTCCTTGGTGAGGTCGCGGAAGTCGTCGCCCAGGTCGTACTCGATGAGCTTCTGCAGGCAGGTGTTGCCGGGGACCGAGGCGCCGTCGGGGCACAGGTCGACGGGGTTGGGGTTCTGGGTGGACGGGAACTCCTGCTGCGGCACCTTCACCGAGGCGTGCGGGATCTCCACCTCGGCGTAGAACAGCGGCTTCCCGCAGGCGGTGGCGAGCAGCAGGGCGGCGAGCGCGAGTCGTCTCATGGCGGTCGCTCCTAGAAGAAGTACTGGAAGGCCAGCTGGAGGGTGGGGGCCGCGACGCGGAAGGTGGGGTCGGTGACCGTCACCTCGGCGCTGTTGGAGCCGTTGGTGCCGCCGGTCCCGGTGAAGGACCCGGTGCCGTCGGAGTCGGCCTCGATCCAGGTGAGGCCGAGGCGCAGGGCGAAGGCGAAGCCGCGCTGCGACCCGAACTCCAGCCCCAGCAGCGCCGCCAGGTACTGGACCTGGATCCGCTCGAGGAGCGGACTGGTCTCGGCGGAGACCCCGGAGGCGAACCTGGTCACGTCGAGCCGGAAGAAGCGCCCGGCCTCCACGCCCAGGGTCGGCGAGACCGCCCAGCGCAGGGGCGTCAGGGTGGCGCCGCCGTGCACGCCCCAGCCGGCGTAGTCCCACGACGGGCCCAGGCCGAGCCGCACCCAGGGCAGGGGGCGGTAGAGCACCGACACCTGCGCGCCTTGCGGCACGCCCACCCCCACGTCGAAGCCCCACTGCGGGTAGGGCGCCTCGGCGGCGGGCGGCGCCGGCGGGACGGGCAAGGTGGCGGCCGCGACCTCGGTGGCGCTGGGCGGCGGCCCGGGCGGCGCCGGGACCACGAGGTCGCGGTCACCGCTCGGGGCGGCCTCGGCCGGGGGGGCCAGCAGGCCGCCCTCGGGCTGGGCCTCGACCGAGCGGGCGAAGGCCCCGGGCGGCGCGGTGGGCTGGACCGCCTGCGACAGCGCCAGCGTCGGCGCGAGGGCCAGCAGGAGCAGGAGCGTCCTCATCGATACCTCCCCGGGCGGCGGCGGTCCGGCGCCTCGAGCCGCCGATGCTACGGCGAAGCCCGCGTGGGCCGATAGCCCTCCGCGGTGGGACGGGCTGGCCAAAGAGGCGCACATGGGCGATAGACGGCCACATGGCGCTCCCCTCCACCCTGCACCACTTCGACGTCCACCTGTCGCACGTCGACCGCGGCGTCGATCGCGACCTGGCCATCAAGGCGGCGCGCCACCCCTCGGAGACCGCCGAGCGGCTCTGGCTCCGGCTGCTGGCGTTCTGCTGGCAGTGGGAGGAGACCATCACCTTCGGCCCCGGCATCTGCGATCCCGACGAGCCGGACCTGCTGGCGCTCGGCCCGGACGGCAGCACCCGCACCCTGCTGTGCCGGGTGGGCCGGCCCGAGGTGGCGCGCATCGAGAAGGACTGCGCCCGCGGCGGCGGGGCGCGGGTGGCGGTGCTCTTCGACTCGGTGCGGCGGCTGGAGTCCTTCCTGGCCGAGGCCCGCACCGGCCGGCCGGAGCGGGTGGCCAAGGCCGAGCTGGCCGCGCTGCCCGACGAGCTGGTCCGCGAGCTCGCCAAGCTGGAGGAGCGGCGCCAGAAGGTGGGCCTGACCATCGCCGACGGCCACTTCTACCTGGACGTCGGGCGCCAGACGCTGGACGGAGCCATGGTGATCGGGCGGCCGTGAGCCGGTGGCCCCGCCGCGCGCCCTGGCAGCGGTCGGGCTGCCCGGCGTGGAGCCGAACAGCCCCAAACGGGGCTAGATCGTCCGCTCCAAGGTCGTGAAATCCGAGACGACCGTCTTTAGATCAACCGGCATCTGGACCTTTTCGGTCCACGATGGCTCTCTCCAGCCAACGGCCGAGGGCGGAGGTTCCGGATGATCAGGATGAGCAAGCTCACCGACTACGCCATCGTGCTCCTGGCGCACCTGGCCCGCAGCGAGCGCACCCTCACGGCGCAGGCGCTGGCGGACCGCTCCCGGGTGCCGCTCCCCACCGTCTCCAAGCTCTGCAAGGAGCTGTCGCGCGCCCACCTGGTGTCCTCGCACCGCGGCCGGCACGGCGGCTACGCCCTGGCCCGCAGCGCCGAGACCATCTCGGTGGCCGAGGTGGTGGAGGCGCTGGAGGGGCCCATCGCGCTGACCGAGTGCGGCACGCCGCTGGGTGCGCCGTGCGGCATCGAGCCCTTCTGCCCGGCCAAGGGGAGCTGGGACCCGGTGTCGCGCGCCGTGCACGGCGCCCTGCAGAAGCTGCCGCTCTCCTCCATCGGCCCCTACCGCCTGGCCGTCGCCGCCCGCGACGGCGTCCCCGCCACCGCCCTCCCGGTCGTCCCCGGAGTGACCTGACATGACCACCGCCGAGCAGCTCAAGTCCCTCACCGAGCAGAAGTACCGGTACGGGTTCGTCACCGACATCGAGTCGGACGCCATCCCCAAGGGGCTCTCGGAGGACGTCATCCGGCTCATCTCGAGGAAGAAGGGCGAGCCGGAGTTCATGCTGGCCTGGCGGCTCAAGTCCTACCGCCACTGGCTCACCCTCACCGAGCCGACCTGGGCCAAGGTCGCCTACAAGAAGCCGGACTACCAGGAGATCGTCTACTACTCGGCGCCCAGGCCGAAGAAGCAGCTCGGGTCGATGGAGGAGGTCGACCCGGAGCTGAAGCGGGCCTTCGCCAAGCTCGGCATCCCGCTCGAGGAGCAGCTCCGGCTGGCCGGGGTGGCGGTCGACGCGGTCTTCGACTCGGTCTCGGTGGCCACCACCTACAAGGCCAAGCTGGCCGAGAAGGGCATCGTCTTCTGCTCCTTCTCCGACGCCGTGAAGGAGCACCCGGCGCTCGTCGAGCAGCACCTCGGCACGGTGGTGCCGCCGGCCGACAACTTCTTCTCGGCGCTCAACTCGGCGGTCTTCTCGGACGGCAGCTTCGTGTACGTGCCCAAGGGCGTGCGCTGCCCCATGGAGCTCTCCACCTACTTCCGCATCAACGCCAAGGACACCGGCCAGTTCGAGCGGACCCTGATCGTGGCCGACGAGGGGGCCTACGTCTCCTACCTGGAGGGCTGCACCGCCCCCATGCGCGACGAGAACCAGCTGCACGCCGCGGTGGTCGAGCTGGTGGCCAGGGACGGCGCCGAGATCAAGTACTCCACCGTGCAGAACTGGTACCCGGGCGACGCCGAGGGCAAGGGCGGCATCTACAACTTCGTCACCAAGCGCGGCGCGGCCCACCGCAAGAGCAAGATCAGCTGGACCCAGGTGGAGACCGGCAGCGCCATCACCTGGAAGTACCCCTCGGTGCTGCTGCTGGGCGACGACTCGGTGGGGGAGTTCTACTCGGTGGCCCTCACCAACCACCGCCAGCAGGCCGACACCGGCACCAAGATGATCCACGTGGGCAAGAACACCCGCTCCACCATCGTCTCCAAGGGCATCAGCGCGGGGCGCGGCCAGAACACCTACCGCGGGCTGGTCAAGGTGCAGAAGGGCGCCACCGGCGCCCGCAACTACTCGCAGTGCGACTCGCTCCTGATCGGCGACCAGTGCGGGGCCCACACCTTCCCCTCCATCGAGGTGAAGAACCGCACCGCCACGGTGGAGCACGAGGCCACCACCTCCAAGATCAGCGAGGACCAGCTGTTCTACTGCAGGCAGCGCGGCCTCTCCCAGGAGGACGCGGTGTCGATGATCGTCAACGGATTCGCCAAGCAGGTGCTGAAGGAGCTGCCCATGGAGTTCGCCGTGGAGGCCCAGAAGCTGCTCGGCCTGTCGCTGGAAGGGAGCGTCGGATGAGCGGGGCGGTGCTGCTGGAGATCAAGGGCCTGACGGCCAGCGTGGGCGACCGGCCCATCCTGAAGGGGCTGGACCTGACGGTGCGGGCCGGCGAGGTGCACGCCATCATGGGGCCGAACGGCTCCGGGAAGTCGACGCTGGCCAGCGTGCTGGCCGGCCGCGACGCCTACCAGGTGACCGGCGGCGCCGCCACCTACGCCGGGGAGGACCTGCTGGCGCTGGCCCCCGAGGCGCGGGCCGCCAAGGGCGTCTTCCTGGGGTTCCAGTACCCGGTGGAGATCCCGGGGGTGGGCAACCTCTACTTCCTCCGGACCGCCCTCAACGCCATCCGGCGGGCCCGCGGCGAGGAGGAGCTGGACGCCATGGACTTCCTCACCATGGCCAAGGAGAAGATGAAGCTGGTCGAGCTCGACCCGGCCTTCGGCTCGCGCTCGGTCAACGAGGGCTTCTCGGGCGGCGAGAAGAAGCGCAACGAGGTCTTCCAGATGGCGGTGCTCGAGCCGCGCCTGGCCATCCTCGACGAGATCGACTCGGGGCTCGACATCGACGCGCTGCGCGTGGTGGCCAGGGGCGTCAACGCGCTGCGCCGGCCGGATCGCGCCATCGTGCTGGTGACGCACTACCAGCGCCTCCTGGAGCTCATCACCCCGGACGTGGTGCACGTCATGGCGGCCGGTCGCATCGTCAAGAGCGGCGGGCGCGAGCTGGCCCTGGAGCTGGAGAAGACGGGCTACGCCTGGGTGGGCGACAAGCCGCCGCTGGCGCTCTCGCCCGCCGCGCCGCGCCCCGAGTCGCGGGGCCGGCCGTGACCGTCGCCGCCACCGTCACCCCGGCCTCCGAGAGCCTGGCCGCCGCCTTCACCCCCACCGCCGGCGAGCCCGCCTGGCTGGTCGAGGCGCGGCTGCGCGGCCTCTCCGCCTTCCGCTCCGCCGGCCTGCCCACCACCCGCCTGGAGGCCTGGCGCTACACCAGCCTGGCGCCGCTCTCGGCGCTGACCCTGGCCCGCCACCGCCCCGACGCGGCCGGGCCGGACCTGCCGGCCCTGCTGGCCCGGGCCGGCAAGCTGGAGGGGCCGCGCCTGGTCTTCGTGAACGGCCGCTACCGGCCGGACCTGACCCGCCGCGCCGGGCTGCCGGCCGGCGCCACGCTGCTCTCGCTGGGCGAGGCCCTGCGCGAGGCCCCCGGCCACGTCCAGCCGCACCTGGGCCGCCTGGCCCGGCCCGAGGGGGCCGCCCTGGTGGCCGCCAGCGCCGCGCTCTTCGAGGACGGCGCCTTCCTGCACCTGCCGGCCGGCGCCGCGGTGGCCCCGCCCATCCGGATCATCCACGTGGGCGGCGCGCCCGGCGGCGCGGTGGCGGCCTTCCCGCGCACCCTGGTGCTGGCCGGCCAGGGGTCCCTGTGCACCGTGGTGGAGCACTACCTGGGCCCGGACGAGGAGACCTACCTGACCGCCCCGGTGGCCGAGATCGTGCTGGAGGAGGGCGCCCGGGTGGACCACTACCGCTTCCAGGAGGACGGCCTGCTGGCCTACCACCTGGCCTCGCTGCACGTGGAGCAGGCGGCCGGCAGCCGCTTCCTCTCCCACTCGCTCTCGCTGGGCGGGCTGGTGGCCCGGGCCGAGGTGCACGCCCGCATGGCCGGCGAGGGGGCCGAGTGCCACCTCTCCGGCCTGTCGCTGTGCGGCGGCCGGCAGCTCTCCGACCACCTGTCGGTGGTGGAGCACGCCGCGCCCCGCTGCACCACCACCGAGACCTTCAAGGGCATCCTCGACGGCCACGCCCGCGGGGTCTTCACCGGGCTGGTGCGGGTGCTGCCGGGGGCCCAGAAGACCCAGGCCCGCCAGATGAACTCCAACCTGCTGCTCTCCGACGACGCCACCGTCGACACCCGGCCGCAGCTGGAGATCCTGGCCGACGACGTGAAGTGCGGCCACGGCGGCACGGTGGGCCGGCTCGACGAGACCTCCATGTTCTACCTGCGCTCGCGCGGCCTGGACGAGGCGGCGGCCCGCTCGCTGCTGATCTACGCCTTCGCGGCCGAGCTGGTGGAGATGGTGCGCCCCGAGCCCCTGCGGGCCCGCGCCCGCGAGCTGGTGGCCGGCCGGCTGCCCGGCGGCCTCAGGCTCCTGGAGGCGGCGTGAGCGGCCTCCCCACCAGCGCCCGGCCGCCCGCGGCCCCGCCCCTGGCCGCCGCCCCGCCGCCCGGGCCCGCCGCAGGCGCCGCGCCCCCGCCCCTCGACGTGGCGCGGCTGCGCGCCGACTTCCCGGCGCTGCACCAGGAGGTGCACGGCCGGCTGCTGGTCTACCTGGACAACGCCGCCACCACCCAGAAGCCGCGCGCCGTCATCGACGCGGTGGCCCGCTACTACGAGCGGGACAACGCCAACGTGCACCGCGGCGTGCACGCCCTCTCCGAGCGGGCCACCAAGGCCTTCGAGGGGGCGCGCCGGACGGTGGCCAGGTTCCTCTCGGCCGATCCGCGCGAGGTGATCTTCGTGCGCGGCGCCACCGAGGCGGTCAACCTGGTGGCCCAGACCTTCGGGCGGCAGCGCGTCGGCCCGGGCGACGAGGTGGTGGTCACCACGCTCGAGCACCACTCCAACATCGTGCCCTGGCAGCTGCTCTGCGCCGAGAAGGGGGCCCGGGTGGTGCCGGCCCCCATCGACGACGCCGGCGATCTCGACCTGGCCGCGCTGGAGGGGCTGCTGGGGCCGCGGGTCCGGCTGCTGGCGGTGACCCAGGTCTCCAACGCGCTGGGCACGGTGACCCCGCTGGCCGAGGTCATCGCCCTGGCGCGCGCCCGCGGCATCCCGGTGCTGGTGGACGGGGCCCAGGGGATGCCGCACCTGGGCGCCGACGTGGGCGCCATGGGCGCCGACTTCTACGTCTGGAGCGGCCACAAGGTGTACGGCCCCACCGGCATCGGCGTCCTGTGGGGGCGCCGCGAGCACCTGCTCGCCATGCCGCCCTGGCAGGGCGGCGGCGACATGATCCGCTCGGTGACCTTCGAGAAGACCACCTTCAACGAGCTGCCGTACAAGTTCGAGGCCGGCACGCCGCACATCGCCGGCGCCATCGGCCTGGCGGCGGCGCTCGACTACCTCTCGGCGGTGGGGCTGCCGGCGGTGGCGGCCCACGAGGCCTCGCTGCTGGCCCAGGCCGAGGAGGCGCTGCGCGCCCTGCCGGACGTCCGGCTGGTGGGCACGCCGCGCCGCCGGGCCGGCGCGCTCAGCTTCCTCATGGGCGACGTCCACCCGCACGACCTGGCCACCATCGTGGACCGGCAGGGGGTGGCCATCCGCGCCGGCCACCACTGCGCCCAGCCGCTCATGAAGCGGCTCGGCGTGCCGGCCACCAGCCGGGCCTCCTTCGCCCTCTACAACACCAGCGCCGACGTGGAGGCGCTGGTGCGGGCGCTGCACGCCGCCAGGAAGATCTTCTCGTGAGCGAGCTCACCGACCTCTACCAGGAGGTGATCCTGGACCACGGCAAGCGGCCCCGGAACTTCGGGCCGCTGCCGGACGCCACCCACCACGCCGAGGGGCTGAACCCGCTGTGCGGCGACCACCTCGACGTCCAGGCGCGGGTGGCGGACGGCGCCATCCGCGAGGTCCACTTCACCGGCACCGGCTGCGCCATCAGCCGGGCCTCGGCCTCGGTCATGACCGGCCTGGTGAAGGGGAAGCGCCCCGAGGAGGTGGAGGCCATGTTCCAGGTCTTCCACGCCCTGGTCACCGAGGGGCCGGGCGCCGCGCCCGACCTGGAGGCCCTGGGCAAGCTGGCCGTCTTCGGCGGGGTGCACGAGTTCCCCACCCGGGTGAAGTGCGCCAGCCTGGCCTGGCACACCCTGCGCGCCGCCCTCAAGGGCGACGCCGCCACCTCCACCGAGTAGGAGCCCCGCCATGGCCCGCGAGCCCGTCATCCTGCTGCGCAGCGTGGAGGCCACCCTCATCCCGCAGGGCGAGGTGGCGCTGGTGCCCGAGGGGGCCTGGCTGGTGCTGCAGCAGTCGCTGGGCGGCAGCTTCACGCTCATGAACGACCGCGGCCAGCTGCTGCGCGTGGCCGGCGAGGACGCCGACGCGCTCGGCGACAAGTACGTGGCCGAGGCCAGGGCGGCCGCCGAGGCCCGCGCCACCTCGCTGGAGGGACCCTTCGACGAGGCCAAGGTGCTCAAGGCGCTGGAGGACGTCTACGACCCGGAGATCCCCTCCAACGTGGTGGAGCTGGGGCTGATCTACTCGGTGGCCAGCGAGCCGGTGGAGGGCGGCCACCGCGTGCTGGTCCACATGACGCTCACCGCGCCGGGCTGCGGGGTGGGGCCGGTGCTGGTGGACGACGTGCGCCGCAAGTGCCTCTCGGTGCCGGGCGTGAAGCAGGCCGACGTGGAGCTGGTCTTCGACCCGCCCTGGGACCCCTCGCGCATGAGCGAGGCGGCCAGGCTGCAGCTCGGCATGCTCTGAGCTACGGCTCGACCAGGTACTTCATCACCGTGGAGGCGATGCGCAGCACGTCTCCCGGCTGGAGCCGCTGCTCGGTGACCGGCTTCGAGTTGACGAAGGTCCCGTTGGTCGAGCCGAGGTCCTGCAGCAGGTGGGCCTCGCCCACCAGCACGATGCGGGCGTGCTGGCGCGAGGCCTGCTCGGTGGCGATGACGATGGTGCTGGTGGCCTCGCGCCCCAGCGAGACCTCGTCGGCGCCCAGCGCGTAGACCCGGCCCTGGGCCCCGGCGTCGGCGGAGTGGATGACCTGCAGGCGGGCGCTGAGCACGTTCATGCGTCGGCTGGACCTCCGGGCATCCCGTTAACACGGGGCGCGAGGGCTCGCCAGCAACCGGCCGGCGCGGCCGGGCCCGGCGACGGCGGTGGCGGCGCGCACTGGGCGACCGCGCCTCGCCCCGGGTGGTTCGCGGAAGGGGCGCGTGGTATCCCGCCGACGTGCAGGATCTCCCCTTCCAGCTGCCGCTGGCCGTCGACCTCGCGGCCGTCGGGCTCTTCGCCGCCACCGGCGCCATGGCGGCCCGGCAGAAGCGCTACGACCTGGTGGGCGCGGTGGTGCTGGCGCTGGTGGTCGGGCTGGGCGGCGCGCTGCTGCGGGACGGCCTCTTCCTGCAGGCGGGGCCCCCGGCCGCCCTGCGCGACGGCCGCTACCTGGCGGTGGTGCTGGTGGGGGCCGCGGTGGGCGTCTTCTTCGCCCGCTACCTCGACCGGCTGCGCCTCGGCATCCTGCTGGCCGACGCCGTCGGCCTGGGGCTCTACGCGGTCTACGGCGCCCAGAAGGCGCTGCTGCTCGACCTGCCGCCGCTCTCGGCGGTGCTGGTGGGCACGGTCAACGCGGTGGGGGGCGGGCTGCTGCGCGACGTGCTGGTGCGCGACGAGCCGCTCCTCTTCAAGCCCGGCCAGTTCTACGCCGTGGCGGCGGTGGCCGGCTGCTCGGTCTTCGTGCTGGTGGACGGCCTGGCCGGCCAGACCACCCGGCTGGCCGCCACCGCCGGCGTGCTCACCGCGCTGGCGCTCCGGGTCGGCTCCATCCGGCTGGGCTGGCGCACCGGCGCGCTCTCCGAGGAGCCGCCGGGGCCTTGAGCCAGCCGCCGCAGGCGTGCCACGATTCCGGCCCGCCACCGAGGTGCCCCATGGCCACCAAGAAGCCCGCGCCCCCCGGCGCCCTGCGCCGCCGCGATCTCCTCAAGCTCGGCGCCGCCGCGGCGCTCGGCGCGGTGGGGAGCCGGGCCCTGGCCCGCGACGAGGCGGAGGCCCGGCCGCCGCGCCCGGCCGCCGGCCCCTGGAACCCGGCCACCGCCGGCTCGATGCCCACCCGCAACCTGGGCCGGACCGGGCACCGGGTCGGCCTCTTCAGCCTGGGGTGCCAGGCGGCGCTGGAGCAGCCGGACAACGAGGCGGTGGCGCTGCCCATCCTGGAGCGGGCCCTCGACCTCGGCGTGAACTACCTCGACACCTCGGCCCGCTACGGCGGCGAGGCCCGCTGGAGCGAGCGCTACGTCGGGCAGGTGCTGAAGCGGCGGCGCGGCCAGGTCTTCGTGGCCACCAAGACCCACGACCGGACCCGCGACGGGTCGCTGCGGCTCCTCGACCAGTCGCTCGAGCTCCTCCAGACCAGCCACGTCGACCTGTGGCAGCTGCACGCCATGGGCACCATGGCCGACGTGGAGGCGGTGTGCGCCAAGGGCGGCGCCCTGGAGGCCTTCGAGCGGGCCCGGGCGCAGGGGCTGACCCGCTTCCTCGGCCTCTCCGGCCACACCGACCCGGACGTGCTGGCCGAGGCCATCCGGCGCTTCCCCTTCGACTGCGTCCTCATGGCGTTCAACGCCGCCGATCCGCACCACCTGCCCTTCCAGAAGGACCTGCTCCCGCTGGCGGTGGAGCGGGAGCTGGGGATCATCGGCATGAAGATCCCGGCCCGCGGCCGGCTGCTGGCCGGCTGGCAGCCGCCCCCGCCCGAGCAGCAGCGCGCCTCGGTCAAGGCCACCCGCGGCGGCACGCTCACCATGAAGGAGGCCATGCGCTACGTGCTGTCGCAGCCGGTCTCCACCGTCATCGTGGGTGTCGACTCCGTCGCCCAGCTCGAGGAGGACGTGGCCATCGCCCGCGCCTTCACGCCCCTCACCGGCCCGCAGCTGGCCGCGCTGGAGCGCAAGGCCGAGCCGGTGGCGCGCCAGGCGCTCTGGTTCCGGCGGCAGTAGCCGGCGACGGCGGTCCGGCGGTCCGGCGGCCCGGCCTTCCGGCGGATCCGCTCAGCCGCGCCGTCCCGGGCCGGCGCGCGGCCGGCGCCTGGCCGCGGCGGGCGGGCTTCCCCCCAGCGCCTCGACCCAGGCGCCGGTGAGCCGGGCCCCCAGCGCCAGCCCCTCCAGGCGGCCTGGGCCGTCGGGCAGCACGGTGCCTGCGGCCTCGAGCAGCGCGGCCTCCAGCGCCAGGTCCTCCACCAGCCGGCCGGCGGCGCCCTCGTCGAGGCCGCAGGCCGCCAGGAAGCCGGCCCGCTCCGCCGGGGCCACGCCCAGCGGCGAGAGCCAGCGCCGCTCCGCCTCGGCCCGGGCGGCGGCATCCACCGCCACGCCGAGCGAGCGGGCCAGCGCGGCCAGCAGCCCGCGCCGCAGCCCCTGCGCCGCCAGCCGGTCGGCGTCGGGCCGGCGCGACAGGGCCCGGAGCACCCGGCCGGACGGCACGCCGCGCCCATCCGGGCGCACCGAGCGGGCCGTGGCGAGGCGCAGGCGCCGCGCGTGGGAGGGCAGGGGCGGCAGCGCGACCGGGGGCGGGGCCGGGGCCCCGGCGCGCCGGGCGGCCGCGAAGGCGGCGGCGGCGGCCACCGTGGCGCGCGCGTCCTCGGCCTTCTGCGAGGGGGCGCGCGGCAGCCAGGCCGCCAGCCGCCGGCGCGCCGCCGCGGGCAGGCGCGTCGCCGCCAGGACCGCCGGCCAGGTGCGCCCCTGGTAGAAGAGGGCCGCCGCCGCCGCCACCAGCCGCCGGCCCTCGCGGCCGGTGCACAGGCCGCCGGCCACCGCGGCCAGCGCGGCGGCGCGCACGTCCACCAGCGGCACCGAGAGCGGCCGCCACCGCTGCTCCCGCCCGGCGTGCAGCAGCGCCACGTCGGCGTCGTCGGCCAGCACCCCGTCGCGGTACCAGCCGAAGATGCGCCCCACCCCCACCACGCCGTAGGGGGCCAGCTCGGCCGCCCGCAGGGCGCCCATGGAGGCGCCGCCGAACACCTGGACCCCGGCCGCCTGGGCCGCCAGGAGCTCGTGGTGCCACACCGACGGCGCCGCCTCGAAGACCCCGTCCACCAGGGCGATGGCCAGCGGCCGCTCCGGCAGCACGGCGAAGAGGTCGCCGGCCCGGGCCGGCGGCAGCACCCGGCAGGGCGCCAGGCGGCGCGCCTCGGCGGCCGGCAGCGAGGGGCCCAGGAAGACCACCAGGTCGGCGGCGCGGGGGCGGGCGGCCGGGCGGACCGGCCGGGGGGAGGGCGGCGGGCGGCTCATCCGAGGAGCTCCGAGCGCAGGAGGCCGGGCACCAGCACCTTCACCACGCACAGGCCGGCGGGGGCGGCCAGGTCCGAGGCCGCCACCCGCGCCAGGCCGGCGCGGCGCAGCCGCTCCAGCACCAGGCGCAGGGCGGCGCGCGGGTCGGGGGCCGAGAGGTCGGGCAGCGCCGCGGCGCGGCGGGCCGGGCGGGCGCGGGCCAGCCGGGCGGCCAGCGGCAGGGCGGCGGCGCGGTCGTCGTGCAGCACGTCCTCGCGGGCGCCGTGGATCTCGGTGAGCCGCGACTGGGCCGCCTCGAGCAGCGCCGCCAGCAGCGCCTCGTCGCGCCCCAGCCGGCAGGCGTAGCCGGCCGCCACCGGCACCGGACCGCCCTCCCGATCCACCAGCACCGCGGCGGCGCAGGGCAGGCCGAGGGCGGCGGTGGCGTCGAGCAGGTGGACCTGGAAGCCGCGCGCCGCGAGCCGGGCCACCCAGGCGGCGGTGCGCGGCGCCGACCGGGGCAGCGACCCCGGCGCGAGGAGCCGGGTGCGCACCGCGGCCGGCGTGAAGCCCCGCGGCAGCGCGCGCGCCAGCTGGTCCCGCTCGCAGACCTCCAGCAGCGCGTGGAGCAGGGCGGCCTCGCGGCGCGGATGGGCCCCCATGCCGTTGGAGGTCCAGGGCACCACCGCCGGCCCGAGCGGCTCGGCTCCCTCGGGCGGGCAATGCACGGCGTGGGCCGGCACCAGGCAGGGGTGGCCGGTGGCCAGGTCGTCGGCGGCGCGCCAGGCCAGCCGGATGTGGTCCCAGCCCGGGGTGGCCAGGGCGGGGGCCAGGTCGGCCGGACCCACCACCCCGCGGGCGCCGAACCGCTGCCGCAGCTCGGCGGCGGTGCCGTGCACCAGGGCCAGGGGCTGCTCGGCGGCGCACAGCTCGGCGGTCTCGGCCAGCGCCCCGGCCACGGCCTGGGGCCAGGTCTCGCCCTTGCCGGCGCAGGTCTGCAGGACGTGGCCGCCGGGCCGGATGGCCGCCGCCACCTCCACCCCGGCCCGGTCGAGCCCGGTGAGGCGCGCCACCCGGGTCACGCCCAGCGCCTGCTGGAGCGCGGCGCGGCGACCCTCCCGAAGGGGACCTGATCGGGCCATCGGCTCCCTTATATCCCGGACCATGCCCGAACAGCCCGTCGACCTCGCCCTGGCCCACTACGAGAAGAACGCCGCCATCTACCTCGACGAGCTGAAGCGGCTCGTCCGCATTCCCTCGGTCTCCTTCCAGGGCTTCCCGGCCACCGAGGTGGTCCGCAGCGCCACCGCGGTGGCGGAGCTGCTCAAGCGGCGGGGCTTCGAGAAGGTGGAGGTCCTGGAGGTGGAGGGGGCCCACCCCTACGTCTACGGCGAGCGCATCGTGGACCCGGCGGCGCCCACCGTCCTGCTCTACGCCCACCACGACGTGCAGCCGGCCGGCGAGCTGGAGGCCTGGAAGAGCCCGCCCTTCGAGCCCAGCGAGCGCGACGGGCGGCTCTACGGCCGCGGCGCGGCCGACGACAAGGCCGGCATCCTCACCCACGTGGCGGCGGTGGACGCCTGGGTGCGCGGCGCCAAGCAGCTGCCGCTCAACGTGAAGATCGTCATCGAGGGCGAGGAGGAGACCGGCTCCGAGCACCTCACCGCCTTCCTGCAGAAGTTCCGGGCCCGGCTCGACGCCGACGCCATGATCCTCACCGACACCGGCAACGTGGACACCGGCGTCCCCTCCATCACCGTGGCGCTGCGCGGCCTGGTGACGGTGGACGTGGAGGTGCGGGCCCTGGGGCAGTCGGTCCACTCCGGCATGTGGGGCGGCCCGGTGCCGGATCCGGCCATGGCGCTGTGCCGCATGCTGGCCACGCTGGTGGAGCCGGACGGGCGCATCGCCATCCCCGGCCTCTACGACCGGGTGCGGCCGCTCAGCAGGGCGCAGGCGGACGCCATCGCCGCCCTGCCCATCACCGAGGACGACTTCCGGCGGCAGGCCAAGGTGCGCCCCGGGGTGCAGCTGCTCGGCGGGCGCCACCCGCTGGAGCAGAACTGGTGGCAGCCGTCGCTGGCGATCAACGCCTTCCAGGCCTCCTCCCGCAAGGACGCCCGCAACATCATCAACGACGTGGCCTGGGCCCGGGTGGGCATCCGGCTGGTGCCCGACCAGGACCCGGACGACGTGCGCGAGCGGCTGGTGGCGGCGCTGCGGGCGGCGGTGCCCTGGGGGCTGGAGCTCAAGGTGCACGTCGAGACCTGCGGCCCGCCCTGGCTCACCGACCTGGACCACCCGGCCTTCGCCGCCTCCTTCCGGGCGCTGGAGAAGGGGTTCGGGCGGCCCGGCCTGGCCATCGGCTGCGGCGGCTCGATCGGCTTCGTCGAGCCGTTCGCCAAGGCGCTCGGCGGCGCACCGGCCATCCTCATCGGGGTGGAGGACCCCTACTCCAACGCCCATTCCGAGAACGAGAGCCTGCACCTGGGCGACTTCCAGCGCGGCATCCGCAGCGCCATCCACCTCTACGCCGAGCTGGCGGCGGCGCTGAAGAAGGGGTGAGGCCCGAGCCCGGCGCGCGCCGCGCGCCACCGAGGTGTGTCGCATGCCCGTCATCGATCGCGAGCAGCTCCCCGTGCTCACCGGCAGCAAGTACCCGGCCCCCTTCGACGCCCCGTGCCGGGCCCGCACCTTCCGCCGGCTCGGCGAGGCCGGCGGCCTGACCCGGCTCGGCGTGTCCGAGTGCACCCTGCCGCCGGGCGCCTGGTCGAGCCAGCGCCACTGGCACGCCGAGGAGGACGAGTTCCTCTGGATGCTCGAGGGCGAGCTGGTCCTGGTGACCGACGAGGGCGAGCAGGTGGTTCGGGCCGGCGACTGCGCCGCCTTCCCGGCCGGGAGCAGGAACGGCCACTGCCTGCAGAACCGCTCGTCCGCCCCGGCCCGGTTCCTGGCCGTGAGCAACCGCGACGACCGCGACCGGGGCGAGTACCCGGATCTCGACCTGGCCTTCACGGCTGGCCGGTACACTGGGGGGAGCAGGTACGTCCACAAGGATGGGACGCCGTACCCTCCCTGACCGCGGCCAGGCCTGCGGCGAGGCTGCTACGCCCGAGCCCGCGCTCGCCAGGCCAGCCAGACCAGCGCGAGGCCGAGCAGCGCCACCAGCGGCTGGAGCCGGCTGACGTAGCCGATGAGCAGCACCTGGAAGGCGATCCAGCCCAGCGTGACGGCGCCGGCCACCAGCGCCCCATCGGCCGCGCGACGGGAGCCCGACGCCACCAGGCCCGCGGCGGCGAGGGTGCTGCCGCCGACCACCGTCGCCAGCACCAGCCCTGGGAGGCGGAAGTCGTCGAAGGGCGTGCCGCCCAGCACGGCGAGCGGCATTCCGACCAGCGAGCCGTCCGGGCTGAGCACGAAGGCGACGCCGGCCGGGATGGCGCCGAGCGCCAGGAAGAGGGCGATGGCGACGAGCGGCCAGCGAAGCGAGTGCGGGAGGGGGTGCATGCGGGGCCGGTGGGTGGAGGAGCAGGCCGGGAGCGTAGCCCGAACCGGCTGGCCGCGCGCTGACCCCGACCGCGACCTCGACGCGAAGTCGACGGAGACCTCGACCAAGCCGGAATTCGCTGTCCCAGTTGGGTTCCGGCGGTCTGAATCGCCGGAAACGCTTGACGCGATTTCGACCATCGAGCACTTGCGCTGACATGCTCGTGCAGGAGGAGGCCCCTCGCAGCGCTGGGGCTCGCCTGGCGCGCGCGCGCCCGCGCTGGCGGGGTCGCGGAGGGGTGCCGTCGCCGGTGCAGCCAGCGCGCGAATGCGTGCGTTCCAGGAGGGCTCCGGAACGCATGAGACCATCGGTGCATGAACGCACCGGTCCACTGGTCCGCCCGCCAAGTCGCAGGCCCCTTTCTCGCCCCCGTTCACGCACGGGGCAGCGCCTTCCCTCCGCTCGCCCGCGAGCCGGAGAGCCCCTGGGGGGCCAAGGGTTTCGGCGACCTCGTCCCACCCGCTACCCTCGCCGAAGCCCGGACCCACCGGGACGACCTGGTCCACCTCCTCGGTCGGGAGCGCGAGGCGGCCGCCGACTTCCTCCTCGCCCTGGCCGACTTCGATCGGCGCCGCGGCTGGGAGCGGCTCGGCCACGCCAGCCTGTTCGCGTTCCTGACTCGGGAGCTCGGGCTGTCCAACGGGGCGGCGTACCTGCGGAGCTCTGCCGCGAGGCTCCTGCCCCGCTCCGCTGCCGTCGAGGTGGCGCTCCGCGACGGGCGGCTGTGCCTGTCGGCGGTTGGCGAGCTGGCGAGGGTGCTGACCGCCGAGAACGAGGCGATGGTGCTCCCGCGGTACCTCGGCTGCTCGGCCCGGGAGGCCAGGGAGATCACCGCCGCACTCCGTCCGCAGCCTGACCCTCCGCGACGAGAAGTCGTGACGATGGTGGCACCCCGGCGCGAGCCACCGTCGATGGCGGCGGCCGAGTTCGCCCTCGCGCCTCCGACGGTGGAGGTGGTCGCCGTCGGAGCGGGCGACCTGCCACCAGCCAAGGCGCCAGCCAGCTCCGCGCCACTTCGTGCGCACGAAGCTGGAACAATCCTGTCCACCAGGGCTGCGCGCGCTGACATCGAGCCGGTGACCTCGGAGCTGCGGCGCCTCCACCTCACCGTCTCGGCCAGCTTCCTCGACAAGCTCGCCGCCGTCCGGACCGGCCTCTCGCACTCCATGCCCCGCGCCTCCATGGAGCAGGCGCTCGAGGCGGCGCTCGACCTGCTCCTGGAGAAGCAGTCGAGGCGAAAGACTCTCGTGAAGCGGCCCCGAACGGCGGTCGCCACTCCGACCCCGGCCCCGACCCCGACCCCGACCCCGACCTCGACCCCGACCCCGACCCCGACCCCGACCCCGACCCCGACCCCGACCCCGACCCCGACCCCGACCCCGACCCCGACCCCGACCTCGACCTCGACCCCGACCCCGACCCCGACCTCGACCCCGACCCCGACCACCGAGCGCCCCGGCCTCCCCGCCGCCATCGAGCGCGAGGTCCGGCTCCGCGACGGGGACCGCTGCCAGTGGCCGCTCGACACGGGCGGCGTGTGCGGCTCCAGCTGGCAGGTCGAGCTCGACCACCTCGTTCCGCAGGCCATCGGAGGCCCGACCGAGGTGCTCAACCTTCGCTGTGCCTGCAGGATCCACAACCGGCGGGCCGCGGTGCTCGCGCTCGGGGAGGGGCTGGTGGCCAGCGCGCGGGCCCGGCGGCGCCGCCGATGACGTGAGGCGGCTGGCGGGCTGGCGGGAGGGGGCGGCGCACCCACCCCCTCGCCCGGCGTCGTCCTCCGTGCCCGACCGCCAGGTGCAAAAACCGCCAACCCGCCCCCCGCCCCTTGGCCGCAGCGTCCGCGCCGAACCCGGGGTAGACTCCCGCCTTTCCGGCGCCGGCGGCGGGCCGGACCCACGGTGAAGGAGTCAGCGCATGGCAGCGACGAAGAAGGGGACGGGCGGGCGCACCGAGGAGGCCAAGGCGCTGGAGCGCTCGCGCGACCTGCCGAACGCCCGCACCGCGTCCGACGCCGACGCCCTCAAGCGATCCTTCGCCGACCACCTGCAGTACTCCCAGGGCAAGGACGAGCACACCGCCACCAGGCTGGACCGCTACTTCGCCGCCGCCCACACGGTGCGCGACCGCATGATGCGGCGCTGGATCCAGACCCAGCAGACCTACTACAAGCGCGACGCCAAGCGCGTCTACTACCTGTCCCTGGAGTTCCTCATGGGGCGGTTGATGGAGAACAACCTCATCAACCTGGGGCTGCACGCCAACATGAAGGCGGCCCTCTCCGACCTGGGGCTCAACCTGACCGACCTGCTGGCGCAGGAGCCGGACGCCGGCCTGGGCAACGGCGGCCTGGGCCGCCTGGCCGCCTGCTTCCTCGACTCCATGGCCACCCTGGCGCTGCCGGCCTACGGCTACGGCATCCGCTACGAGTTCGGCATCTTCGACCAGGAGATCCGCAACGGCTACCAGGTGGAGCGGCCCGAGGAGTGGCTGCGCTTCGGCTGCGCCTGGGAGATCCCGCGCCCCGAGGCCCAGGTGCCCATCCGGCTCTACGGCCGGACCGAGGCCTTCATCGACGAGCAGGGGCGCCGGCGGGTGCGCTGGGTGGACGGCCGCAAGGTCATGGGCATGCCCTACGACGTGCCGGTGGCGGGCTACGGCCCGGGCAACGTCAACACCCTGCGGCTGTGGCGGGCCCGCGCCTCGCAGGAGCTGGACCTGGCCGACTTCAACGCCGGCGACTACCTGCGCGCGGTGGAGGAGAAGGACCTCTCGGAGAACATCTCCAAGGTGCTCTACCCCAACGACCTCACCGTCATGGGCAAGGAGCTGCGCCTGCAGCAGCAGTACTTCTTCGTCTCCTGCTCCATCCACGACATCGTGGCCCGCCACCTCAAGGTCAACGAGGGCTTCCGCAACTTCCCGGACAAGGTGGCCATCCAGCTCAACGACACCCACCCGGCCATCGCCATCGCCGAGCTGATGCGGGTGCTGGTGGACGAGCACGTCCTGCCCTGGGACGAGGCCTGGGAGCTGTGCCGGGCCACCTTCGGCTACACCAACCACACCCTGCTGCCCGAGGCGCTGGAGCGCTGGAGCGTCGACCTCTTCGGCCGGGTGCTGCCGCGGCACCTCGAGCTGATCTACGAGATCAACGGCCGCTTCCTGGCCGAGTGCCGCGCCTCCGGGCGGGCCGACGAGGCCGCCATCGCCCGCATGTCGCTCATCGAGGAGGGCCACGGCAAGCAGGTGCGCATGGCCAACCTGGCGGTGGTGGGCTCCCACTCCGTCAACGGGGTGGCCGCGCTGCACACCGACCTGCTCAAGGCGCACCTGTTCCACGACTTCGACCGGCTCTGGCCGGAGAAGTTCAACAACAAGACCAACGGCGTCACCCCGCGCCGCTGGCTGCTGGCCTCCAACCCCGAGCTGGCCCGCACCCTCACCGAGGTCATCGGCCCGGGCTGGATCACCGACGGCGACGAGCTCAGGAAGCTCGAGCCGCTGGCCGCCGACGCCGGGTTCCGCCGGACCTTCCGGGAGATCAAGCGGGAGAACAAGGCCCGGCTGGCCGAGATCGTCAGGGTGGAGAACGGCCTGACGCTCGACCTGGACTCCATCTTCGACGTCCAGGTGAAGCGCATCCACGAGTACAAGCGGCAGCTCCTGGCCATCCTGCGGGTGGCGCACGAGTACCTGCGCATGAAGGCCGATCCGACCTACCGGCCGCCGCCGCGCAGCTACCTGTTCGGCGGCAAGTCGGCCCCCGGCTACGCCATGGCCAAGCAGATCATCAAGCTCATCAACTCGGTGGGCGACGTGGTCAACGGCGACCCGGCGGTGCAGGGGCGGCTGGCGGTGGCCTTCCTGCGCAACTTCCGCGTCAGCCTGGGGGAGCGCATCTACCCCGCCGCCGATCTCTCGGAGCAGATCTCCACCGCCGGCAAGGAGGCCTCCGGCACCGGCAACATGAAGTTCACGCTCAACGGCGCGCTCACCATCGGCACGCTGGACGGCGCCAACGTGGAGATCCGCGAGGAGGTGGGGGCGGAGAACTTCTTCCTCTTCGGGCTGACGGTGGACGAGGTGCAGGCGCTGCGCCAGCGCGGCTACCGCCCGTGGGACTGGTACCACCGCGACCCGCGCATCAAGGCGGTGCTCGACGCCCTGGCCGGCGAGACCTTCTCGCCCGGCGAGCCCGGCCTGTTCCGGCCCATCGTCCACGCGCTGCTCGACGGCGGCGACCCCTACCTCTGCCTGGCCGACTTCGCCGCCTACTGCACCTGCCAGGACCGCGTGTCGCAGGCCTGGCTCGACCAGGACGAGTGGACCCGCATGGCCGTCCTCAACACGGCCCGCTCGGGCAAGTTCTCCTCCGACCGGACCATCCACCAGTACGCCGAGGAGATCTGGCACGTGAAGCCCACGCCGGTGGGGTAGGGCAGGGTCGGCCCGGGATCCGCCGGGCCGGCGCCGCCGCCGCCGCGGTCGGCGGTGGCCCCCTCAGCGGCGGCGGGGCCGCCAGCCGAACCGGGCGAGGTCCACCCGGCCGCGGGCGTCGAAGGTCACGCCCTCGCGCTCCAGCAGCGCCTGCTGGACGCCGGCGCCGATCGGGTCCTTGAGCGAGACCCCGGCCCGGTCGCGGCCGCGCGCCCCCAGCACCCGCTGCCAGGGCACGTCGTTCACGGTGGTGCGCAGCGCCCCCAGCGCATACCCGGTCAGGCGCGCCCCGCGCGGCCGCCCGGCCAGGGCCGCCACCTGCCCGTAGGTGGCCACCCGCCCGCGCGGGATGCGCCGCACCACCCGGTAGAAGGGCTCGAACTTCACCACCACGCCGCCGGCGCCCCGCCCGCCCGCCGCGCCCGGCCCTGCGTCACCCCGTCCGAGGCGTCCCATGGCGCCGCCCTCCCGTGTCAGGACCCGAGTGGTCTACCACGCAGGCGCGGGTTCCCGGCTACGCTCCCCGTGTGGCTCCCCTCGCCAGTCCCTGCGCCGCCGGCGCCCACCGTCCGGCTCACCCGAGCCCGGGCTCGCGCCCCGGGCTGCTGGCCGCGGCCCTGGCCGCCGCGCTGGCCGCGCCGCTGGCCGGCTGCACCCCCGAGCCGTGCCCCCGCCCGCTGGTGGAGTGCGACGGCATCTGCATCGACGTGGCCTCCGACGTGGACCACTGCGGCCGCTGCGGCCGCGCCTGCGGCGGCGGGCTGGGCTGCGTGGCGGGCCAGTGCGTCCCCGACCCCGGCGCCAGCTGCACCAGCCGGAGCGGGGGCGCCTTCGTCACGCTCGAGGTCTGCACCCAGGCGGTCAAGCTCTGGACCAGCAGCGGCGCCTTCGCCGACCAGGCCGACGCCATGCGCACCGGCGCGGCCCCGGCGCGGATCCCGGTCTTCGATCTCAGGGCCGGCGCCGACTGCGACGACCAGTGGAGCTTCCACCCCGACCCGGCCACCCCGGCCTTCGCCGACGTCACCGTGGAGCTGTGCGACGCCTGCCCGAGCTCGGTCCAGGCCGACCTGCCCTACTGGCTCGGCACGGTGCGGCAGTGGTGCCCGTGGACCGCGCGGGTGGTGGCGGTGGACCGGCGACCCTGAGCCGGGTCCTTCGCAGGCCCGGCGGAGTGCTCATATAGTGAAGGTGATGATTCATAACTTTCTCATTGTCGCAGTATGGCTTCCGGGGGAGAACCACACCATGACCACCACCCGCCTCGCCGTCCCACTCGCCGCCGCCGTGCTGCTGGCCGGCTGCGGCGTCCAGTCCATCCCCCAGGCCGAGAACGCCGTCAGCGGCGCCTGGGCCGAGGTGGAGAACCAGTACCAGCGCCGCTCCGACCTGGTCCCGAACCTGGTGGCCACGGTGAAGGGCTACGCCGCCCACGAGCGCGAGACGCTGGAGGCGGTGGTGGAGGCCCGCGCCAAGGCCACCTCGGTGACCCTGACCGTCAACGACCTCACCCCGGAGCGGCTCAAGCAGTTCGAGGAGGCCCAGGGCCAGCTCAAGAGCGCGCTCGGCCGGCTGCTGGCGGTGTCCGAGGCCTACCCGCAGCTCAAGGCCGACGGCGCCTTCCGCGACCTGCAGGCCCAGCTGGAGGGGACCGAGAACCGCATCGCCATCGCGCGCCGCCGCTTCATCGAGACGGTGCAGGCCTTCAACGACCTGGTCACCGTGCCGCCCACCAGCTGGACCAACTCGATGTTCTACAAGAAGCAGCCCAAGGCCCAGTTCCAGGCCACCGCGCCGGACGCCGCCAAGCCCCCCGCCGTGAAGTTCTGACGGGCCGATGAGCGCCCTCGCCCTGGCGGCGCTGCTGGCCCTGTCGGCCGCGGCGCCCGTCCCCAGCCTGACCGGCCCGGTGGTGGACGAGGCCGGGCTGCTCTCGCGCACCGAGCGGAGCCGGCTCGAGGCGCTGTCGCGCGCCGGGCTGGAGGGCCAGGGCGGCCAGCGGGTCCAGCTCCAGTTCCTGCTCGTCCCCTCGCTGGACGGGGATCCCATCGAGGACTTCTCCATCCGGGTGGCCGAGGCCTGGAAGCTCGGCAGCGCCGCCGGCGACGACGGCGTGCTGGTGGTGGTGGCGCGCGACGACCGGAAGATGCGGATCGAGGTGGGCGGCGGCCTGGAGGGGCTGCTGACCGACGCGCAGGCCTCCCGGCTGGTGCGGGAGGTGATGGCGCCGGCCTTCCGCCAGGGGCGTTACGGCGACGGGCTCTACGACGCCGGCCTGGGCATCCTCTCCGCCACCGGGGCGCTGGCGCCCGAGGAGGCGCGCCGGCAGGCCTCGCGGCCGAGCCAGGGCGGGCGCCGCTCCGGCCTGGGCTTCGTGGGGCTCTTCATCCTCTTCCTGATCCTGCGGGCCGTGTTCTTCGGGTTCAGCGGGCGGCGGCGCCGCGGCCTGCACGACGGCGGCGGCTCGTTCGTGACCGGCGCGGTGCTGGGTGGCCTGCTGGGCGGCCTGGGCCGGGACCGGGGCGGCGGCTGGGGTGGCGGCGGCGGTGGTGGTGGCTGGGGCGGCGGCGGCGGGGGCTTCTCCGGCGGCGGCAGCTCGGGCTCCTGGTAGGAGGCGGCATGGACGTCACCCAGCTCTTCGACGAGGCGGCGCGCGGGCGCGTCAACCAGGCGGTGCGGCAGGCCGAGGCCGGCTCGCGCGGCCAGATCGTGCCGGTGGTGGTCGAGAAGAGCGACGCCTACCCGGAGGCGCGCTTCCGCGGCGCGCTGCTGGGCGCCGGGCTGGCCACCTTCGTGGTGCTGCTGCTCGACCTGCCGCTCACCCTGGCCGAGCTGCCGCTGCTGCAGGCGGCGGCGGGCGGCCTGGGGGCCCTGCTGGCCATGTGGGACCCGCTGGAGCGGCTGCTGGTGGGCCGCCGCGCCATGGACCAGGCGGCCCGGGCCCGCGCGCTGCGCGCCTTCCACGAGCACGGCCTGCACCGCACCGCCGAGGGGACCGGCGTGCTGGTGTTCGCCTCGCTCTTCGAGCACGAGGCGGTGGTGCTCGGCGACCACGGCATCCACGCCCGCATGGGCGAGGCCGGCTGGGACGAGGCGGTGCGGGCGCTGGCGGGGGGCCTGCGCCGCGGCGCGCCCGGCCAGGGCTTCGAGGAGGCCATCTCGCGCTGTGGCGCCCGGCTGGCGGAGCACTTCCCGCGCGACGCCGCGGCGGCCGCGCCGCAGAACGAGCTGGCCGACGCCATCCGGGTGAGCCGGAGCTGAGCCACCGCCAGGTGGGCCGAAGCCGGTCGGCCCGCGCCCCGGCTCCGGCGGGGGCGGCTGGGCCGCGCCGGGGTGGCCGACGGGCGGTGCCGGCGGCGCGATGGGCGTCCGGCGGGGGCGCCCCGGGCGCTCAGGTCTCGACCAGCCGGCCGCCCTCCAGCCTGGCCCGACGGCGCACCACCGCAGGCACCTCGTCCTCGTGGTGGGTCACCAGCACCAGGCCGACGCCGGCGCGCACGGCCCGCTCCACGGCGGCGCCGAGGATGGCGCGGGCCCGGGGGTCCAGCCCCGCGAACGGCTCGTCGAGGAGGAGGACGTCGGGCGCCGGGGCCAGCGCCCGCGCCAGCAGCAGGAGCCGCAGCTCGCCGTAGGAGCAGGTGAGGATGCGCCGCCTGGCCAGCCGGGCCAGGCCCAGCCCGGCGAGCGCGGCGGCGGCCTGCCGGCGCTGGCCCGCGCTGGGTGCGCCGGCCAGGCCGATGGTGCCCTCGAAGCCGGAGAGGACCAGGTCGGCGCCGCTGGCGTCGAAGCGGTGGCGCGCCTGCAGCTCCGGTGAGACCTGCCCGAGCCGGATCCGGAGCTGGGCGGCGTCGGCGCGCGGGCCGAGGTCGAGCCGGTGGATGGTGCCGCGGGCTGGCTGCTCCTCGCCGGCCAGCAGCCGCAGCAGGGTGGACTTGCCCGCGCCGTTGGGGCCCGTGACCGCCCAGGCCTCGCCGCGCCGCACCCGCCAGCTGACCCGGTCGAGCACCGCCCGGCCATCGACGAGGACGGTGACGCCCGAGAGGCGGAAGAGGTCGGGCCAGCACCTCCCCCTCACCCCGGCCCTCTCCCCGGAGGGGAGAGGGGGCGAACCCGGCGGACGCCGGATCCCGTCACCTCGGCCCTCTCCCCGGAGGGGAGAGGGAGCAGACCTGGAGTGCCCCTCTCCAGGCGGAAGTGCGAGCAGGGCTGGGCGCCGCGCGGTGCTCACACTCTCCCCCGGCAAGGCTGGGAGCCCCGGGTTGTTCTCCCGCTCCCCCAACTCGCTGGGGGAGCGGGTCGGGGTGAGGGGGCGCCTGCGGGCCCGGTCCACGGTCTGCTCACCCTCTCCCCCAGCCCGCTGGGGGAGAGGGCCGGGGTGAGGGGGCGCCTCGGAGCTCCGGCGCGCCCGGTCTCTCCCGAACGCCTCCCGCCACCGCGCCACCACCTCGGCGCGCCCGCCCGCGGCCGCCACCCGCCCGGCCACCAGCCAGAGGGCGCGGTCCACCCCCTCGAACAGCTCCTCGGCGCGGTGCACCGCGGTCACCACCGTGGTGCCCCCGGCCGCCACGGCGGCCAGCCGCGCCAGGAGCCGGGACCGCGCCGCGGCGTCCAGCCCGTCGCACACCTCGTCGAGGAGCAGCACGTCGGGCGCCGGGGCCAGGGCGCGCGCCACCAGCGCCGCGCGCGCCTCGCCGCGCGACAGGGACAGGATGGATCGCCCCAGGAGCGGCTCGACCCCCATGGCGCGGGCCGCCGCCAGCACGCGCGCCGCGCGGGCCGGGGTCGGCCCATCCGCCGGGTAGAGGGCGCCGTCCAGCCCGGAGCGGATCACCGCCTCCACCGGCAGGTCGAGCTCCTTGCGGGCGTAGGCGTCCTGGTCCTCCGGGCCGCAGGTGGCCATCCGCTCGCTGGCGCCGATGGGGCTCTGCTGCGGGTCGTCCGGCACGTGGAAGGTGCGCCGGCCCGGCCGGAGCGGGTCGAGCCACTGGTCGCCGCGCAGCAGCCGGAGCAGCGTGGACTTGCCGGACCCGTTGGCCCCCAGCACGCCGAGCCGGTCGCCGGCCCGCAGCGCCAGGCTCACCCGGCGCAGCACCGGCGCCCCGCCCAGCGTCACGCTGGCCCGCTCGAGGGTGACGATGGGCTGGCCGGGGAGGAGCACCGCGGGGGCCTAGCGGGGCTGGTCGGGCGGCCGGCTCGGCGGCCCGCGCGCCTCGCCCAGCGCCCGGTCGAAGAGCACCTCCAGGCGCGACAGGTCGTCGTGGCCGGTCATGGGGCCGGCCTGGCCGGCGGGAGTGATGGAGGTGGCGCGAAGCTCCAGGCGGGCCCGCAGCCGGGCCAGCCGCCGGAAGACCAGCAGGTGGGCCACCACCATCACCCCGGTCGCGGCCAGCAGCGACATCGCCAGCAGCACCGCCAGGGCGTAGCCGCGCCCCTCGCGCATGGCCCGGTGGTGGCCGGTGAAGTCGTGCACCACGAAGAGCGCCCCGACGCGGCGGCCGGCGGCGTCCTGCACCGGGAAGACCCCGCGGATGAAGGCGCGCTCGCGGTGCTCCACCTCGCCCAGGAACAGCCCGTCGGCCTCCAGCGCCTCGACGTCGCCGCGCCACTCCAGGATGCCGTCGTCGCCGCTGGTGGCGTTGACCACCAGCGCCTCGGCGCTGGAGTCCCACCGGCCGACCCGGGGGCCCACCATCGCCGCCCAGGCCACCGGGTCGAGGTACTTCCTGAGCACCATCAGGGCGTACTCGTCGCCGGTGCGCCCCTTCATGGCGGTGAGGAAGTGGTCCACCTCCTCGGCCAGCTCCATGTAGCCGACCAGGCGGCCGTCCACGTACCAGGGGTGGACCACCCGCAGGGCGAAGGCGGTCTTGCCCAGCTCCAGGCCAGCCCCCTGCTCGCCGGTCTCGATGGCGCGCCGGATGGTGGCGCGCGGCGGCGCGTCGCCGTGCAGCCCGGGCCGGTGGACCCGGAGGAAGACCCGCGGGGCCGCCTCGGCCGTGTAGAAGTACCAGTGGGTGATGCGGCTGCGCTCCCGCATGGTCTCGAGGAGCGGCGCGGTCAGCCGCAGCAGGGCCGGGCGGTCGGCGGCCAGGAAGGCGGCCCGCAGCTCGGCCGAGGCCTGCAGGGCGTCGAGGGTGGCCGAGAGCTTCTCCACCTCGGCCCGCTGCTGCAGGGCGAAGGCCTCGGCGGCGGCGCCGAGCACGTGCCCCCCCACCTCCTCCACCTTCCGCTCGAAGTGGTGGCCCACCAGCTGGGCCCCGGCCACGCCGGCGGCCAGCGAGAGGGTGGCCACCGCCAGCACCAGTTTGGACTCCACCGAGACGCTGCGCATCGGTCCCAAGGTAACACCGGGGGGGCGCGCCGGCGAGGCGGGCCCCCGACGCTCCGCCCCGAGGGCTTGCGTCCAGTCACCGCGCGTGGAAGAGATCGGGGCCATGTCGGGTGGACGAGGTCGGGCGTGAGCGAGGGCAAGGCGCGGCGCGTCCTGGTGGTGGACGACAGCGCCGCGGTGCGCGCCTCCCTGGAGTCGCTCCTGGAGCCCTTCGGCTTCGAGGTGGAGCAGGCCGAGGACGGCGCCACCGGGCTGCGCCGCTGCGGCGCCACCCGCTACGACCTGGTGCTGCTGGACCTGCACATGCCGGTGCTGGACGGGCCGACCATGCTCCGCTTCCTGCGCCAGTGGGGCAACCAGACCCCAGTGATCCTGGTCACCGGGGCCTCCGACACCAAGCTGCTGGCGGCGGTCATCAAGCTGGGCCGGGTCGACTACGTGTGCAAGCCGCTCGATCCCCGCCAGGTCCACGCGGCCCTGGCGCGGGCCCTGGGCCTGCCGCCCGACCAGCTGGTGGCCGAGACGCCCTGGGCGCTGGTGGTGGACGCCGCTCCCGGCCCGGCCGAGATCCTGCGGGCCAACCTGCCGCCCCACGTGATGGTGGACGCGGTGGCCACCCCGGAGGCGGCCGAGGCGCTGGCGCGCCAGCGCGCCTACCGGCTGGTGCTGGTGGACGGCGTCAGCTGGGGCCTCGTCGGCGCCAACGCCCTGGCCAGGCGGCTCCTCGCCCTGCAGCCCGAGGCGGCCTTCTTCCTGCTCGACGACCCGGAGCGGACCAGCGACGCCCGGCGGCGCATCCGCACCGGCGACTTCGACGGCGCCGTGGCGCGGCCGCCCGACGGGCTGGTGGTGAAGGAGTTCCTCTACCCCAACTGCCTGCGCAACCTCGTCATCTCGGGCGGCGACACGGCCGTGCTGGCCGCCTTCCGCGGCCACGAGGAGGACGCCTCGGTCTACTTCGAGGTGGCCACCCGCCGGCTGCGGGCCGCCATCCGCACCAGGCTGCAGGAGGCGACCGGCCTGGAGGTGGACCTGTCCCGCGCGCCGCCGCTGGCGGACCAGATCTCCCGCCTGGTGGCCGCCGCCCTGCTCGAGACCGCGGAGCTCCAGGTCGAGCCCACCTTCGTGGTGTCGACGGAGATGAAGGCGGCGCTCAGCCTGGGCGGGACGCCCTGGGTGGCCCCCCTGCTGACGCCCGCCGACCTGAAGCGCTGAAGCGCGGCCCCCGCCCTGGCGGGGACCGCGCTCCTGGTGTGGCGCGGATCACCACGGGGCCGGCGGCCCCGCCGACCCGCTTCAGGCGATGACGTGGATGCTGCTGCCCTCGCGCGGCGCGGCGTTGACCGGGTGGACCGGCGGCACGTTGGAGGCGGGCGGCGTGGCCAGCTCCACCTGGCTGCCTCCCGAGGAGATGCCCTCGATGAGCCTGAGGGTGGCGGCGTCCTGGTACTTCTGCGTGCGCTGGACGAGGGAGGCCTGGGCGACCTCGATCTGGGCTGCAGCCTGGTTCATGGCGACTCCTGGCGACGACGCCGGACGCGGCGTTCGGGAGGCCATTCAGCAAGGACCGGGCCGGAGGCCCCGAAATGCAAGTGCCCGGGATCACGAGGAGCCCGGGCACCTACACGGCAGGTTCTGCAGCCCCCTGGGTCAGCGACGGGGGGGTCCGACCGCGATCAGAAGAGCTTCCACTTCAGCTTGGCGCCGAGCGTCACGTGCAGGGTGCAGGCGACCCGGGCGCCCTCCGCGCCGCTGCCGGCCACGTAGATGGAGAACCGGCCGTTCCCGTTGAAGGCGTCCCGCACGAAGCCGTTCAGCTCCGGGGTCGGGTCGAGCACGATGGTGTTCCCGACCACCACCGGCTCGGCCGTCCAGGTGCCGATGCGGACGCTGCCGGCGGCCGTCGGCGAGCTGGCGCCCTCGGGCAGCAGCCAGGCCTCGCCGCTCACGGCGGTGGCGGTGTTGCCCCCGTCCACCACCGAGACCACCGCGGTGGCCTCCTCGATGGAGAGGGAGTCGATCTTGTTGCGCTGCTTCCAGGCGCTGCCGGCCTCGGCCGACAGGTCGTAGCTCGCCAGCGAGCTGCCTGCGTTGACGGTGGAGTCCACCGTGAGGTCCTTCTCGATGGAGAAGTCGACCGTGCCGCCGCAGGCGGTGAGGGCGAGCGAGGCGGCGAGGGCGACGAGGGAGTGGGTGAGGTTCATGGGCGGTCCTCCGTGAGGCCGCGGGAGGCGGCCCAGGACGGACATCATACGACTCCGGGTCCAGGCCAGGTGTCCCACGACCGTGGCCACCGGTCAGGGGATCCCCGGACGGGCCGCGCCTTCGGGGGGGACACCCCCTAGAATCCGCCCTCACCCTCGAGAGGAGCCCCCGATGCCCACCCGCCTCGCGCTCGCCCTGGCGCTGGTCCTGGCCGCCGCCGCCGCGCCCGCCCAGGAGATCCCGGACATCCCCTTCACCACCTTCCGCCTGCAGAACGGGCTGACGCTGGTGGTGCACGAGGACCACAAGGCGCCCATCGTGGCCGTCAACGTCTGGTACCACGTGGGCTCCAAGAACGAGCGCCCCGGCCGCACCGGCTTCGCCCACCTCTTCGAGCACCTGGTCTTCAACGGCTCGGAGCACTTCAACGACGACTACTTCAAGGTGCTGGAGCGGCTCGGCGCCACCGACATGAACGGCACCACCGACACCGACCGGACCAACTACTTCCAGAACGTGCCGGTGGCCTCGCTCGACACGGTGCTCTGGATGGAGTCCGACCGCATGGGCCACCTGCTCGGCGCCATCGACCAGGCCAGGCTCGACGAGCAGCGCGGGGTGGTCCAGAACGAGAAGCGCCAGCGCGACAACCAGCCGTACGGGCGGGTCTACGACCTGATGGCGCCGCTCCAGTACCCCCCGGGCCACCCGTACTCCTGGACCACCATCGGCTCGATGGAGGACCTGAACGCCGCCTCGCTCGACGACGTGAAGACCTGGTTCAAGACCTGGTACGGCCCCTCCAACGCCACCCTGGTGGTGGCGGGCGACGTGAAGCCCGAGGACGTCAAGGCCAGGGTCGAGCGCTTCTTCGGCGACCTCCCGCCGGGCCCCCCGCTCGACCGGCCGGCCGTCTGGGTGGCCAAGCGCACCGGGGAGCAGCGCCAGGAGCTGCAGGACCGGGTGCCGCAGGCCCGCGTCTACCTCAGCTGGAACACCCCGGAGTGGGGCGCCCCCGACGGCGACCTGCTCGACCTGGCCGGGCAGGTGCTCTCCTCCGGCAAGACCTCGCGCCTCTACAAGCGGCTGGTCTACGACGAGCAGATCGCCACCAGCGTCATGGCGGGCCAGTGGACCCGCGAGCTCGGCTCCAGCTTCATGATCGTGGCCACCGTGAAGCCGGGCGGCGATCCCGCCGCCGTGGAGCGGGCGGCGCGCCAGGAGCTCTCGCGCCTCATCGCCCAGGGGCCGACCAAGGACGAGGTGGCGCGGGCCCGCACCGAGCAGGTGGCCGGCTTCATCCGCGGGGTCGAGCGGATCGGCGGCTTCGGGGGGAAGTCCGACGTGCTGGCGGAGAACCAGGTCTACGGGGGCGATCCGGGGGCCTACCGGGCGCGCCTGCAGCGGGCGCTGGCGGCCACCCCGGCCGAGATCCAGGGCGCGGCGCGGCGCTGGCTCTCCGACGGCCTGCACGTGATGACCGTGACCCCGTTCCCCGAGCTGGCGGCCGGGGCGGGCGGCGCGGATCGCAGCCGGCGGCCGGAGCCCGGCCCGCAGCCGGGGGCGGCGCTGCCGGCGCTGCAGCGCGCCACCCTCTCGAACGGGCTCGAGCTGGTGGTGGCCGAGCGCCACGAGATCCCGGTGGTCACCCTCGACCTGGTGGTGGACGCCGGCTACGCCTCCGACGCGGGCGGCAAGGCGGGCACGGCCAAGCTGGCCGCCAACATGCTCGACGAGGGGACGCGCCGCCGCAGCGCCCTGCAGCTCTCCGAGGCGCTGCAGCGGCTCGGGGCCGGCCTCTCCTCCGGCTCCAACCTCGACCAGACCACCGTCTCGCTCGACGCCCTCAAGGCCAACCTGGACGCCTCCCTCGACCTCTTCGCCGACGTGGTGCTCGAGCCCAGCTTCCCGCAGGCCGACTTCGACCGGCTCCAGAAGCAGCAGGCCGCCGCCATCGGGCAGGAGCTGGCGCAGCCCAACGGGGTGGCCATGCGGGTGGTGCCGGCGCTGATCTTCGGGAAGACCCACCCCTACGGCAACCCGCTCACCGGCTCCGGCACGGCCGCCTCGGTGGCCTCCATCACGCGCGCCGACGTGGTCGCCTGGCACCAGGCCTGGTTCAAGCCGGGCGGCGCCACGCTGGTGGTGGTGGGCGACACCACCCTGGCCGAGATCCGGCCGAAGCTGGAGCGGCTGCTGGCCGGCTGGAAGGCCGGCCGCTCCCCCAAGCAGCCCATCGGGCAGGGCACGCCCCCCTCGGCCGGCCTCTACCTCATCGACCGGCCGGGCGCGCCCCAGTCGCTCATCCTCATGGGCACGGTGGCGCCGCCGCGGCGCCCCGGACCGGACGTGGCGCAGGAGGTGATGAACACCATCCTGGGCGGCCAGTTCACCTCCCGCCTCAACATGAACCTGCGGGAGGAGAAGCACTGGTCCTACGGCGCGCGCACCGTGCTGCTCGGCACCTCGGGCCCCCGCCCCTACCTCGGCTTCGCGCCGGTGCAGTCCGACAAGACGGCCGAGGCGCTGGCCGAGTTCACGCGGGAGCTGCGCGGCATCCGCGGCGAGCGGCCGGTGACCGCCGACGAGCTCCACGCCGCCCAGTCCAACCTGACGCTCTCGCTGCCCGGCCAGTGGGAGACGGCCCGGGCGGTGGCCGGCTCGATCGGCGAGATCGTCCGCTTCCGCCTGGGGGACGACTACTTCGCCGGCTACGCCGACCGGGTCCGGGCGGTCACGCTGGCCGACGTGGCCGAGGCGGCCAGGCTGCTGCAGCCGTCCGAGACGGTCTGGGTGGTGGTGGGCGACCGGGCCAAGGTGGAGGCCGGCCTGAAGGCGCTGGGCCTCGGCGACCCGAGGCTGCTCGACGCCGACGGGAGGCCGCTCCCGCCGGGCACGGTGAAGTAGCGCTACGGGCTGGCCGGGGCCGCCGCCACCCCGGCGGCCTCGGCGGCGGCCTCGGTCTCGGCCGCCGCCACCCCGCGCCGGCCCAGGCCCAGGGCCACCGCCGCGGCCCGCCGGTGCAGGTCGGCGGCCAGGGCGGCGCCGGCCGGGTCGGCGCCGGCCAGGCGCGCCGCCGCCCGCAGCGCCGTGAGCAGCCCGGCCCGGTCGTCGGCCGCCGCCAGCGGCGCCAGCGCGGCCTGGTAGGACCGGCGCGCCTCGGCGGTGTGGCCCTCCCGCTCCGCCAGCCGCGCCCGGTTGAGGGCCAGCGGCCCGGCCACCTCTGGCGCCGCCCCGGCCAGCGCCTCTGCCGCGGCCAGGCGCCGGCGCGCCTCGTCGGGCGGCGCCAGCGCGGCCAGCCCCACCTCGGCCAGCGCCCCGGCCACCCGGTCGTCGGCCAGGGCGGCCAGCGCCCCGGCCTCGCGCAGGGCACCCGCCACGCCGTCCGATCCGGACCCGGCCACTTGCCGGGCGCGCGCCAGCCCGAGCAGCGCCCGCGCCGCCAGCGCCGGGTTGCCCGCCGCCCGGGCCTGTCCGGCCGCGCGCTCGAGCGGCTCGAGGGCGCCGGCGGCGTCGCCGGCGGCCAGCAGCGCCAGCCCGTGGCGGCAGGCGGCGTCGGCGGCCAGCGCCGGGCGGTCGCCGCTGGCGGCGGTCCGCGAGGCCCGGGCGAAGAGGGCGGCCGCGGTGCGCGGGTCGTCGTGGCGGCGCGCCGTCTCGGCGGCGGCGCGTTGCCGCTCGGCCAGCTGCTCGGCGGGCGGCGGGCGCGGGGTGGCGCAGCCGGCCAGCAGGGCGGCGCCGAGCAGCAGGGCGGTGCGCCTCACGGCGACACCCCCGCCGGGGAGGCGCGCGGCGCCACGCTGGTCGGAGGGTCGTCCTCCACCGGCAGGTCGAGCACCGCCGGCGGCACCGGCAGGCCCGGCGCCGGCGCCGCGCCGCGCAGCAGCCAGTGCTCGTTGACCAGCTCCAGCGACCGGGTGGCCTGCAGCACCAGCACCTGCACCTGGCCGAAGAGCGCCTCCAGGTCCTCGCCCCGGGCGCGCGCCCGCGTGGCCAGCTCGCCGGCCTGCGTGGCCAGGGTGGCCGAGGCGCCCACCAGGGCGTCGAGCTTGGCCCAGCTGGCGTGCAGGTCGGCCAGCACCTCGGCGGTCCGGTCGTAGAGGGCCGCGTCGGTGACCAGCCGGCCGGCGGTGCCGCGCCCCTCCCGCACCCCGCGCAGCAAGGCCTCCGCCTCGGCCAGCACCCCGGCCGCCCTGGCGACCGCCTGCTCGCGCTCCACCGCCTGGGCCAGCCGGTCGAGCGACCGGACCAGCCGGTCGGCGTGGCCCGCCGTGCCGGCCCGCTGCACCTCGCCCAGGATGGCGTCGCTGCGGTCCAGGATCGACTGGGTGCGCGCCAGCACGGCCGGCAGCTGCTCGCGGAGCTGCTCGACCGCCTCGCGCGCCTTGACGGCCGGGTCGCCCTCGGCCACGCCCGCCAGCACCTGCCCCTCCGGCCAGGGCGCCGGCTCGCCGCCCGGGTCGAGCTCGATGCCGAGCTCGCCCACCAGGCCGGCCAGCGGCACCCGCAGGGTGGCCCGGGCGTCGGCCCGCAGCACCTCCAGCGCGGCCCGCACCAGCGAGAGGCGCGCCGTGATGAGGCCGCCGCCGCGGCTGGCCGCCACCACCGTGCCCACCGCGTCGCCCGCCAGCCGCACCGGCACCCCGGGGCGCAGCACCGCCGCCTGGGCCGCCGGGAAGGTGACGGTCAGCTCGGCCCGCTCGTCGAAGAGCCCGCGGCCGCGGCCCACCAGCACCAGCGCGGCCAGCAGCAGCACCAGGGCGACCAGGACGAAGACGCCGACGGCCTCGCGGACGTGGCGCAGCGGGGCGGCGGAGCTCATGGCGGGTTCACCTGGAGATCGAGGTGCCGGGCGCCGAGGGCGGCGGCCAGCGCGGGGTCGGGGGAGGTGACGAGCAGGGCGTGGCCCGGGTGGCCGGCCCAGGCGGCCAGGTCGGCGGCCAGGGCGGCGCTGGCCGCCTCGTCGAGGTCGTCGAGCGGGTCGTCGAGGAGCAGCAGCGCGGGGTCGAGGACCACGGCGCGCGCCAGCGCCAGCCGGCGGCGCACCGGCAGCGGCGCGTGCTCGGGGCGGACGTCGGGCGCGTCGGCCAGCCCGAAGCGGGCCAGGGCCGCCGCCTCCCGGGCCGCCAGGGCCTCCTCGCCCTCCCGGTGACCAAGGTGGAACTCGAGCGGCAACCGCAGGTTCTCGCGCAGCGTCAGGTTGGCCAGCAGCGCCCCGTCGCGCGGCAGCCAGCCGACGCGGGCCAGGAGCCCCGCCGCCTCGCGGCGCCGCAGCGCGGACGGGTCCTGTCCCAGCAGCCGCACCGTGCCGGCACGCGGGCGGGCCAGGCCGAGCAGGGCGCGCAGCACCGCCGCGCCGGCCTCGGTGGGGCCGTGCAGCTGGAGCGCCTGGCCGGGCCGGAGCGCCAGGTCGAGGCCGCGCACCAGCGGGCCGCCGTCCGGGCCGTCGAGGGCCAGCCCGGCCGCCTCCAGGCACGGCGCCAGGGCGGGCTGGTCGACGGCCGGCCTGCCGGAGGGCCGCGCGGCCGCCTCCGCTGCGGCGCCTGGCGCCAGGGTGGCCGCGCGCTCGCTCACCCGAGGTAGAGGAAGAGCGAGACCAGCGTGTTCCAGCCGTAGGCCAGCGTGGTGGCGCGGACCACCGTGGCGGTCACGGCCGGCGGCACGTCGGTGGTGCTGCGCCAGGCCGAGAGCCCCTCGTGGCAGGCCACCGCGGCGATGACCAGGCCCGGCACCAGCGTCTTGGCGAGCAGGGCGGCGGCGTCGGTGGCCTCGAGCGCCCGGGTCACCTGCCCGAGCAGCGCCCACGGCGGGGGGCCTCCCAGGAGCGGCGAGAGGGCGGCGCTGGCCGCCAGCGTGCCGGCCAGGAAGAGCACCGTCAGGCCGGCCAGGGCCACCGCGGTGCCGAGCAGGCGCGGCACCACCAGGTACTCGAAGGGATCGACCCCCATGCCGGCCAGGGTCTCCACCTCGCCGTCCACCCGCATGGTGGCCAGCTCCGCGGCCATGGCGGTGCCGCTGCGGGCCACCACGATGGTCGTGGCCACCAGCGGCCCGAGCTCGCGCACCAGCACCACCACCAGCAGCGTGCCGAGCACCTCGCCGCCGGCCGCCGCCGACCAGTGGGCCTGCACCGCCACCGCCACGGCCACCATGAGCGCCAGCACCAGGGCGAAGGGCACGGCCAGGACGCCGGTGAAGTAGACCTGCCGCAGGAAGACCTGGCGCACCGCCGGCCGCAGCCGGCCCCCGCTGGCGAGCAGCACCAGCAGCGCCTCGCCGAGCAGCGCGGAGAGCCGGACGGCGTACCGGGCGGCGGCCACCACCGGGGTGCCCACCGCGCGGGCCACGGCGCGCATCCGGCTCGGCATCCCGGCCATCCCACCCTGCGCTCCGGATGCCGTCAAGCCGGTGGGGAAGGGGGGGGCGGTGGCCCGGCCACGAGGCCCCTGGCCGGGTCGTGCGCCTGCGCGCACCGGAGGTGAGGGGCGTCGGGCACCCCGGCGCCGCGTCGGGAGGGCCCGACAGCGGCCGTGCCAACCCCCTGGAAAGACGGCGCCCGTCGGCTGGCCTGCCGGCTGCACTCCCGAGGACCAGGAGGCCGGCTGGGCGGCCCCGGAACCGAAAGAGGAGACGGCCATGACGACCACGACCAAGCTCGAGAAGAAGACCTTCCCTCTCGTCGGCGCCGGCGTCGGCCTGGTGGCCTTCCTGGCGGTGGGCCTGCTCCCCTCGCTGCTCTACGGCGGCTACGCCGGGGTGCTGCTGGCCAGCGGGGTCTTCGGCGCGCCGGTGGGCGCCTCCTTCGCGGTGCGGGCGCTCATCGTCTTCGGGATGGTGCTGGGCGTGACCTCGGTGGCCGCCCTCTTCGCGGTGGCGGGCGCGGCCGCCGGCGCGGTGGTGGGCGCCCTGACCCGCGGCCACGGCACCCACCACGAGGCCGGCGGGGCCGGCAAGGTCTAGGCGGGGGGGGGGGCGTCGCGGCGGGCGGCCCGTGGTAGACCGCCCCCGCATGCCTCCCCAGACCATCACGGTGGCGCCCGAGGACGCCGGCCAGCGGCTCGACCGCTGGCTGGTGCGCCGGCTCGGACTGCCGGCGGACGGCGTGCGGGCGCTCTGCCAGGCCGGCCAGGTCCGCATCCGGGGCAAGGCCTGCTCCCCGCTGCGGCGCCTCTACGGCGGCGAGGAGGTGGCGGTGGAGCGGCCGGCGGCGCGCCCCGCCGTGGCGCTCGGGCCCGCCCTGCCGGTGCTGCACGACGACCCGGCCTGCCTGGTGGTGGACAAGCCGGCCGACCTGGCGGTGGAGCCGGCCGGCCCGCGCTCGGCCTCGGTGGTGGGCGCGGCCTCCCGCCTGGGCCACTTCGACGTGGCGGGGCAGGCGCTGCCGGGGCTGGCGCACCGGCTCGACCGCGACACCACCGGCTGCCTGCTGCTGGCCCGCACCGACGCGGCGCTGCA
Organism: Anaeromyxobacter sp.; assembly: GCA_016718565.1. Lineage (NCBI taxonomy): Bacteria > Pseudomonadati > Myxococcota > Myxococcia > Myxococcales > Anaeromyxobacteraceae > Anaeromyxobacter > Anaeromyxobacter sp. Next base: position 447,522 of record JADKCZ010000003.1, on the reverse strand, counting down.
GGCGCTGCGGGGCGCCTTCGAGGCCGGCCAGGTGGAGAAGCGCTACCTGGCGCTGGTGCGGGGCGCGCCCCCCGAGCACGGGGTGCTCGACACGCCCTATGGCCGCCGCCCCGACGACGCGCGCCGCTTCACCACCCTGGTGGCCTCGCCGCGCCGGGCCCGGCTCACCTTCTGGGTGGCGCGGCGGCTGCGCGGCGCGGTCCTGCTCGAGGTGGCGCTCGACACCGGGCGGACCCACCAGATCCGCGTGCAGCTGGCCGAGGCCGGGTTCCCGGTGCTGGGCGACGCCACCTACGGGGTGGTCTCGCCGGTCATCGGGCGGCAGGCGCTGCACGCCGAGCGGCTCACCTTCCCGTCGCCGGCGGGGGGGAGGGTGGTGGCGCGCGCGCCGCTGCCGGCCGATCTCGAGGCCGCGCTGGCCGCCCTGGCCTGAGCCCGTGGGCCCCGGCCGGGCGCCTGGCCGCAGCCCGCTCAGCCCGGGGTGACGGTGCGCAGCTGCGTCAGCTCGCTGATGTCCTCCACCGTGAGGACGCAGAGCCGGATCCGCGTCACCTCGATGGGCGAGGCGGAGATCAGCACCGTGAGCGGCACCACCCGGCCGTCCCGGTGCAGCTCCACCCGCGTCTGGCGCCGCACCACGCCGCCGGTGGCGAAGGCCGCCTCCACCGAGCCGCGCAGGACGCAGTCGCCGCAGTGGGCGCCGCGGCCGCAGCCGTCGGGGTGGTCGGTGGCGTGGACGCAGTGGAGCAGCTCGCCGCCGCGCTTGAGGAGCCCACGCACCAGGTCCTCCCCCGGCCCGAGCAGCGCGCGGGCCGCCCGGTTGGCCATGTGGACGCGCACGTCGTCGTCCACCAGGAAGGTGGGGGCGGGGAAGGCCTCGAAGACCTGGGACAGCAGCGCGGCTTCCGGCACGTGACCCTCTCGGTGGTGCGCTCGCACGGGCTCGACTCAGCAGCTCCCCGAGGCCTGGGCCTCCAGCGAGCGCCCGTTCGGCAGCAGCCAGTGGGGTGGGGCCTCGCCGCGCGCCGCCAGGGAGAAGCGAGCGCAGGACTGGAAGCGGCCGTCGCAGTAGCGGTCGCTCCAGATGCGCAGCGAGGGCCGCCCGGTGAAGAGCTTGACCACCGCGCAGGTGCTCGACTGTGTGCAGGACATCGTCCCCCTCGGTGCCATCGACGGTGCTGGAGCACCAGCCCCTGCAACGGCCTTGCCCAATCGAAAGCCAGGGCGAAGCGGGGCGTCCTGCCGCAGGCCGGGTGTGCGCAAGCCCCCGTCCTGTCACTGGAACCGGGTCGACGAGGCCGATCCGCGGGTCATCCCCCCGGGTCGGCGGCGAACCGGGGGTGCGGCGGCACAGGGGTGGGCGCGGGACAGCCGCGGGCGGGTGCGGTGCGCCGCCCTGTCAAGTCTTGTCCTGCCCGGCGCGGCATGGGACAAGGCGCCTCCCCGCGATGATCGACCTCTCGACGCTCAACCCGCCCCAGCGCGAGGCGGTGGTCACCACCGAGGGGCCGCTCCTGGTGCTGGCCGGGGCGGGCTCAGGCAAGACCCGCGTCATCGCCCACCGGGTGGCCTGGCTGCTCATCCAGGGCGTCGCCCCCGAGCAGGTGCTGGCCGTCACCTTCACCAACAAGGCCTCGCGCGAGATGCGGGAGCGGGTCACCCACCTGGCCGGCCCGCCCGGCGCCGACGTCTTCGTCTCCACCTTCCACTCCTTCGGGCTCTGGCTGCTCGGCGAGGAGCACCTGGCGGCCGGGCTCCCGAGGCGCTTCGCCATCGCCGACGCCGGCGACCAGGCCGCCCTGGTGAAGCGCTGCATGCGGGAGGTGAAGGTGGACGACCGGGCCTTCGACCCGCGCCGCGTCCTCTGGCAGATCTCCAAGGCCAAGAACGCCCTCCAGAAGAAGATCGTGCCGCGGCCGGAGGGGCAGGGGGACGACTACGACCTCATCGCCGCCGAGGTCTTCCCGCGCTACCAGCTGGCGCTGCGGGCCCAGCGGGCGGTGGACTTCGACGACCTGATCGCCCGCCCGGTGGAGCTGCTCAAGAAGGACCCGGCACTGCGGCAGAAGTACCAGGCCCGCTTCAGCCACCTGCTGGTGGACGAGTACCAGGACACCAACCTGTGCCAGCTCGAGCTGCTCAAGCTGGTGGCCGGGACGCGCCAGAACGTCTGCGCCGTGGGCGACGACGACCAGGCCATCTACGGCTGGCGGGGCGCCGAGGTGAAGAACATCCTGCGCTACGGGCGGCACTTCCCGGGCGCCAAGGAGGTGCGGCTGGAGCAGAACTACCGCTCCACCGGCCGCATCCTGGCCTGCGCCAACGGCGTCATCGGCCAGAACGCCGATCGCAAGGCCAAGAAGCTCTGGACCGCCGAGGGCCCCGGCGCGCCGGTGCGGGTGGCGGCCTGCCTGGGCGAGGAGGAGGAGGCCCACTTCGTGGCCTCGGAGATCGCCCGGCTGCGCGGCGAGGGGCGGCCCTGGCGCCACTTCGCGGTGCTCTACCGGCTCAACGCGCAGTCGCGCCCGGTGGAGGAGGCGCTGCGCGAGGCGCAGATGCCCCACCAGGTGCACGGCGGCTCGGCCTTCTTCGATCGGGCCGAGGTGCGCGACCTGCTGGCCTACCTCAAGGTCTGCTTCTCCCCGGAGGACGAGACCTCGCTGGCCCGCATCGTCAACGTGCCGGCGCGCGGCATCGGCGACGCCACCCTCGAGAAGGTGCACGCCTTCGCGGTGCAGCAGGGGCTGCACCTCTTCGAGGCGCTGCGCCGCGCCGCCGAGGCGCCCGGCCTGCCGCGCGGCGCGCCGGAGAAGATCGCCGAGTTCGTGGCGCTGGTGGAGCGCGCCCGCGAGCGGTTCAAGACCGGCCGGCCGGCCGAGGCGGCCCGCGCCCTGGTGGCCGAGATCGACCTCTACGCCTGGGCCCGCCTGAGCGTGCAGTCGGCCGAGGCCGGGCAGCGCAAGGTGGACGGCATCGACGGCATCCTGCGCTCGCTCGACTGGTACCAGGAGCGCACCAAGCGCCCCTCGCTGGCGACCTGGCTGCAGCGGCTCATGCTCGACAGCCGGGACGAGGAGGATCCGGCCGCCGACGACGGGGTGGCGCTGATGACCCTGCACGCCGCCAAGGGGCTCGAGTTCCCGGTGGTCTTCCTGGTGGGGCTCGAGGAGGACCTCCTGCCCTGCGCCGGCATCCAGGGCGAGGCCCGCGACCTCGACGAGGAGCGGCGCCTGGCCTACGTGGGCATCACCCGGGCGCGCGAGGTGCTCTACCTGACCCGCGCCACCCAGCGGGTGAAGCGCGGCCAGGTGCTGGCGCGCACGCCCTCGCGCTTCCTCGCCGACCTGCCCAAGGACGCCCACGAGGTGGTGGACCCCGACGCCCAGCCCGCCGCGCCGGAGGAGGTGGCCGCCCACGCCGGCAGCGTGCTCGAGGCCCTGCGGGCCAGGCTGGCGGGGGCGAAGTAGGGGCCGCAGGTGGACGCGGGTACCCCCTCACCCCTGGCCTCTCCCCGGAGGGGAGAGGGGGCAGACAGGGTGGGCCTCTCCCCCTTGCCCACGGAGAAGCGCAGGGCTCGTCCGCTCGAGCCCCCTCTCCCCCAGCTTGCTGGGGGAGAGGGCTGGGGTGAGGGGGCCGGTGCGTTCCTCCGGCCCGTCCGCCGGGGCCGACACTGGCTACCCGGGGACCGGCGTGAGCGCCGGCCCGATGGCGCGCCCGCGGCACAGCGGGGCGCACCGCCCGCAGCCGGTGCACACCGCGGGGTCGATCACCAGCGCCTCCCCGCCCTGGTCGGAGATGGCCGGGCACCCCAGCCCCAGGCAGCCGCCGCAGCGGTTGCAGCGAGCCTCGTGGATGGCCAGCGGCGCGGCGCGGGCCGCCCCGAGCACGCAAGGGGCCACCGCCACCAGCACCGTCAGGCCTGGCCCCTCGAGCGCGCGGCGCAGCGCCGCCTCCACCTCGGGGAGGGCGCCGGGGTGGATCCGCTCCACCCGGGCCGGCCCGGCCGGCCAGCCGGGGCGGGCCGTGAGCGCCGGCTCGTCCGGGCCGGCCAGCACCAGCAGGCGGGCCTCGCCGCGCACCGCCTCGGCCAGGTGGAGCCCGTGGCCCGGCTCGCAGGAGAGCCGCCCCTCGGCCGCCACCCCGCTGCGCCTGAGCGCCCGCAGCAGGCCGAGCTGGGGGCAGCCGGCGCAGGCCGGATCGACCTGGGGGCGGTGATCGGCGCGGGCGCGCGCCTGGGGGGTGGGACGGGGCTCCACGGGTGGCCGGAGGATAGTCGGGCGGGGTGCGGCGGGGCCAATCGACCGGCCTCGCGGGAAAGCGCTGGAGATCCCCGGGCGTTCCGGCTAGGGTGCGCCTCCCTTCGGGGTCCCGGTCCGGCCGGGCGGCCCCGTGGCCGGCGTTCCCCTGGTCCCCTTGACAAGGAATCGTCCTTCCTCTAGAAGGCGCCTTTCAATTTACCGGAAACATCAGGTCTTTCCATGCCCAAAGCTACCCACAGCGCGACCAAGCAAGAGGCCCTCGCGGGCCGCCAGTGGTGGGTGGTCGACGGCGCCGACAAGACGGTCGGCCGCCTCGCCACCCGCATCGCCACGATCCTCAAGGGCAAGCACAAGCCCAGCTACACGCCGTCCATCGACACGGGCGACTTCGTGGTCGTGGTCAACGCCGGCAAGGTGAAGTTCACGGGGAAGAAGGAGACGGACAAGACCTTCTTCACGCACTCCATGCACCCGGGCGGCGAGAAGCTGACGCCGATGGACAAGCTCCGCGCGCGCCACCCCGAGGACATCATCGTCAACGCCGTGCGCCGCATGCTGCCCCGCAGCGCGCTGGGCCGCCAGATGATGACCAAGCTCAAGGTGTACGCGAGCGACACCCACCCGCACGCCGCGCAGAAGCCGCAGGCGCTCGCCGCTTCGAAGTGAGGAACTGATGCCCACCCTGGCAAAGATGACCGTCGGCCGCCGTAAGGAGTCCGTGGCGCGGGTGCGCCTCGTCCCCGGCACCGGCAACGTCACCATCAACGGCCGCACCATGGATCAGTACTTCGGTCGCGAGACCTCGAAGATGATCCTGATCGAGCCGCTCAAGCTGGTCGACCAGCTCGGCAAGGTGGACGTCTTCGCCACCGCCAACGGCGGCGGGCTCTCCGGCCAGGCCGGCGCCATCCGCCACGGCATCAGCCGGGCCCTCTGCAACCTGGACGTGGCCTTCCGGCCGGTCCTCAAGAAGGCCGGCTTCCTGACCCGCGACGCCCGCGCCGTCGAGCGCAAGAAGTACGGCCGTCCGGGCGCCCGCAAGCGCTTCCAGTTCAGCAAGCGCTAGCCGCCCGGCCCCCCACGGGCCAGCGACGCGACGGCCGGCTCACCCTCGGGTGGCCGGCCGTTTCGCGTTGGGCGTGGGCCCATGTGCGCCGACCCCCGGTCGCGGTCGCGGCATGGACCGGCCCTGATCGGGGTGTTACGCTTTTGCGGCGATGGAACTGAACGAGATCCTGCAGGTCGCGCTCCGCGCTGGCGCCAGCGACATCCACCTCAAGGCGGGCCTCCCGCCCATGTTCCGGGTGGACGGCTCGCTGGTCCCGCTCAAGGACGCCCGGCGCCTCCCCCCGGAGGAGATCAGCCGGATGGGCTTCGGGATCATGAACGACTACCAGCGCGAGAAGTTCAAGCAGACCAACGAGGTGGACCTGGCCTACGGCGTGCCCGGGCTGGGGCGCTTCCGCGTCAACGTCTTCCAGCAGCGCGGCACCATCGGGGTGGTGCTGCGCGTCATCCCCTTCAAGATCCAGTCGATCGAGCAGCTCATGCTGCCCAAGGTCCTGGAGAAGATGGCCGCCGAGCAGCGCGGCCTGATCCTGGTGACCGGCACCACCGGCTCCGGCAAGTCCACCACGCTGGCGGCGATGATCGATCACATCAACGCCACCGAGACCTGCCACATCATGACGATCGAGGACCCCATCGAGTTCCTCATCCGCGACAAGCGGTCGATCGTGAACCAGCGCGAGGTGGGCGTCGACACCATGAGCTTCGGGCAGGCGCTCAAGAGCGCCCTGCGCCAGGACCCGGACGTGATCCTGGTGGGCGAGATGCGCGACCTCGAGACCATCGAGACCGCGCTCACCGCCGCCGAGACCGGCCACCTGGTGATGTCCACCCTGCACACCCTGGACGCCACCGAGACCATCAACCGCATCATCTCGGCCTTCCCGCCCTACCAGCAGAAGCAGGTCCGCCTGCAGCTCGGCTCGGTGCTGCGCGGGGTCATCTCGCAGCGGCTGGTGCCGCGCGCCGACGGCAAGGGGCGCGTGCCGGCCATCGAGGTGCTGCTGTGCACCGCGCGGGTGCGCGAGATGATCGAGGACAAGGACCGCACCAAGGAGATCCCGGACGCCATCTCGCAGGGCCACACCACCTACGGCATGCAGACCTTCGACCAGTCGCTCATGGGGCTGCTGCGCAACGGGGTGGTGAGCTACGAGGAGGCGCTGCGCCAGGCCACCAACCCGGACGACTTCGCCCTGCGGGTCTCCGGCATCAGCGGCACCTCCGACTCCAAGTGGGACAGCTTCGAGAAGCAGGGCGAGCCGGTGGCGCCCGCGCCGCAGGCGGCGCGCCCGGCCGCGCCGCCGCCCCGTGGCCCGCCCGGCTCGACGCCGGCCCAGGGCGTGCCGGTCGGTCGGGTGGCGCCCACCAAGGCCCCGGCGGCCAGGCCCGCCGCGCCGGCGTCGCCGTCCTCCCCGCCGGGTGATGACGACTTCCAGATCGAGCGGTTCTAGGCCCCGCGGCGCGGCACCCCCGCGGCCGGGCCGCCAGGTCCCGCCGCGGGAGCAGGCCCGGGCCGTGGCGCTCCGCTACCTGGCGGCCAGCGCCCGCACCGAGGCGCAGGTGCGGGCGCGGCTCGCCAGGGCCGAGCTGGTCGCCGAGGCCGACCAGGTGGTGGCCTGGCTGCTCGACCTGGGCTACCTCGACGACGCCCGCTACGCCCAGGCCCGCGCCCGCGCCCTCACGGCGCCGGGCCGCCTCGGGCCGCGCGCCGCCGAGCGGCGCCTCCTGCAGGCGGGGGTGACGGCCGCCGACGCCAGGCGCGCGGTCGCGGCGGCGCTGGCCGAGGCGCCGGGGGGCGAGGCCGAGCGCTGCCTGGCGCTGGCGCGGCGCCGGGCGCGGGGCCAGCCGCTGGCCGGGCTGGACGACCGGGCGCGCGCCCGGCTGGCGCGCTTCCTCCTGGGGCGGGGCTTCGCCGGCGGCGTGGTGGCCCGCACCCTGGGCGCCTTCGAGGATCGCGACCTCGACGAGGGCTGACCGGGCCCGGGGTGGGTGGCCGCCTTGCAGAATCGTCGCCACGAGCGCGGCGAGGTCTGTTAGGACCAGAACCTCCCTCCTCACTCCAGGTGTGACCATGCCCACCCGCCGCGCCGCGCCCGCCCGCCGGACCTGCCCAGGCCCCCACCTCGCCGCCCTCCTCGCGGCCACCCTGGCCACCGCCTGCGGCGGCGGCGGCGGCGCCAGCTACTCGCTCTCGGCGACCCCCGAGGCGCTGGCCTTCCAGGTGGTCGAGGGCGACCCGCCGGAAGGCGTGCAGGTGCTCACGGTCGACTTCAAGGGCGACGGGCTGCTGGTCGGCTACCCGCCGGGGGTGGAGGTGCCGACCTGGCTCCAGGCGCCGGGCAGCCTGACCTCTAGCAGCCGGGCGCTGATCTACGTCCAGGTGAGCGCCGCTGGCCTGGCCCGGGGAAGCTACGCCACCACGCTCAGGCTGGTGACCGGCAAGGAGGACGGCAGCGAGTTCGTCGTGAAGGACGTGCCGGTCACGCTGCAGGTCCGGCAGGGGTTGGTGGTCGGCCCGGAGGCCCTCGACTTCACCGCGCTGGAGGGGTTCGCGCCGGCCGCGCAGGCCCTCACGCTCGGCTCCGACCTGGCGACGGAGCGCTGGAGCGTGGCGGCCCGTGGTCCCGCCGGGCAGCCGGCCGACTGGGTGGTGCTGCCGGTCGCGGGCGGCAGCCTCTCGGCCGGGGCCGGGCAGGTGCAGGTGGGGGTGGCGCCGCGGACCGCCGGCGACCACCTGGCCACGCTCGTGGTGAGGGACGAGGCCGGGTCCGTCCGGGCCGAGGTCCCGCTGCGGTACCACGTCGACGCCCTGGTGGCCGCCTCGGCGCCGGTCTCGTTCAGGCTGGACGGCGCGTCGGGCCCCGCCGCCCTGGCGCGGGTGATCGCGCTCCAGTCCCGCCTCCCCGGCGCGGCCGGCGGCGCCTTCGCCTTCACGCTGACGCCCAGCGCGCCCTGGCTCTCGGTGTCACCGGCCGGCGGCGACCTCTCCGCCGACACCCAGGTCACCGTGACGCTGGACCCGGCCCTGTCGGCGGCGCTGCCCGACGGCCGGCACGAGGCCACCCTCGAGGTGGCGTTCGCCCCGGGCCTGGCGACCGGCCTCGCCGTGCCGGTGACCCTGGACGTGGCGCTCCCGGCGGTGGAGGCGGTGTCGCCCTCCACCAGCTGGGTGGGGCGCGCCGGCGAGGTCGTCCTGACCGGCCACGGCTTCGGCGGCGGGGCCACGCTGGCCGTCGCCTTCGGCGGGCAGCAGGTCGAGGGCCGGGTGGTCAGCGACACCGTGGTGCGTGCCACGGCGCCGGCGCAGGCGGCCCCCGGGCCGGTGCAGGTGAAGGCCGTCAACGGGCTGGGGATGTCGCGCGGCGGCGCCTCCCTGGCCGTGCTGCCCGCCCCCGGCTACACCACCCTGCACCAGGCGCTCCCGGCCACCTTCTACCGGATGGCGCAGGACCCGGCGCGGCGGGCGGTGCTCCTCACCGGCTACGCCACCGACCTGGTCTACCGGCTGGCCTTCGAGGGCGGCGCCTGGGCGGTCACCTCGCGCGCGGTGCCGAACGCCACCAACGTGGTGGTGTCGCAGGACGGCGCCCGGCTCCTGGTCACCTCGGGCTACACCTCGACCTCCGACGCCTTCTTCGAGCTCGATCCGATCTCGCTCGCCACGCTCAGCCAGTCCACCCTGGACGACTTCTACGGCCAGCACGACCTCCTCTGCGGGCTCGCCGACGGCCGGACGCTCCTGGTGGACTCGGACCAATGGGCCGAGTCGTTCTGGTACCCCTCGCTGGCCCAGGGGCCCAGCCTCTCCATCCACGGCGCCCGGGCCCTCGTCACCCGCGACCGGTCCCGGGTGGTGCTGGCCTCGACCACCAGCGCCGCGGGCGCCTACCTGACCCTGGACGTCGGCGAGGCCACCCCCCGGAGCCACACCCTGCCGATCTGGCCCTTCTCCGGGGCCGGCTGGTCGATCAGCGGCGACGGCGCCCGCCTGCTCGTCCAGGGGAGCCTCTTCGACCGGGACCTCGGCGCGCTCGGCGACCTGTCGGCGCCGGAGTTCACGGCGGGCCAGGCCCTGTCGCCCGACGGCGCGTGGGCCTACACCGTGGGCCAGGCCGCCCAGGGCGGGCCGTGGGTGTTCCGCCGCACCCGGGTGGACGGGGCGGGCCCGTACGTCGCCGAGGCCACGCCCCTGGCGCTGTCACTGCCCGCCGACCAGTACCCGGTCGCCATGGAGGTGAGCGAGGACGGCAGCGCGCTCTTCCTGCTCGCCGGGTTCCCCTCCGGCCCAGCGGGCTCCGTGCTGCACGTGCTGCCGCTGCCGTAGCGGCGCGCCCCGGGGGGGCGCCGGCCGGGGCCGCCCCGCCCGCTGACCCCGGGGCGGTTCTGCGCTATGTTCCGCCCCCGCATGCGCGCCCGCCTCCTCGCCCTCGCCCTCCTCCCGCTCCTGGCCTGCTCGAGCTCCCGGGTCTCGCTCACCGGCGAGGTGCGCTACGGCGAGTCCGCCGAGGAGGACTACCAGATCGGCACCGAGGCCCTGGCCGCCTCCAACTGGCTGGACGCCCAGCGCTTCCTCGAGCACGTCCGCACCAAGTACCCGTTCTCGAAGTACGCGCCGCTGGCCGAGCTCAGGCTGGCCGACGCCAAGATGAAGCAGGAGCGGTACGCCGAGGCGGCCGAGGCCTACCAGTCCTTCGCGCAGCTCCGGCCCACCCACGAGGAGGCCGACTACGCCGAGTTCCAGTCGGCCCGGGCCCTCTTCGAGGACGCCCCCAGCGACTTCATCCTGTTCCCGCCGTCCCACGAGAAGGACCAGCGCAGCCTGAAGTCGGCGGTGGAGCGGCTGGTGGCCTTCCAGGCGGCGCGGCCGGAGTCGAAGCACCGGGCCGAGGCCGAGCGGCTGCTCGGGGAGGCCAGGGGGCGGCTGGCGGCGCACGAGTGGTACGCCGCCGAGTTCTACTACAAGCGCGAGTACTGGGCCGGCGCCTCCGGCCGGCTCGAGAAGCTGCTGGAGTCCTACCCCGGCACCAAGCAGGAGCCGGAGGCGCTGCTGCGGCTGGCGCGCGCCTACCTGAAGCAGGCCGAGACCTTCCGGGCCCAGCAGGCGCTGCAGAAGCTGGTGGCCCGCTACCCGGAGGACCCGCGCCGCCGCGAGGCCGAGGCGCTGCTTGCCGGGCTCCGGAAGTAGGCGGCAGCTCCGGCGTGACCTGGAGGGGCGGGCCGGCGCGCCGCTCCTCGTGCCGCTGGTCCTCTCGCTCCTGGCGCTGGCCGGCGGCTGGTGGCTGAAGGACGCCGCCCCGACCCTGGCCGGCGCGGCCGCCCCGGCCGAGGCGCAGGTGCACGGCGCCCTGGCCGCCTTCACCAGCGCCCGCCTGGAGGACGTCTACGGCCACGGCTCGGGCGGCCTGGCCGAGCTGCAGTCGCTGCGGCTGGCCGACGTCACCGTGACGCTGGAGGAGACGCCCCAGGGGCCGCGGGCCCGGGTGGTGGCCATGGCGGAGGGGAGCGGCCGGGTGGCCTGGCGTGGCCAGCTGGCCAGCCTGGGCTACGTGGGGCGCGAGGCCTTCGCCATGCGCCCCTGCCCCTTCGCCGGCTGGTGCGCCGAGGGCGAGGCCCTCGCCCAGCTGCGCCCGGTCCTGCGCCTCCTCTTCCGCCGGCTCGACGCCTTCAACGGGCGCGACGCCGCGGCCTACGCCCGCCTGGTGGCCGAGGGGTACCGCGGGCCGGGCGGCCGGGAGGCCCTGCTGGCCCGGCTGGGCGCCGACCTGGCCGGCGGCCCGCCGGCCGCGCTCACCGTGACCGGCTGGCAGGTGCGGGTCGATCGCGACGAGGTGGTGGTGGGCGAGGACGAGCGGCTCACCCTGCCCGGGCAGGCCCCGGTGACGCTGCGCGCCAGGCTGACGCTGGTGCGGGAGGCCGACCGCTGGGTCATCGCCGACGGGCTGTGAGCCGGTGCGCCCGCGGCGTCCGGCCGCGGCGGCGCCAGGGCCCAGGGGCCGGGTGGCGTTCGGAACGGGCGCACGCCCCGGGCACGCGGTAGAGTCGGGCCTCGCCGGAGGAACGCCCCCATGGACGAAACGCTCAAGCAGGCCCTCGCGCTCGGCCGCGGCTACTACCTGAAGAAGGAGTACGCGCTGGCCGAGCAGTACCTGACCGAGGTCGTCGAGGCGAACCAGTCGTTCGCCGACGTCTACAACATGCTGGGCGTCATCTATCACGACCAGGGCCACTACCAGAAGGCGCAGCGGGCCTTCGAGGCGGCCCTGCGCATCAACCCCGGCTACACCGACGCCGCCCTCAACCTGGCCGTCACCTACAACGACACCGGCCGCTACAAGGAGGCCCAGGAGACCTACCGGCACGCCCTGTCGCGCTCCGGGGCGTCGCAGGGGCGGCTGGACCGCTTCGTGGCCGGCAAGCTCGCCAACATGTACGCCGAGATCGCCGACGTCTACCTGTCGTCGGGCATGTTCGTGGAGGCCATCGCCGAGTACCGCCGGGCGCTGGCCCTGGGCCCGGCCTTCGTGGACGTGCGGGTCCGGCTGGCCGGCGCCCTGCGCGACGCCGGGGAGCGCGACGCCGCCATCGCCGAGTACGAGCAGGTGGTGCGGCAGAACCCGACCTACGTGCCGGCCCGGCTCAACCTGGGGCTGTCCCTGCTGGCCTGCGGGCGCACCGACGAGGCCAAGGCGCACTGGCAGGCCGTGCTGGCCATCAGCCCGGGCAACCGCAACGCCGAGATGTACCTCACGCTGGCCGAGGCCAAGGCCTAGGGCCACATGGGGACCGAGCAGGAGAAGACCGTGCGGCTCACCACGCTGTCGCACGGCGCCGGTTGAGCCTGCAAGATCCGCCCGGCGGACCTGGCGCAGGTCCTGCGCCGCCTCCCGAAGAGCACCGATCCGAACGCCCTGGTGGGCCACGACACCAAGGACGACGCGGCCGTCTACCGCCTCTCGGCAGACCAGGCCATCGTGGAGACCGCCGACTTCTTCACCCCGGTGGTGGACGACGCCTACTGGTTCGGCCGCATCGCCGCCGCCAACGCCTTCTCCGACGTCTGGGCCATGGGCGGCCGGCCGCTCTTCGCCCTCAACCTGGTGGGCTGGCCGGTCAAGACGCTCTCCATGGAGCTGCTGGGCGAGGTGCTGCGCGGCGGCGCCGAGGCGGCGGCGCTGGCGGGCGCCTCGGTGCTGGGCGGCCACTCCATCGACGACCCGGAGCCCAAGTACGGCATGGCCGTCACCGGCCTGGTGCACCCCGACCGGATCCTGCGCAACGTGGGGGCGCGGCCGGGCGACCGGCTGCTGCTCACCAAGCCGCTCGGCTCCGGCATCCTCACCACCGCCATCAAGCGCGGCCTGGCGCTGGGCGCGCTGCTGGAGCAGGTGACCCAGCTCATGGCGGCCCTCAACCGGGCCGCCGGCGAGGTGCTGGCCGAGAGCGGCGCGGTGCACGCCCTCACCGACGTCACCGGCTTCGGCCTGCTGGGCCACGGCTGGGAGCTGGCCGAGGGCTCGGGGGTGGCGCTGCGCCTGGACGCCGCGCGGGTGCCGGTGCTGGAGGGCGTGGTGGAGCTGGCCGCGGCGGACGTGGTGCCGGGCGGCTCGAAGGCCAACCTGGCCTGGGTGGCGCCGCACCTCGAGGTGGCGCCCGGCGCGGCCCTGCCGGCCATCGTGCTGGCCGACGCCCAGACCAACGGCGGCCTGCTGGCCGCGGTGGCGCCCGAGGCCGCCGAGGGGCTGCTCCGGGCGCTGGCCGCCGCCGGGGTGGCCGCCGCCGACGTGGGCGAGGTGCTGGCCGGCCCGCCCCGGCTGCGGGTGGTCTAGCCGGTCCGGCCATGCTCGCCCCGCTGCTCGCCACCGCGCTGGCCCTCGGCCTGGCCGCCGGCAAGGGCCCGGCCTTCACGGCGGTGCTCGACCCCGGCCACGGCGGCGAGCTCGACGGCGCGGTCTCGCCGCGCGGCGACAAGGAGAAGGACCTGACGCTGCAGATCGCGCGCCGGGTCAAGCGGCGGCTGGAGCAGCTGGGCGGCCGGGTGGTGCTGACCCGCACCGGCGACACGCGCGTGCCGCTGGCCAACCGCGCCGCGGTGGCCAACGCGCTCTCGGCCGACCTGTTCGTGTCGGTGCACCTCAACTCCATGCCCACCGCGGCGTCGCGCCGGGCCTCCAGCGGCGTGGAGACCTACTTCCTCTCGGCCGACGCCTCCGACGCCGGCGCCGCGGCGTCGGCGGCGCGCGAGAACGCCGACCGGCTGGCCGGCGAGCCGCAGCCCGACCCCGACGACCCGGTGGCGGCCATCCTCGACGACCTGCAGTCGGCCGACGCCCTGTCCGGCTCGAGCCGCCTGGCCTACGCCCTCCACGACAAGCTGGTGGCGGCGCTGCGGGCGGAGAACCGCGGCGTCAAGCAGGCCCCCTTCTACGTGCTGGCGGGGGCGCGCATGCCGGCGGTGCTGCTGGAGGTGGGCTTCATCTCCAACGAGGCCGAGGCGGCGCGGCTCCGGTCGGCGGCGCACCAGGAGCGCATCGCGCAGGCGGTGGCCGAGGGCGTGGCGGCCTGGCGGGCGGCGGAGCGCAGGCGCTGAAGGGCCCAGGCCGGGGCAGGCGAGGCCCGGCGGCGCTCAGGGCGCCGCGTCCCCGTCCGGCGCCCGCGCGACCTCGGGCGGCGAGCCGCGCACCTGGGTGGCCCCGCCCACGCTGAGCAGGAGCCCGGCGGCCCCGCCGCCGTAGCGCAGCTCGTGCTCGGTGACCGTGCAGGCGCCGAGGATGGGGCAGCGCTCGATGGTGTAGCGCGCCGTGGTGGAGCCCAGGGTGGCCTGGGCCCACAGGCCGATGCCGACCCCGGCCGGCCCCTCGCCGAACCTGGCGAGCAGGCGCAGGCCGGCATACGGCAGCGTGGCGGCGCCCCCGCGGACGTGGTCGGCCGAGAAGAGCCCCTGCTGCGCGGCCGCGCGGTCGAGGGCCAGGAGACCGAGCTCGCCCAGCAGGTCGAGGTGCAGCCGCGGCCCCGGCTGGAAGGCCGCGCCGCCGGCCAGGGCGCCCGACCAGTGGCGCACCCCGGCCCGCAGGCCGAGCGAACCGGCCAGCCCCACGCCGACCCGGCCGGGCCCGACCAGGCAGGCCACCCCGAGATCGAGCGCCCCGTCGCTCCGCTGGTTCACCATGTCGGTGAGCCCGCCGCCCAGCCAGCCGAGGAAGGTGAGGGTGAACGAGCCCGGCGGCGGAGGGGGAGGGGTGGCGGGGGCGGGGGCGACCAGGAGGGTGGGTGGGGGCAGGGTCGGGGTCGCGGTCGCGGTCGGGGTCGGGGTCGCGGTCGGGGTCGGGGTCGGGGTCGCGGTCGCGGTCGCGGTCGCGGTCGCCCCCGGCCCCGTCCCGCCGCCCGCCCAGGTCGCCAGCTCCGGCTGCTCGTCGAGCGCTCGCTGGAAGAGGTCGGCCGCCTGCTTCACGGCCAGGCCGGTGGCCTCGGCCAGCCCACCGGGGACCGTGACCGCGCCGGCCTCACCCCGGCCACGCACCGAGAGCGTCGTGACCGGAAGCCCGGCGCCGTCCCGCACCAGCGAGGTGACGCCCACCTCAACGCGGTAGACGGACGCGGCCGGAGGGCCGGGTCCATCGGACGGCTCCACGCGGCTCAGCTCGACGAGGCCGACCAGGCCCGGCGGCGGCGTCCCCTCGACGCGCACCACCCGCTCGAAGCGCAGCCCGAGGAGCTTCTCCCAGGCGATGACCACCTCGCGGCCGACGGGCACGGCGAAGCGCGGTCGCGCGGTGAGGTGGGGCAGCCAGGGGTTCCGGTACAGGAGCTCGGCCTCGGCCGCGCCCGGGGCCACGGTGAGCCCCACGGCGCCCTGCTGGCGCGCCCGGGGCGGCTCCGGGTCCAGCCGCACGGGCGCCACCGGCAGGTGGCCGAGGCACCCACCCAGCGCCAGGGCGAGCAGCGCCACCGCGCCGCGCTCGACCAGGCCAAGGCCCCTGGCTCCCGCTCCGGTCGCCATGTCCACATGCTAGCCACTCCCGCCGGCGCGGAGGCTCCCCCGCACGGGGTGAGGCAGGAGCGCGCGCCGCTACCCGGTCAGGAAGCCGAGCCCGAGGCTGAAGCGGTACTGCACGTAGCTCATCGGCACGCCCTTGAGCTGCGGGACGGGCGCCGAGATGCTGAGCGGGTTGATGATCAGGTAGAAGTGGCGCGACATCTTCCACTCCAGCCCCAGCGGGCTGATGGCGCCGTACAGCCCCAGGCTCCCCTGGGGCGCGCCGTAGAGGTCGAACAGCAGGTAGGAGGCGCCCAGGCTGACGGTGGTGCGCAGGTTGAACCGCTCGTAGGCCAGGGGGTAGCGGAGGATGGCGCTGCCGTACAGGTTGGCCACGCCCGCCTTCCAGGCCGTCGGTCCGTAGACCGAGACCCAGGGGTTCCACTCGGCGTCCACCCCGAGGGTCCACTGGGTGCTGACGCGGCGGCGCAGGCCGAGCTGGATGGCGGCGGCCGGCTTGTCGACCGAGCCGGAGATCCCCAGGTAGCCGCCCCAGGCCCCCTTCGAGGGATCGGTCGGGCCTGGCTGCGCCACCGGCACCGTGACCGGCGGCGGCGGGTGGTTGGGCGCGGCCGCCGCGGCAGCGGAGGCCGCGGCCGGGGTGGCGACGCCTGCCTGGGCAGGCTCCGCGGCGCGCGCGCCGCCCGGGGCCAGGGCCAGCAGGGCCGCCAGCAGCCCTGCCGCGGTGGCGGCGGCGGGCCGGCGGCGGCGGGCCAGCAGGGCCAGGACGAGCAGGCCGCCGAGGCCGACGAGGCCGCCGGCGCCGCCGCTGGTGCCGCAGCCGAAGCCGGCCGGGAGGACGGCCGGCAGCTGCCGCTCAGGGGCGGCACACCACTGGTTGTCGGAGGTGCAGCCCGGAGCGAAGGTGAGGCTGGCGTCGAGGAGCTCGTCGACTCTGGTCATCTTCTCTTCCTTGGTCCGCGCAGGATCGAGCGCGGCGTCGAGCAGCGCGGCCGCGGCGGCCGTCGCCAGCTCCCGCCGGGTGGTGATGAGGGGGGTGGCGTCGTCGCAGGCGTCCAGCGCGGTGGTGTGGGGCGGGCCGTCCCGCGCCTCCAGCAGGTTCCCGTCCGCCTCGTCGATCCAGTTGAGGACCACCGTGATCTGGCGGCCGTCTGGGGTCCGGTAGGCGTGGGAGTAGCTGTCCTCCAGGGCGTGGATGGCCTGCCCGATCCGGACGTAGAAGGTGGGGAGCGCGGCCTCGATCTCACCCCGCAGCGAGAGGTGGATGCGCAGTGCGGTCCGCAGCGCAGGGTCCGGGGCGCCGGCGGCGTCGAGCCCCTCCAGCGCCTCGGCCACCCGCCCGCGGATGAAGGCGCGGCAGGTGGCGATGGCCGCGACCGTGCCGCCCGGCTCGTCCTGGTCCCGGCTGCGGAGGCAGTGCTCTTCCTGGTTGAAGGGGTTGCCGTGGACCGCCGCCAGCGAGGTGGTGCTGCCGCCGCTCTCGCCCTTCAGGTCGTTGTCGCGGACGCTCAGGAGGAGCGTCGCGGCCCCCAGGTCCGCCATGTCCGGCTCCGGGGTGAACTCGAGGTCGGCCACCAGCGCCCGCTCGTCGGAGGTGACGGGCAGCGGCCCGGCCTCCGGCCGTCCCAGGCGGACCGCCCGCAGGGCGGCGGAGGTGAGCCGCTCGTGGCACCCCGGCGTGACCAGGGACGAGACGGTGTAGGCGGCGGTCGAGGCGGGGAGGGTGAGGAGCGCCAGCAGCAGGCTCGCCGAGACCCTCCACGACGGTGCGGTCCAGCGGCGGCGCATGGTGGCTCCTCGGAGGCCCGGGTCGCGGCGCTGCACCCTCGCCCGGGCGGCGGGGAGCGGGGGGCTCGTCAGGGAGGCCCGCCCCAGCGGCCTGGGGTCCCGTGGAGCACGCGCCGTGCCGAAGGGGCGCGCCTCGGAACGGGCCGCCCCGGGCAAGCCTGGGGCCGCCGGCCCTGGCCGGATCGTTCGGGAACGTTCGGTCAGGCGTTCAGAACCGCAGGGCCACCCCGCCCGCGGCCGGGGCGAGGGTCACCGCCGGTGCGTGGGCCGTGGCGGGGTGCAGGACCAGCCCCGGCAGCGCGAAGCCGACCGCGGTGCCGATGGCGGCGCCCGCCACCACGTCGGTGAGCCAGTGGTTGTCCGAGGCGACCCGGAACCACCCGCTGGCGGCCGAGCCGACGAAGGTCGCGGCGGCGAACCAGCCCCAGCCCGTCCGGCCGCGCAGCCTCAGGACCTGGGTGCCCGAGGCCGCCACGGCGAAGGCCACCGCGCTGTGGCCGGCGAAGAAGGACATGCGGCTGTTGGCGGTGACGCTCCCGCTGCCGGCCCAGGCGTCGGGGCGGGTGCGGGCGGTGGTGAACTTGGCGACCTGCATCAGGACCAGGGTGACGGCGACCGCCTCGGTGACGATCAGCAGGTCCTCGGCCCCCTCCCGGAAGGAGGCACCGTCGGCGTGCGCCATGAGGCCGAGCGCCAGGGCGGCCCCGACCGGGACCGCCACGATGAGCGCGTTGCCGATGTCGGTGGCGCGCCGGGTGTCCTGCCAGAGGAACAGCCGCCGGGCCCAGACGTCCAGCTGGGGAGGCTCGCACCAGCGGCAGGCCGCCGGGGCGATCTGGTCGGAGAGGAGCTGGGTGGCGCCGGCCAGGACCAGCAGGCTTCCGGTCCACCAGAGCTGGGTCCCGAGGTCGAGGGTCAGGCGGGGGCGCAGGTCGTGCCTGGCCTGCGACTCGGTGGCCAGTGCGGGGGAGGTCATCGGAGGGGGTGCCTCGGACCGCGCCGGCCCTGCGCTGAGGAGGATGGCGATGGCGGCGGCGACGGCCGGGAGGGGGCGCATGAGGTCCACGACTGCATCGGACGGACCAGAGGTCCTCGGTCTCCGCGGGGGCCTGCCCAGCCCGCCGCCCTGACAGGCCCCGCCCCGGCTGGCGGCGCGCCCCCCTCCCGACTAGTATCCGCGCCCCTATGCGAACCAACGGCCGCGCCGACCGCGAACTCCGGAAGATCGTCCTCGAGCCCGGGTGGGCCCGCCACGCGGAGGGCTCCTGCCTGACCCGCTTCGGCGACACCCAGGTGCTCTGCACCGCCTCGCTGGAGGACCGGGTCCCGCCGCACGTCTACGGCACCGGCGCCGGCTGGGTCACCGCCGAGTACGGCATGCTGCCGCGCTCCACCCACGAGCGCATGGCCCGCGAGGCCGCCCGCGGCAAGCAGGGCGGGCGCACGCTCGAGATCCAGCGGCTCATCGGGCGGGCCCTGCGGGCCGCGGTGGACCTGAAGGCGCTCGGCTCCCGCACCATCACCCTCGACTGCGACGTGCTGGCGGCCGACGGCGGCACCCGCACCGCGGCCATCACCGGCGCCTGGGTGGCGCTGTCGCTGGCGGTGCGCGGCCTGCAGAAGGCCGGCAAGGTGAAGGGCGCCCCGGTGGTCCGCTCGGTGGCGGCCGTCAGCGTGGGCATGAAGGCGGGGGTGGCGCTCCTCGACCTCGACTACTCGGAGGACTCCACCGCCGACGTGGACATGAACGTGGTGGCCACCGGGGAGGGGAACCTGGTGGAGGTGCAGGGGACCGCCGAGGGGCAGGCCTTCGCCCGCAAGGACCTCGACGGCATGCTCGACCTGGCGCTGGAGGGGATCGCCACCCTGCGCGAGTTGCAGCAGGCGGCGCTGAAGTGACGAGCCGCGCCGCGGCGGGCCCGGGCCAGCACGGCCACGGCGCCCGGCGCGGCGCGCGGCGGTGAAGCCCATGGACCTCTTCGTCGGTACCGGAAACCCCGGCAAGCTGCGCGAGCTGGCCCGGCTGGTGGCCGGGCTGCCCATCCGCGTGGTCACGCCGTCCGAGCTGGGTCGGCCGCTGCCCGAGGTGGTGGAGGACGGCGCCACCTTCGCCGAGAACGCGGCCAAGAAGGCGCGGGCCTTCGCCGCCTTCGCCGGGATGGTCGCGCTGGCCGACGACTCGGGGCTCTGCGTGGACGCGCTCGACGGCGCCCCCGGGATCGTCTCGGCCCGCTGGTCGGAGGCCGAGGCCCCGGGCCTCACCGGCCAGGCGCGGGACCTCGCCAACAACTCGAAGCTGCTGCGCGCCCTGGAGGGCGTCACCAAGGAGCGCCGGACCGGGCGCTACGTGGCGGCGCTGGCGCTGGCCGCGCCGGACGGGGCGCTGCTGGCCGCCGTCCTGGGGACCTGCGCCGGGCGCCTGGGGCGCGAGCCGCGCGGGGCGGGCGGGTTCGGCTACGATCCGCTCTTCGTCCCGGAGGGTCGGGCCTTCACCATGGCCGAGCTCGACCCGGCCGAGAAGGACGCCCTGTCCCACCGTGGGGCGGCGCTCAGGGCCCTGCTCCCGGCGCTGGCCCGGCTGGCCGGCGCCGCCCGGTGAGGAGCGCCCCACCGGGAGGCCCACGGGGCCGGCGCCAGGGCCCGGCGGGTGACCCGCGCCGCTCCCCCGGAGCACACCGGTCGTCCGGGCGGTCTTGACGCGGGCCACCCGAGAGGCTAATCAGTCGCCCTCTCGGTCGGGCCCCGGTCGGGCTCCCGCCGAGGGCGGTTCCGGGGCGTAGCGCAGCCTGGTAGCGCGTCTGCCTTGGGCGCAGAAGGTCGTCGGTTCGAATCCGGCCGCCCCGACTCTTTGACAACTCGGCGATGGCAAGGGGCCTCCACGCGGCCCGCAGGCAGCAGACGGCGCATCTCGTTTTACGGTGGGTATAGCTCAACTGGTAGAGCACTGGACTGTGGATCCGGGGGTTAAGGGTTCGAACCCCTTTACTCACCCCAGTTTCATCCGAAGCACCCGCGCCCGTAGCTCAGCTGGATAGAGCAGCGGCCTTCTAAGCCGCTGGTCGGGGGTTCGAGTCCCTCCGGGCGCGCCACTCACGCGCCCGGTCGCGATCGCGACCCGGCAGCCAGCAGTCGTTGACAGCCCCTGCCGCGGTTGGTAGATCCGCGGCCCCTCGGCCATCCCGAGCGTTGCAGCAGTGCCAGGGCGCGTAGCTCAACTGGCAGAGCAATGGACTCTTAATCCATAGGTTGAAGGTTCGATTCCTTCCGCGCTCATAGGAACGGCGGGTCCCTCACGGGACCCGCCGTTCTGCTTCTCCGGCCCCCTCAGAACCTGCCGTGGAGGGCCAGGCCCCGCTCCAGGGCGCCCACCACCGGCACGATGGAGACCGGAGAGCCGTGCAGGGCCGGCACCAGGAAGCCCATCGAGGCGCCCACCACCGCGCCGCCGCCGACGTCGGTGATGAAGTGCTTGCCTCCCATGACCCTGGCCGAGGCCACCAGGGTCGCCAGCGCGCCGCCCACACCCAGCACCACCCAGGCGTGCTTCTTGCCCGGGTGGAGCCGCCGCATGGCCACGAAGGTGGAGGTGACGACGGCGAAGGCGGCCACCGAGTGGCTGCTCAGGAAGGAGAGCCCGGCGTCGGCGCTGGTGCGGGACTCCAGCGGCGCCTTCTCCCCGTACAGGAATGGGCGCGGCCTCCCGGCGGCCATGGTCATCATGGAGGTCACGGCCACGCCGGCGAGGGCGGACTCGGAGACGACGACCAGGTCGTTCAGGCCGGGGAGGAGCCCCTCGTCCAGGAGCAGCAGGGAGACGGCCCCGGCCCCGACGGCGATCAGGCCATAGTCGGAGGTCCGCTGCCAGCCGGTGTCCCAGTAGCCCGCCGTGGCGCGGTCGAGGGAGTTCAGCCCGGAGGGGTCGCAGAGCGGCGCGCAGTAGGCGGGCTGGGCGCGGACCAGCCGCCCGCTGGCGAAGACCAGCCCGATGGCCAGGACCGGCAGGTCGACCTCGGCGTAGAGCTGGAAGGCCGGTCGGAGGGGGTCCCGCGGGCTCGGGAGGATGGGCGTCAGCTCGGCCGCCCCGGCGGTCTCCTTTGAGTCCTCCACCGCCTTGGGCGAGGCCTCGGGCGACGGCGTCGCGATGTCCGGGGCGGTGGCCGCCGGGGCCGTGGCGGGGTCGGCCTGGCCGGCGGCGGCGCTGGTCGGCGCAGCGACGGAGAGGAGCAGCGCGCAGCAGGAGGCGGTGAGGCAGCGCATCGGTCACCGGGGTGTGGGAGGCCGACTCTAGCCCATCGCGCCCCGCCCCCGCGCCCACGTGCCCCGCTCCCCTCCAGGCCCGCGCCACCGGGGCTGGCCTCGTCCGGGGTCCACAGTTTCCGGACGCGCCCGGCCCAAGTCTGTACAATCCGCAAGAGTGACGGCTACTTGTCCTGGGTCAAGCGGGCCCTCGAGCCGGCAGCGTTCACCGTGCGGGGATCGCCATGCTGTCGAAGGACCAGGGCCCAGCTGGACCCGTCGTGCTGCCGCCCCTGGGCGGGCGGTGGCCGGCCGTGCTCGCCACGGGCCTGGTCCTCGCCGCCACGCTCGGCCTCACGGGGCTCGCCTGGCAGCGCACCGTCCTGGTCGAGGAGGAAGAGCTCCGGGGCGACTTCGACTTCCTCGTGCGCGACGCGGAGGCGCGGATCGGCGTGCGGATGGAGGCCTACGAGCAGGTGCTCCGCGGCGCGGCGGCGCGGTTCGGCCAGGGCGGGATGGTCAGCCGGGGCGAGTTCCGCGCCTACGTCGCTACCCTCCACCTCGAGGACCACTACCCGGGCATCCAGGGGCTCGGCTTCTCGCTGGTCGTGCCGGCGGCGAGCCTGGCGCACCACACCGGCGCGGTGCGGGGCGAAGGGTTCCCGACCTACCAGGTCCGCCCGCCGGGGCCTCGCGATCCCTACACCTCCATCGTCTACCTCGAGCCCTTCGCCGGGCGGAACCTGCGCGCCTTCGGCTACGACATGTTCTCGGAGCCCGTCCGCCGCGACGCCATGGAGCGGGCTCGCGACGAGGGCAAGGCCACCCTCTCGGGCAAGGTCACGCTCGTCCAGGAGACCACCGAGGCGGTCCAGTTCGGCGTGCTCATGTACCACCCGGTCTACCGGCCCGGCGCGGAGCCGCTCACGGTGGAGGAGCGGCGGGAGCGGCTGGTCGGCTGGGCCTACATTCCCTTCCGCATGGGCGATCTCATGGAGGGCATCTTCGGCGCGGGCCGGTCCGACCTCGCCACGCGGGTCTTCGACGGGCCCGAGCCGTCGCCCGGCGCGCTCCTGTTCGACTCGGCGCCGGGCGGCCGAACCGCGGCGCCCGGCCGCTTCCACAATCTGCGGAGCCTCGGGGTGGTCGACCGGACCTGGGCCATGGCCGCCGAGTCGGGGCCCGCCTTCGACGCCCGGCTCTCACGCTGGGCGCCGGCCTTCATCCTCGCCGGCGGCCTGTCCATCAGCGTCCTCCTCGCCCTGCTCTTCTGGTCCATGGCCAGCGCCCGGGACCGGGCGGTCCGGGTGGCCGGCGCGCTGAACAGGCAGCTCCTGGACAAGAACGCCGCGCTCGTGGCGGGCGAGGCGCGCCTCGGGCACGTGCTCGCAGGCACCAACGACGGCTTCTGGGACTGGCACATCCCGAGTGGGCGGGTGGTGTTCAGCGACCGGTGGGCCTCGATGCTCGGCTACGCGCTCGAGGAGCTCGAGCCCAGCGTCACCACCCGGGAGCGGCTGGTCCATCCGCAGGACCTCGGGCGCGTCATGGAGGCGGTCCAGGCCATGCTCGACGACCCGCACCGCCACTACCAGATGGAGCACCGGGTCCTCCACAAGGACGGCCACTGGGTCTGGATCCTCGACCGCGGCAAGGTGGTGGAGCGGGACGGGGCCGGCGCGCCCATCAGGGCGGCCGGCACGCACACCGACATCACGGAGCGCAAGCGGGTGGAGTTCGCGCTCCAGGAGCGGGAGGCCCGGCTGCGGGCCTACTTCGAGTCCCCCGTCACCGGCGTGGTGATCTCGGCCGCGGGCCGGGAGTTCCTGGAGGTGAACGACACCTTCTGCGCCATGCTCGGCCGCGACCGGGACGAGGTGATCCGGATCGGGTGGAGGGGCCTGACGCACCCGGACGACCTGGCGGACGACGAGCGGGGCGCGGCGCAGGTGGTCGCCGGCGAGCGCGCCAGCTACTCCACCGACAAGCGGTACCTGCGGAAGGACGGCTCCGTCCTGTGGGCGTACGTCTCCCTGAGCAGGGCCACGCCCCCGGGGACCATGGGCCCACAGGTGGTGGCCATCGTCACCGACATCGGGAAGCGAAAGGCGGCCGAGGCGGCCCTCCAGGCCAGCGAGCGGCGGCTCGAGGCCGCGCTCGCCGAGCAGTCGGTCATCCTGGCCAACGCCACCGTCGGCATCACGCTGGTGCGCCAGCGCCGCCAGATCTGGGCCAGCGCCCACATGGAGCGGATGCTCGGGTACTCGCCTTCGGAGATGGAGCGGGCCGAGACCCGGATGTTCTTCCCGTCCGACGACGCCTGGGCGGAGCTCCTCGCGCAGTGCGACCCGGTGCTGCACGCCGGGCGCACCTACTCCGGCGAGCACCAGCTGCGGCGCAAGGACGGCACGACTTTCTGGGCCCGCCTCCAGGGGCGCCTGCTCGAACCGACCAACCCGGACGCCGGGGCCATCTGGTGCATCGAGGACGTGAGCGACCTGAAGCTGCTCGGGGCGCGGGCCTCGCAGGCCGAGCGCGTCGCCGCCACGGCCACCCTGGCGCGCGGCATGGCGCACGAGGTGAACAACCCGCTGGCGAGCATCATCGGCAACCTGGGGTTCGTGCAGGAGCAGCTCGAGCCGGTGGCCCGGGCACGGCCCGGGCAGGCCGCAGAGGTCCTCTCCAGGGCGCTTCCCGAGACGCTCCAGGCGGTCCGGGACGCCTCCGAGAGCGCGGCGCGGATCAAGACCATCGTCGCCGACCTGCGCGCCTTCGCCCTCGGCGACCTGCCGGCCGGCCCCGGGTCCGACGACCTCGCCGAGGCCGTGGGCGATGCGAGGCGCATCGCGGCCCAGGACCTCGCGACCTGCCGCGCCGTCACGGTCCAGGTGCCAGACGGGTGCGCCCTCGGGGTCTTCCGTCCGGACCTGGTCCAGCTGCTCGCCCACCTGCTCATCAACGCCGGGCAGGCCACCGGCCACGGCCCGAACGACGTCCGGGTGGCGGCCGCGCCGGTCGGCCTGGACCGCGTGGCGCTCCGGGTGACGGACACGGGGACCGGGATGACCGAGGCCGTGAGGGCGCGGGCCTTCGAGCCCTTCTTCACCACCAGGGACGTTGGGAAGGGGCGCGGGCTCGGGCTCTCCGTCTGCCTCGGGATCGCCCAGGCCGCCGGGGGGGAGATCTCGCTCGAGAGCGCTCCCGGCAGCGGGACCACGGTGACCGTCGAGCTGCCGCGCGGGCGCTCCGCCCACCTCGCCGGCCCCCTCGGACAGGATGGGTCGAGCAGCCCGTCGGTGTAGCACCAGCACCGACCGGCCCCGGCCCGCGGCGCCTGCCCCACGCCAGCGCCGGCCTGCGGGTCGCCGGCAGCCCACGGCCCCATCTCAGCGCGGGTCGCCGTCGTCCTTGCCGCCGCGGATCACGCCGAACGGTACCCGCGGGCGCGCTGGCGCGGCGGGAGGGCTGGCCGGACCGGTGGCTGGGCTGGCCCCGTCGGCGGGCGCCGGCTCGGGCGCGGGCGCCGAGGTGGGCGCTGGCCTGGCCGCGGGCGCCGGCACCGGCACCGGCCGCTCGGGCCGGGGCTGGTCCGGCGGGGGGGTCGGCGCGGCGCCGAGCCGGGTCGGCCGGGTGGCGCCCTCGAGCGAGGCCTCGCCGCCGCCGGTCACCACCCCGAACCTGGGCCGCTTGCGCCCCGGCGCCACCAGCACGCCGGCCACCACCGCCGCCCAGGGGAGGGCGCAGTCGTGGCGGCGGCCGCGGAAGGTCAGCGTGACCCGGACGCCCCACTCGTCCAGCAGCACCTCGGGGCAGTCGCGCCCCACCACCAGGTTGAGGCGCACCAGCTCCTGGCCGTGCAGCCCCTCCGGCAGCTCGGCCCCGGGGGTGGCGGGCGCCACGATGACGAACTCGATGCGCTCGGCGGCCCGGCAGGCGGCCAGCTTGGCGTCGTGGCGGCGCTGCACCGCGTAGAGCTCCAGCGCCCCCTCGGCCCACCCCGGGCAGGAGGGCAGGCAGTCGCCGTCGGGGGGGTGGTCGTGGGTGGTCACGGCCCTCCTCTACCACGGCGGGCCGGGGTCTCGACCGGGTCCGTCGGTGTGGTACACCACCCCGGCACGGGGCGGGTGGCGGAACTGGCAGACGCGCGGGACTTAGGATCCCGTGCCGCAAGGCGTGAGGGTTCGACCCCCTCCCCGCCCAAAAGCCCTTGACCGGGCGCGCGCGACCTCCTACCTCTACCGCCCCTCCCGGGCCCGGAAAGAACTCATGAAGATCAACGTCGAGACCACCTCCCCCGTCCAGCGGAAGCTCACCATCGAGGTCCCCCCCGAGCGCGTCCAGCGCGAGCTCGAGAAGGCCTACGTCCAGCTGGGCCGCCGGGTGAAGCTCAAGGGCTTCCGCCCGGGCCACATCCCCCGCGGGGTGCTGGAGCGGAACTTCAAGGCCGAGGTCGAGAGCGAGGTGGCCGAGAAGCTGGTCAACGCCACCTTCGTGGAGGCCGCCACCGCCGAGGGCGTGCTGCCGGTGGCCTCGCCCAGCGTCTCGCTCGACGGGGCCCTGGTCCCCGGCGCCTCCTTCCGCTACTCGGCCACGGTCGAGGTGAAGCCCACGCTGGCCCCCAAGGACTACCGGGGCCTGGCCGTGACCCGCCGCGCCCCCGTGGTGGGCGAGGCCGAGGTCCAGGCCGAGCTGGTGAAGCTGCAGGAGTCCTACGCCCAGCTGGTGCCGGTGGAGGGGCGCGACGTGGCCGAGGAGGGCGACTACGCGCTCATCGACCACCAGGGCACCATCGACGGGCAGCCCTTCGAGGGCGGCCAGGCCGAGGGCGTCACGGTGCGCGCCGCCCAGGGCAAGGTGGAGGAGGGCTTCCTGCCGGCGCTGGTGGGCAAGAAGGTGGGCGAGACCGCCGAGTTCGACGAGCCGTTCGCCGCCGACCACCGCAACGAGGCGCTGCGCGGGAAGATGGCCCACATGGCGGTCTCCTTGAAGGGGCTCAAGGTGAAGCACCTGGCCCCGCTCGACGACCAGCTGGCCAGGCAGGTCGGCATCGAGGGCATCGACACGCTGGAGGCGCTCAAGGCCCGCATCCAGGCCGACCTCGGCAAGCGCGAGGCCAAGAAGGTGGAGTCCGAGGTCAAGGACGCCCTCATCAAGGCGGCCCTGGCCCGGAACGAGTTCGAGGTGCCGCCCTCCCTGGTGGAGCGGGCCATCGACAACATGCTGGAGAGCACGGTGGAGCGCTTCGCCCGCATGGGCGTGGACGTGGCCCAGCTCGACCTCGACGTGGCCCGGCTGCGCGGCGACCTGCGCGAGCAGGCCCTGCTGCAGGTGCGGGGCTCGCTGCTGCTCGAGGCGGTGGCCGAGGCCGAGAAGGTGGAGGTCACCGAGGAGGACCTGCTGGCCGAGGTGGCCCGGGTCGCCGAGGAGCTGGGGGTGCCCCTCCAGAAGGCCCAGCAGCAGATGCGCGGCAAGGACGCCCGCGCCGCGCTAATGAACAGGGTGCGGGAGGAGAAGGCGCTGGCCCTCATCTCCCAGGCCGCCGTCATCCAGGCCTGACCGCCAGCCAGCCCGCGGCACCCGAACCACCGTCCAGCACCGAGGCGAGCCACCCATGCCCTACATCCCGATGCCCTTCGTCGTGGAGCAGACCCACCGGGGCGAGCGCAGCTACGACATCTACAGCCGGCTCCTCAAGGACCGGATCGTCTTCCTGGGCACCCCGGTGGACGACGACGTGGCCAACGTCATCATCGCCCAGTTCCTCTTCCTGGAGTCCGAGGACCCGGACAAGGACATCAACCTCTACATCAACAGCCCGGGCGGCGTGGTGTCGGCCGGCATGGCCATCTACGACACCATGCAGTACGTCAAGCCGCAGGTCTCCACCATCTGCCTGGGGCAGGCCGCCTCCATGGGCGCCTTCCTGCTCTCCGGCGGCGCGCCGGGCAAGCGCTTCGCCCTGCCCAACGCCCGGGTCATGATCCACCAGCCCTCGGGCGGCGCCGGCGGCCAGGCCACCGACATCGAGATCCAGGCCAGGGAGATCATCCGGCTGAAGAAGCGCCTCAACGAGATCCTGGCCAAGAACTGCAAGCAGCCGCTGGAGCGGGTCGAGAAGGACACCGAGCGCGACTACTTCATGAGCGCGGCGGAGTCGAAGGAATACGGGCTGATCGACGAGGTCATCGTCTCGAAGAAGCCCCCCGAGAAGAAGCCGGCGTAGGATGTCGAGGCGCCCGCAGCCGGGGCGCCGCCAGGAGGCACCGTCGTGGAGAAGCGAGAGAGCCTGAGCTGCAGCTTCTGCGGGAAGTCGCAGAAGGAGGTCAAGAAGCTCATCGCCGGGCCGACCGTCTACATCTGCGACGAGTGCATCGGGCTGTGCAACGACATCATCGCCGAGGAGATCGCCGGCGAGGAGAAGAAGGACCAGAAGCTGCGGGTCCCCCGGCCGGCCGAGATCAAGGCCATCCTCGACGAGTACGTCATCGGGCAGGAGCGGGCCAAGAAGACGCTGGCGGTGGCCGTCCACAACCACTACAAGCGCATCGAGAGCCGGGTCGCCATCGACGACGTCGAGCTGCAGAAGTCCAACATCCTGCTGCTCGGCCCGACCGGCTCCGGCAAGACCCTGCTGGCCCAGACGCTGGCCAAGATCCTCAACGTCCCCTTCACCATCGCCGACGCCACCACCCTCACCGAGGCGGGCTACGTCGGCGAGGACGTCGAGAACATCATCGTCAACCTGCTGCAGGCCGCCGACCACGACATCGAGCGGGCCCAGAAGGGCATCGTCTACATCGACGAGATCGACAAGATCGCCCGCAAGAGCGAGAACCCCTCCATCACCCGCGACGTCTCGGGCGAGGGGGTGCAGCAGGCGCTCCTCAAGATCATCGAGGGCACCGTCGCCAACGTGCCGCCCAAGGGCGGCCGCAAGCACCCCCAGCAGGAGTTCCTGCAGGTCGACACCACCAACATCCTCTTCATCTGCGGCGGCGCCTTCTGCGGGCTGGAGTCCATCGTGGAGCGGCGGGTCGGCGGCCGCAGCCTGGGCTTCGGCACCGACGTCACCAGCCGCACCGAGAAGAACATCGGCGAGCTGCTGGCGCTGGTCGAGCCGGACGACCTGCTCAAGTTCGGCATGATCCCGGAGTTCGTGGGGCGCCTGCCGGTGGTCACCAGCCTGGAGGAGCTCGACGAGGCCTCCCTCATCGACATCCTCACCAAGCCCAAGAACGCCCTGGTGAAGCAGTACAAGCGGCTCCTCGAGATGGACGGGGTGGCCCTCAAGTTCACCGACGGCGCCCTCAAGGCCATCGCCCGCGCCGCCCAGAAGAACCGGGCCGGCGCCCGCGGCCTGCGCGCCATCCTCGAGCAGGCCATGCTCGACATCATGTACGACGTGCCGAGCCGCCGGAACGTGGCCGAGATCGTGATCTCCGAGGAGGTCATCGACAAGGGCGAGGCGCCGCTGGTGGTGGTGCAGGAGTCCGAGAAGAGCGCCTAGCGGCCACCCCGCCGCAGGCAGCGCGCGCCCCGTCCACCTCGCGGGTGGCGGGGCGCCGTCGCGTCAGCCGGCCGACACGTAGCGGAACCAGCAGAGCCGGTCCACCAGGGCGTCGCCGGTCGGCCGGTTCCAGGTGGGCGGCGCGGCCAGCCAGCGGGCCTCGAGCGCGTCGGCCAGCCCGGCCGCCTCCTCGAGCGAGCGGGTGCGCCAGCCGGCCGCCTCGACCTCCCCCAGGCCAGGCCGCTCCACCGCCGGCCAGGTGGCGCGGCCGGCGGCGGCCTCCAGCAGCGCCCCGGCGTCGAGCCGGAGCGGCGCCGGGTCGGGCGGCTCCCCGTCCAGGTGGCGCCACAGCCCGTCCCGCCAGCCCAGCCGGTAGAGCGGCACGAAGGCCGCCCCGCGGTCGGCCAGGAACTCCACCGCCTGCAGCAGGAACTCCACCTCGGCGGCGGTGGCGTGCCAGGGCAGGGAGAGCCGCACCCAGCCCGGCTTGAGCGCCAGCAGCCCCAGCGAGATGGCCCGGCGGAGCTCGGCGCTGCGCGCGGGCCCGATGCCCAGCAGCCGGTGGCCGTAGGGGCCGGCGCAGGCGCAGCCGGCCCGGTTCTGGATCCCGAAGAGCTGGTCGAGCAGCGCCGAGACCAGGTCGTGGTGCAGCCCCTCGACGTTGAAGGAGAGGATGGGCAGGCGCGGGCCGGGCGGGCCGTAGAGGGTGAGGCGCGGGTGGCGCGCCAGCCGGTCCACCGCCCGGGCCGCCAGGTCCAGGTCGTGGGCCAGGATCCGCTCCGCCCCGGCCGCCTCCTTCACCAGGAAGGCCAGCGCGGCCCGCACGTCGCCCAGGATGTCCGGGGTGCCGCCCTCCTCGCGCTCCGCCAGGTGGCGGGTGTAGTCCACGTCCGCCCGCCCGCCGCCGGCCACGAAGTCCACCGTGCCGCCGCCCGGCCGCTCCGGCACGGCCGAGCGGAACAGGTCCCGGTGGGCCACCAGCACGCCCGAGCCCTCGCACCCGCCCAGGAACTTGTGGGTGGAGACGAAGATGGCGTCGAGCCGCCCGGCCGGGTCGGCCGGGTGCATGTCGATGGGCACGTACGGGCCGGCGGCCGCGTAGTCCACGCACACCAGGAAGCCGTGGGCGTGCAGCCGCCGCGCCACCGCCGGCACGTCGGTGAGGGCCCCGGTCACGTTCGACCCGGCCGAGAAGGTGCCCACCTTGAGCGGCCGCCCGGCGAAGGCGCGGGCCTTGGCCTCCAGGTCGTCGAGGTCGAGGCGGCCGTCGGCTCCCAGCGCCACCTCGACCACCTCGGCCACCGACTCCAGCCAGGGCAGCTCGTTCGAGTGGTGCTCGTAGGGCGACACCAGCACCACCGGCCGCTCGGCCGGCGGGATGTGGCCGGACAGGTGGTGGCGCCGCTCCAGCGGCTCGGAGATGCGCAGCCCGAGCAGCCCGACCAGCTTGTTGACGGCGGCGGTGGCGCCGCTGCCGGTGAAGAGCACCACGTCCTCGGCCGAGGCGTTGACGGCCCGCCCCACGGCGCGGCGGGCCTCCTCGCGCAGGTGGGTCATGACCCGCCCGGTGGTCGATATCGAGGTGTGGGTGTTGGCGTAGAGGGGGCGGACGGCCGCCACCGCCTCCTCGACGAAGGAGAGGGCCCGCCCGGTGGCGGTGGAGTCGGCGTAGGTCACCAGCCGCTCGCCGTACGGGGTGGTCACCACCGCCCGCCGGCCCACCTCGGCCCGCCGGAGCAGGGCCGCCACCGCCTCGAAAGCCAGCATGGGGCCTCGTACCAGAGGGGGCCTGCGGCCCACAAGCGCCACCCCCCCGGGAGCGTCGCCAGGACCCGCCGGCGAGCCCCCCGGTGTCCGGTTCGGTGTTAGATCACCGGTCTCGCCGCCCACCCGCGGCGGCGAAGGAGGCACCGTGCCGCTCTTCTCACGTGACGACGGAAAGCAGGGGAAGAAGCCGCGCGCCGTGCCGCTGCTGCCGCTGCGCGACATCATCGTCTTCCCGCACATGGTGGTGCCGCTCTTCGTGGGCCGGCAGAAGTCCATCGCCGCGCTCGAGGAGGCCATGGCCGCCGACAAGGCCATCCTCCTGTGCGCCCAGAAGAAGGCCAAGACCAACGACCCGGCCGAGGAGGACATCTTCCCGGTGGGCACGGTGGGCGCCATCATCCAGCTGCTGCGGCTGCCCGACGGCACCGTCAAGGTGCTGGTGGAGGGCAAGGCGCGCGCCCGGGTGAAGCGCTTCCTCCCCTCCGAGACGTACCTGCTGGTGGAGGCCGAGGAGATCGAGGAGGTGGTCGACGAGGCGCTGCGGGTGGAGCTCGAGGCGCTGATGCGCTCGGTGCAGTCCACCTTCGAGGCCTACGTCAAGCTCAACAAGCGCATCCCGCCCGAGATGCTGCAGTCGGTGGCGGCCATCGACGACCCGGGCCGGCTGGCCGACACCATCGTGGCCCACCTCTCGCTCAAGCTGAACGACAAGCAGGCCATCCTGGAGACCGAGGCGCCGGCCAGGCGCCTGGAGCGGCTGCACGAGCTGATGCAGGGCGAGATCGAGATCCTGCAGGTGGAGAAGAAGATCCGCTCGCGCGTCAAGAAGCAGATGGAGAAGACGCAGAAGGAGTACTACCTCAACGAGCAGATGCAGGCGATCCAGAAGGAGCTGGGCGAGCGCGACGAGTTCAAGAACGAGCTGCAGGAGCTCGAGGAGAAGATCAAGGCCAAGAAGCTCTCCAAGGAGGCGGCCCTCAAGGCGAAGAAGGAGCTCAAGAAGCTGAAGATGATGAGCCCCATGAGCGCCGAGGCCACGGTGGTCCGCAACTACATCGACTGGATCATCACGCTGCCCTGGGGCGAGTACACCGAGGACAAGCTGGAGATCGTGGAGGCCGAGCGGGTCCTCGACGAGGACCACTACGGCCTGAAGAAGGCCAAGGACCGCATCCTCGAGTACCTGGCGGTGCAGAAGCTGGTGGACAAGGTGCGCGGCCCCATCCTGTGCTTCGTGGGGCCGCCCGGCGTGGGCAAGACCTCGCTGGCCCGCTCCATCGCCCGCGCCATGAACCGGCGCTTCGTCCGCATCAGCCTGGGCGGGGTGCGCGACGAGGCCGAGATCCGCGGCCACCGCCGCACCTACATCGGCGCGCTGCCCGGCAAGATCGTGCAGTCGCTCAAGAAGGCCGCCGCCGGCAACCCGGTCTTCCTGCTCGACGAGGTGGACAAGATGTCCACCGACTTCCGCGGCGACCCGTCGGCGGCGCTGCTGGAGGTGCTCGACCCGGAGCAGAACGCCAGCTTCGTGGACCACTACCTGGACCTCGACTACGACCTCTCCAAGGTGATGTTCATCTGCACCGCCAACACCATGGGCGGGATCCCGCTGCCGCTGCAGGATCGCATGGAGGTCATCCGCATCGCCGGCTACACCGACCTGGAGAAGCGCTCCATCGCCGAGCGCTACCTCATCCCCAAGCAGCTGGAGCTGAACGGGCTGGCCGGCGTCACGGTGGACTTCCGGCGCAGCGCCCTCCGGCTGCTCATCGACCGCTACACCAAGGAGTCCGGGGTGCGCTCGCTGGAGCGCGAGATCGCCAGCGTCTTCCGCAAGCTGGCCAAGGACCTGCTCAAGAAGGGGCCGGAGCAGCGCGAGAAGGGGTACGTGGTCACCGAGAAGCTGGTGCAGCGCTTCCTCGGGCCGGCCCGCCACCGCCACGGCGAGGCCGAGGCGGAGGACCAGATCGGCCTGACCACCGGCCTGGCCTGGACCGAGCTGGGCGGCGAGCTGCTCACGGTGGAGGCCACCGTCATGCCGGGCAAGGGCAAGCTCACCATCACCGGCAAGCTGGGCGACGTCATGCAGGAGTCGGCGCAGGCGGCCATGAGCTACGTGCGCAGCCGCGCCGAGGCGCTGGGGCTGGAGCGGCGCTTCCTGGAGAGCGTGGACATCCACGTGCACGTGCCCGAGGGGGCCATCCCCAAGGACGGCCCCTCGGCCGGCATCACCATGGCCACCACCCTGGTGTCGGCGCTCTGCAAGCTGCCGGTGCGGCGCGACGTGGCCATGACCGGCGAGATCACGCTGCGCGGGCGGGTGCTGCCCATCGGCGGCCTGAAGGAGAAGGTGATGGCGGCCAGCCGCGGCGGCATCACCAAGATCCTGGTGCCGCGCGAGAACGAGAAGGACCTGCCGGAGATCCCGCGGCGGGTGCGGGAGAAGCTGGAGATCGTGCTGGTGGACACCGCCGACGACGTGCTGCGCCACGCGCTGCGGCTGCCCAACCCCGAGGAGTTCCTGCGCGGGCCGGCGCCGGTGCGGCCCGCCCCGCCGGGCGCCACCGAGGGGGCCGCGCCGCTGGCCTGACCCCCGCCGCCGCGCTCAGGCCGGCGGCAGGCGGGCGTGGTAGCGGTGCGCCCCGCGGGCGCTCGCCAGGGGGGCCAGGCCGAGCCGCGCCAGGTCCCAGCCCGGCGCGCCGTCCTTCACCACCACCCAGCGGCGGGCCACCCGCCGCGCCGCCGCCAGCGCCGCCAGCGTGAGCGGGCGGGGGTCCGCCAGGGCGCGCAGCAGGTCGAAGCCGTCCGGGGCCAGGCGGGCGTGGCGGAACATGGGGTCGAAGAGCACCACGTCGTGGCTGCGCGGGGGCAGGCCCTCGAGCAGCGCCAGGTGGTCGCCCACCCGCACCTCGATGCGCCGGGCCGGCTCGGCGGCGAGGCGGCGCAGCCCCTCGTCCACCAGGGCGGCCAGCGCCGGCGAGGCCTCCAGCCCGATCACGCGCCCCGTCGGGCCGGCGGCGGCGGCCACCGCCAGGGCGTCGGCGCCCAGCCCGAGCGTGGCGTCGACCACCAGGTCGCCCGGCCGGATCTCGGCGGCCTCCAGCAGCGGGTCGCGCTCGGAGGGCAGCCAGGGGCCGCCGGCGGCGCGCCGCAGCGCCCGCCGCATGCGCAGGAAGCCCATGCCGCCGGCCCATCGGTGCTGGCCGGTGGGCGACCAGAGGACGGCGGCGTCGTCGGAGAGGACCAGCAGGGCCTCGACGCCCAGGGCGGCCTGCAGGGCCGGCAGCGAGGCGCGGCCACGCGGCGCGTAGGGGAGGGCGTGGCGCGCCGAGGCCTGGCGTGCGCCGGCCACCTCCGCCGGCGAGGGGTGCGAGGTGGTGGTGAGGGCGAGGCGCACGGCCCGGGACCGTGCCGCAGGGGCACCCGCGGCGCAAGGTGGCGGCCGGCGGCGCCGGCCCTGCCGCGCCCGGCCCCGGGCCCCGCCGCGCTTGCACCCACCGCCGGGCGCGCCCGATACTCCGCCTCCCGCCGGAGGTGGCCCGCCATGACCCTGCCCGTCGTCCACATCCACGACCCCGTGGCCAACCCCGCCGCCGGGAGCGATCTCTCGCCCGCCGAGGTGGCCGACCTGGTGGCCGAGATCCGGCGGCTGGCCACCCAGCAGGACGCCGTCATCCTGGCCCACAACTACCAGCTGCCCGAGGTGCAGCAGGTGGCCGACCACGTGGGCGACTCGCTGCAGCTGGCCATCACCGGCCAGCAGGTGCCGCAGTCCACCATCCTCTTCTGCGGCGTCCACTTCATGGCCGAGTCGGCCAAGGTGCTGGCGCCCTCGAAGCGGGTGCTGCTGCCCAACCTCTCGGCCGGCTGCTCGCTGGCCGACTCCATCACCGCCGAGTCGCTGGAGGACTGGAAGGCCCGCTACCCCGGCCACGCGGTGGTCACCTACGTGAACTCCAGCGCCGAGGTGAAGGCGCTCTCCGACATCTGCTGCACCAGCGCCAACGCCGCCAGCGTGGTCCGCTCGCTGCCGCAGCGGCAGATCCTCTTCACCCCGGACCGCAACCTGGGGGCCTGGGTGAAGGCCAAGGTGCCGGAGAAGGAGATCGTGGTCTACGACGGCTGCTGCCCGGTGCACGACGTGCTGCGCAGCGCCAGCGTCACCAAGGTGAAGGCCGCCAACCCCCGGGCGGTGGTCATCGCCCACCCCGAGTGCCGCGCCGACGTGCTGGCCATCGCCGACGAGGTCTGCTCCACCACCGCCATGCTGTCCGCGGTGGCGCGCCACCCCGAGGCCACCACCTTCATCGTGGCCACCGAGCACGGCATCGTCCACCAGATGAAGCAGCGCTGGCCCGGCAAGGAGTTCGTCATCGCGGACGGCTGCATCGGCTGCCGCATGCACTGCCCGTACATGAAGATGGTGGACCTCATGATGATCCGCGACGCCCTGGCGCGCGGCAAGCACGAGATCACCGTGCCGGCCGACGTCGCCGCCGGCGCCCGCCGGGCCCTGGAGCGGATGATCGCGGTGCCGCGCGACGCCTGAGACGCCGGCGGGGCGGCGGCTCACCGCGCCGGCGGCCGCAGCTCCTCCACCAGCCGCCACCCGAAGTAGAGCTTGCCCAGCACCTCCAGGATGGCGCGGCTGTGCACGGCCACGGCGCGGTGGGTCCGGCCGTCGTAGGCGTAGTCGCCGCCCAGCGACGGCAGGTTGCCGTCGAAGATCACCCCCACCACCTCGCCGGCGGCGTCGATGAGGGGGGAGCCGGAGTTGCCGCCGATGATGTCGTTGTCGGTGACCAGGTTGAGCGGGGTGCCGAGGTCGAGCCGGCCCCGCCCCGCCGCCCAGCGCCGCGGCAGGGCGTAGGGGTCGCGCCCGGTGGCCCGCTCGAAGGCGCCGCCCAGGGTGGTGAAGGGGGCCACCGGCCGGCCGTCCTTCACCCAGCCGCGCACCCGCCCGAAGCTGAGCCGCGGCGAGAAGGTGGCGTCGGGGGGGGCGCCGGCGCCGGACAGGGCGAAGCGGGCCTTGGCGATGGCCTCGCCGCCCCGCCTCAGGTCGGGCTCGATGGTCTCCTCCACCTGCCGACGCACCGCGCGCGCCTCGGCGTCCACGGCCCGGGCCAGCGCGATCATCGGATCGCGCGAGGCCGCCACCGCCGCCGCGCCGCCCTCCCAGAGCGCCCGGCGCTCCGCCAGGTCCGCCAGGCGGGTGCCCGCCACCAGGCGCTCGGCCAGCTCGGCCGGCGAGGCCTGGCCCAGCACCGCGCGCACGAACGGGTCGTCGGCGCCCAGCCGCTCGCGCAGCTTCACCAGCGCGTGGGTCATGCGGAAGGCCTCGAACTCGGGGTGGAGGGGGGCCGGCGAGAAGAGCTTCTGCGTCAGCGCCGGCAGGGCGGCGTCCTGGAACTCGCGCAGCCGCTCGCCGCTGGGCAGGGGCCGCTCGGCGGCGCCGCGCACCAGGGTGCGGGCCAGGTCGAAGAGGGTGGTGCCGAAGCCGGCGGCGCCGGCCACGTACTGCTCGCGCCAGCGCAGG
Source organism: Anaeromyxobacter sp. (assembly GCA_016718565.1). Taxonomy (NCBI): domain Bacteria; kingdom Pseudomonadati; phylum Myxococcota; class Myxococcia; order Myxococcales; family Anaeromyxobacteraceae; genus Anaeromyxobacter; species Anaeromyxobacter sp. Next base: position 411,364 of record JADKCZ010000003.1, on the reverse strand, counting down.
GCCCGCTGCCGGTCCACCGCCGCGGCGATGGCCTGGTAGGCGGCCAGGGTGCGGGCCGCCAGGGCCGGGTGGTGGACCAGCTCCGCCTGGAGGCGCGCCTCGGCCTCCTCCACCGAGCGGAAGAAGGCCCGGTCCACCAGCGCCTCGCGCCGGCCGGTCAGCGCCTTGTAGCCGTTCTCCACCGAGCGGAGCCAGGTGGTGGCGTGGCGGGCCTGCTCGGGCCCGCGCCGCTGGTACTCGGTGGCCAGGCCGCGCAGCTCGGCCAGCTGCACCAGCCGCTCCGGCAGCTCCACGTCGCGCAGGTAGGCCAGCTGCGCCACCGTGACCAGGCGGGAGGTGCGGCCGGGGTTGCCGGCCACGAAGACCGGGGCCCCCTCGGGCGCCCCGCCGGCCGACCAGCGCAGCCAGTCGGCCGGCGCGGCCGGCTTCCCGTCCTGGTAGACGCGCAGGAAGGCGGCGTCCAGCGACCAGCGCGGGAAGTCGAAGTTGTCCGGGTCGCCGCCGAAGTGGGCGGCCCGCTGCTCCGGGGCCCAGACCAGCCGCACGTCCTGGAAGCGCCGGTAGGCGTGGAGGACGTGGCGGCCGCCGCGGAACAGGCTCACCACCTCGCAGCGCAGCGAGGCGTCGGCCTGGCACCCGCCCTCCAGCCGCGCCAGCTCGGCCCGCTCGGCGTCGGCGAAGGCCTTCCCCTCCAGCCCGGCGGTGGCCCGCTCCACCTCGGCGCTCACGTCGGTGATGGAGAGGAGCTGGTTCACCTCCATGGCCGGGCAGCGCAGGTCGTCGACGTCGCCGCGGGCCAGGAAGCCGTGCTCCAGGTAGTCCTTGCCGGCGCTGGAGACCTGCTGGACGCAGGCGCGGACGCAGTGGTGGTTGGTCAGGACCAGCCCGCGCGCCGAGACGAAGCTGGCCGAGCAGCCCCCCGCCAGGCGGAGCGCGGAGCCCCGCACGTGGTCGAGCCAGGCGGGGGTGATGCGCACGCCCAGGGCCTGCTCGACGCGGTCGGCCGGGAAGGCGTCGTAGGTCCACATCCCCTCGTCGGCCCCGACGGGGCTGGCCGCCAGCGCCAGCAGCAGGGCCAGGGCCGCGGCGCAGGACCGCAGGGCGGCGGCGAGCCGCCCAGGAGGGTGGGCGACCACCGGGGTGGTGACCCCGGCGGCGGTGGAGGCGAGGCGGCGGCTCATGGCGTGTGCTCCTTCTCGGTTCCGGCCCTGGCTGGCGGCGCGGCGGGTCCGGACGGCTGGTGGCCGCGACCCCTGAATGAGTCCTGCTGCGGCGGTTCGTGACGGGCCGGTGGACGCGCGCTTCGCGGTCCGCCGTCCCTGGGTTAAAAGGGAGCCATGAACCGCCTCAAGCTCTGGCTCTACATGCTCGTGGTCCTCGGCGCCGGGGCAGCCAACATCTACCTCATCACCCTGGAGGGCGCAGCCCGGGGGCTGGCCGGGGTCGACGCCGCGCTGGAGAGCGCCGCCACGGCCCACCGCGCCCGCGAGCGGCTCATGGCGAGCCAGGCCGCGGCGGTGGCCGGGGTGGCGGTGCGCGACCCGGCGCTGCTGGAGGCGCTGGCTGGCCCGGCCCCGGCGCCCAGGAAGAAGGCCAAGGCCGACGCCGTGCAGGAGGAGCCGGCGCCGGACGTGGCGGCGCGCACCGCGGAGGCCGAGGCGGCCGCCCGCGGCGCGGTGGAGCGGGCGGCCAGGGCGCTGGCGCTGGACCTGCCCGGGCCGGCCTTCTCGGCGGTGGCCACCCCGGAGTGGCTGGCCCGCGACCCGGCGGCCGACGAGGGGCCGCAGAAGGAGGCGGCGGCCTTCCTGCGCGCCGCCGCCGGCGGCACGCCCCGCCGCGGCTACGCCCGCGTCAACGACGCCCTCTGGTACGGCGTGGCCATGCCGGCTGGCGAGGGCGCGGCGCTGGCCCTCTTCCTGCCGGTGGACGCCGCCTGGGCCGCCGCGCTGGGGGCCGAGGCCGGCTGCGAGGTCACCCTGGACGCCGGCACGCCCCAGCTGGTCACCACCGCCAGGCCGGAGCAGGCGCGCCAGGTGCTGGTGGCGGCCCGCGCCACGCCCGGCCGCCCGGTGGGCCAGGGCACGCTCGGCAAGCTCCAGCTCGAGTCGCCGCTGCGCATCCAGGCGCCGCTCCTCTTCGCCAGGCCGCCCGCCCTGCGGGCCCAGGCCGTCGAGCTGACCGGCCTGCCCAAGGCCTACGTGGTCCTCTCGCTGCCCACCGCCAAGGCCTTCTCGGCGCTGGCCCACTACCAGTGGGTGGCGGTGGAGGTGCTGGCCGGCCTGCTGCTCATCGGCCTGCTGCTCGGGGTGCTGGTCAAGACCGAGGTGCTGCCCCAGGTGCCGGCCGAGCTGGTGGCGGTGGCCGCCCGCATCGAGCGCGGCGAGTTCGCGGCCCGGGCGCCCACCTTCGTCGGGGCCCTCGGCACCATCGCCGGGGCCCTCAACAAGGCGGCCGAGGCGGCCCAGGTGGCCCAGGCGCCGGCGCCACACGTCGACCCGTTCGCGGCGCCCCCGCCGGTAGAGCCGCCCGAGCCCCAGTTCGACTTCTCCCGGCCCCTCCCGGCGGCGCCAGCCTCCCCGCCGGCGCCCCTGGGCTCCCTCGGCGCGGCGCCCCCCGCCGGCCTGGCGGCCGAGCTGGAGGAGACCACGGCGCGGCTCGACGGCCCCAAGGCGCAGCCGCCGCCGCGCCCCGCGGCGCGCGCTCCGGGCGGGGCACCCGACTCCGCCTTCCCGCCCGAGAGCTTCACCACCCGGCCCATCGGCCGCCCGGCGGCGCCACCCGCCGCGCCCGGTGGGACGGCCATGGGGATGCCCGCCGTGACCACCCCCGGGCTCACGGCGGTGGGTATGCCGGCCGTGACCGCGCCGGCGGTGGCCGGCGGCCCCGAGGAGGACGAGGACACCCACTGGCGCGCCGTGCACGCCGAGTTCATCGAGGTGCGCGTCCGCTGCGGCGAGAGCGTCGACAACCTGGGGTTCGATCGCTTCCGCCCCAAGCTGGAGAAGAACCGGGAGGCGCTGCTGCAGAAGTACGGCTGCCGCACCGTCCGCTTCCAGGTCTACGTGAAGGACGGCAAGGCGGCCCTCAAGGCCACCCCCGTCAAGTAGGCGCGCGGCCCGCCGTCGCTCAGCCCGCCGCGGCCACCGGCAGCCGGATGGTGAAGGTGGCCCCCTGGCCCGGCCGCGAGGCCACCTCCAGCCGCCCGCCGTGCTCCTGCACGATCCGCTCGGCGATGGCCAGCCCCAGCCCGGTGCCGCCCTCCTTGGTGGTGACGTAGGGCTCGAAGATGCGCGGCAGCAGCGCGGGGTCGATGCCCGGGCCGCTGTCGGCCACCTCGAAGTGGACCTCCTGGTCCTCGCGGCGCGCCGAGAAGCGCAGGACCCCGCCATCCGGCATGGCCTCCAGGGCGTTCTTGACCAGGTTGTGCAGCACCTGGAGCACCTGGTCCCGGTCGGCCAGCACGGTCGGCAGCCCCGGCGCCACCTGGCGGGCCAGCGCCACGCCGGGCGGGTCGGCCGGGTAGAGGGCCAGCAGGGCCTGGGCCAGCTCGCCCGCGGGGACCGGCTCGAGCGCCGGGGCGGGCAGGCGGGCGAAGCGGGAGAACTCGTCCACGATGCGCCGCAGCCGCCGCACCTCCTCGCCGATGGCGCGGGTGGACTCGTCCAGGATCTCCGGGAAGTCGGGCCGGTCGCGCGCGTCGCGCAGCAGCTCGACGCTCATGGCGATGGGGGTGAGCGGGTTCTTGAGCTCGTGCGCCAGCGCCCGCGCCACCTCGCGCCAGGCCGCCACCCGCTCCGAGGCGGCCAGGCGGGCGCGGCTCCGCTCCAGCTCCCCGGCCATGGCGTCGAAGGCCCGCACCAGCTGCCCGACCTCGCCCGGCGCGGCCAGGCCCACCCGCGCCGCCAGGTCGCCGCCGGCCAGGCGCGCCGCCGCCACCTGCAGGGCCTCGAGGGCGCGGGTCTCGCGGCCCGCCAGCCGGCGCCCCAGCGCGGCGGCGGCCACCACCGCCACCAGCAGCAGGCCGACGAAGGCGCCCAGCACCACCAGCCAGGCCCGCACCAGCCCGGCCGAGGTGACGCTCACCTCCACGGTGGCCACCGGCGCCGACGCGGGCCCCAGCGCCACGCGGCGCGCCGTGCCGGCCAGCGGCCCGGCCAGGCGCCCCAGTGGCGCCCACGGGCCGTCGTCGGCGCGGGCCGGGGCCGCGGCGCGCGCCACGGTGGCCCCGGCGCCGTCGCGCAGGATCACCGCGCCGCCGGTGATGGCGGCCAGCCGCGTCGCCGCCGCCTCGCCCAGGGTGATGCCGCCCACCACCCGCAGCGGGCCGGCGCCCACCGGCGCCGCGGCCACCACCGCCAGCGCCCGGGTCAGCTCCGACGGGCCGGCCCGCTCCACCAGCAGCGGCTGGGCCCGGCCTGGGGTCGGGCCGCGCAGCAGGCGGGCCAGCGCCTGGTCCACGTCGCCGGCGCGCCCCGGCAGGTGGGCCGAGGCCACCACCCGGCCGTCGGGCTCGCAGAGCGAGAGGACGTCGAGGCCGCGGGCCTCGCCCCAGGCGGCCAGCCTGGCCGCCGCGTCTGGCGGCCCGAGCAGGCCGGCGGCCAGCTCCTCGGCCAGCGCCGCCGCCTCGGGGCGGCCGGCCAGGTCCCGCACGCCGTCGGCCGCCGCCGCCGACAGGCGCAGGACCTCGCCCTCCACGGCGCGCGCCGCGCCGTCGAGCCTCGCCGCGTGGTCCTGCGTCAGCGTGTGGTGCAGCACCGCCGCCACCGGGGCGAACACCACCAGCAGCGGCAGGGCCGCGAAGAGGGCGAACCAGAGCGACAGCCGGGCCCGCAGCGTCACCGCGCCACCTCGGGGCCCCGCCACAGGTCGCCGGCGTCGAAGCCCCCGTCGGCCCGGACGGCCAGCCCCTGCAGGCGAGGGGCGGCGGCGACGCGCCCCGCGGCGGCGGCGTAGAGCGGCACCAGGTCGAGCTCGGCGCGCAGCGCCTCCGCGGCGCGCGCCGCGGCCGGCGGCGCGAGGCCCGCCAGGGCCTGCTCGGCGCGGCGGGCGGCGCGCGGCCCGGCCACCGCCAGCGCCACCTGTCCGGCCGCCAGCGCCGGCTGGGTGGTGAGGAGCGGCACCACCAGCAGCGCCACGTCGTAGTCGCCGGCCGCCAGCCGGGCGGCGTAGCGGGCCTGGTCGAGCGGCTCGAGCGCCACCCGCAGGCCGGCGTCGGAGAGCTTCACCTGGAGCCGCTCGGCGGCGCTGCGCGGGTCGGCCAGCCAGCCGGGCACCAGCAGCGAGAGCGGTGGCGCGCCCGCGGCGGACGGCGCCGGCGCGGCGCCCGCGGCGCGCTGGGCAGGGCCGGGGGCGCCCCCGGCCGTCCCCGGCGCGCCGTCGGAGGGGGGCTGGCCGCCCGGGCCGGGCCAGGCGCCGGCCCAGGCCGCGGGTGGCAGCAGCACCTCGAGCGGCTCGGCCGGCGCTCGCACGAAGCGCCGGGCCAGCTCGGCCCGGTCCAGCTGCGTGAGCACCCGCCGCACCGCCGCGGCGCCCGGTCCGAGGCGGCGCCCGTTCACCAGCGCATAGGCGGCGCCCAGCAGCGGCAGCGGCGAGGCCCCCGGCGAGGGCTCGGGGCGCAGCGACAGGTCGAGCGCGCCGGAGGTGAGGCCGCGCTCCGCGGCGCGCGGGTCCGCGGCCGCGAGGGTGAGCGCGTCGGCGAAGGGCCGGCCACGCCAGTGGTGCTCGCTGGCCACGGCGCGGTCGGGGCCCACCGGCCGGAACGGGCCGGCCCCGGCGCCGCCGGGGGAGACCACCGCGGCCGGCAGGGTGGCGAGGGCGGCGGGGAACTCCGGGAAGGGGAAGTCGAGCGAGACCAGCAGCTCGCGATCCGACAGGACCACCAGGCCGGCCAGCGACGCGGCCCGGCCGGCCAGCACGGCCTCCGCGCCGGCGATGGGCAGCGCCACCCAGGCGTGCGGCGACCGGACCTCGGGCCGGAGCAGCCGGGCCAGGCTGGCGGCCAGGTCGAGCGCGCCCAGCGGCGTGCCGTCGGCGAAGCGCAGCCCCTCGCGCAGGGTGAGCCGGAAGGAGCGGCCGCCGGACTGCGGCGCGGGCACCTCCAGGAGCAGGCCCGGGGCGAGGCGGCCGGCCGCGTCCAGCGTGAGCGGCGTGGCGTGCAGCGCGCGGGCCAGCACCGTGTCCTGGAGCTGGGCGGCCAGGGCCGGGTCGCCGGTGCGCGGCGGGAGGGGCAGGGCCAGGTGCAGCTCGCCGCCGTAGGCCGGCCGCGGCGCGGCGGCGGTCGGGGACGGGTGCCCCCCGGCCAGCAGGGCCAGCAGGGCCAGCAGGGCCAGGGCGGCCCTGGTCCGGGTGAGGGGGCGGGCGGGTGTCAGGGCGACTCCCGGGCGTCGAGCGAGAGGAGCCACAGGTCGGTGGCCGGGGCGCCGTCCGGCCCGCGCACCTCGGCGGCCAGCAGGGCGTCGTCGAGGCCATCGCCGGTCAGGTCGGCGGCCGTCCCGGCGGTGAAGGCCCCCTCCACCTCGGCCGACTCGAAGGCCGGCGCCGGCAGCCCGGCGGGAGGGTGGGCCTCGAGGCGCAGCACCCGCAGCGCATCGCCCGGGCCGGCGGTGGCGCGCGACGCCACCAGCTCGGCGGCGCCGTCGCCGTCGAGGTCGGCCAGGGCGAACCCGGCGCCCACGCCGGGCACCGCGCCCAGGGCCGCCAGGTCCGCGTCGAGGAGCTGGAGCTGGGCGTCCGGGCCGAGCGCCGCGAAGGCCACCGGGCTGGGGCCCGGCGCGGCCGCCACCGCCACCAGGTCGCGGGGCGTGCGCGGCAGCGCCGCCGGATCGGCCCAGGTGGCCAGCAGGTCGGAGAGCGCGCCCTTGCCCGGGGCGAAGGCGCCGAAGAGCAGCCCGGCCTGGCCGGCCGCCAGCGGCGCCAGCGGGAGCGAGGCGGCCACGTCGAGCCTGCCGCCGCGGCGCACCAGCACCTCGCCGCCGGGGGCGCCGGCCAGCCCGAGGCCGAGGCGACCGCCGCCGAGGGGACCCACCACGGCGGTGGCGGCCGCGAGCCGCACCGGCCGGCGGGAGGCCGGGTCGAGGGGGCGCGACGCCAGCTCGGCCCCGGCGGCGTCGAGGAGGTGGACCGCGCCGGGCGAGACCACCAGCAGGGACAGGCCGGCCTCGCCGGCCTCACCGGCCGCCAGCGCCAGCACCGGGTAGGGGAGCCGCGCCAGGCGGCGCAGCGTGGCGCGGCCCAGCTCGGGGCGGCGAGGGGGGCCGAGGAGGAGGCGCGTCGCGTCGTCGGCGAGGACCCTGGCCGAGACCGGCCGCGGCGGCGCGGCCGGGACGCCCGGCCGCGCCTGCAGGAAGAAGGAGGGCCAGCGCGCCACGGCCTGGCCCACCGCCACCAGCGCCTGGCCGTCCTCCCCACCGCCGGCGGTGAGGGTGAGCCGCCAGTCGGCCTCGGGCGCCGCGACCGCCCCGGCGGAAGGCCCGTCCACCGTCCCCTCGCGCCCGTCCGGCGCGGCGCCCGCTGACGCCGCGCCGCCCGGGCTCACCGCCCACCCGGCCCGCCCCAGCGCCGCGGTGAGCGCCGCCGCGAGCGGCGGCCCGAGGGCGCCCTGGGCCTGGAGCGAGAGGGCCAGGCCGCGCCGGCCGGCCTCCGGGGCGCCGACCTGGTCGGCCACCTCGGCGGCCAGCGCCGAGAGGGCGCCGGCCTCGCCGCCCGGCGCGCCGGGGAGGGCGGCCGGGGCGAGCGCCAGGAGGAGGGCGAGCCAGGCCATGGTCACCGGTCGTCGCGGAAGAAGTCCTGCGGCCCGTCGCCCTGCTGGGCCCCGGAGGCCTCGGTGGGCGCGGTGCCCGCCAGGAACGGGACGAAGGGCGGCTCGGCCTGGCCGGGCGCGGTCGGCCCGCCCAGGAAGCCGGTGATCGGGTCGATGCGCGCGAACTCCACGCCCTCGGGCGACTGGAACTCCTCGGGCGCCCGGGTGCCCATGGCCGCCTGCATGAATGCCAGCCAGGCCGGCAGCGCCGCCACCGCCCCGGTCTCTCGCGCCCCCAGCGGCGCGTGGTCGTCGAAGCCCACCCAGACCCCCGCCACCAGGTCCGGGGTGAACCCCACGAACCAGGCGTCGCGGTGCTCCTGCGCCGTGCCGGTCTTGGCCGCCACCGGCCGGGCCAGCGCCTTGGCCCCCACGCCGGTGCCGTACTCGACGACGTCGCGCATCATGGAGGCGAGCACGTAGGCCACGTCGGCCCGGGTGCCGGAGGCGGGCAGCGGGAAGTCGGGCAGCGGCGGCGGCGCGGCGCCCCAGGTGGCGTCGGCCGGGTCGGACGGGGCCGCGGCCGCAGTCGGCGTCGGGGTCGGCGTCGGGGTCGGCGTCGGGGTCGGGGTCGAGGTCGGGGTCGAGGTCGGGGTCGGGGTCGGGACCGACGCCGCAGCCGCCCCGTCCCCCTGCTTCCACCCCTCCAGCACGTTCCCGTCGCGGTCCTCCACCGAGAGGATGAGCACCGGGTCGAGGCGCCGCCCGCGGGCCGCGATGGTGGCGTAGCCGTTGGTGAGCTCGAGCGGCGTCACCTCGCCGGTGCCGAGCGCCACCGTCAGGTTGCGCGGCAGCTCGCTCTCGATCCCCATGCGGCGGGCGAAGCCGATGACCGCGTCCACCCCCAGCGCGTCGACCAGCTTCACCGCCACCGTGTTCTTGGAGTGGGCCAGCGCCGCCTTGAGCAGCAGCGGCCCGTCGAACTCGTCCTTCTCGAAGTTGCGCGGCTTCCACTCCTTGCCCGTCCACGGGTCCCGGTAGAGATCGGGCGTGTCGTAGACCAGGGTGGCCGGGGTGAAGCGGCGCGACTCGATGGCCGCGCCCCACACGAAGGGCTTGAAGGCGCTGCCGGGCTGCCGGCGCGCCTGGGTGGCCCGGTTGAAGGTGGAGGCCACGAAGCCGGTGCCGCCCACCAGCGCCCGCACCTGGCGGGTGGCCGGGTCGAGCGCCACCATGGCTCCCTGCACCAGCGGCTTCTGCTCCAGCGACAGCCCCAGCGGCTGGCCGGCGCGCGCCAGCGCCTCGGGCGACCTGGCCCCGGGCAGCACCCGCACCAGCACCACGTCGCCGGTGGCCGCCACCACCTTGAGGCTGCGCGGCGTGGCGGTGGCCGAGGCCGGGTTCCACTTGCGGGCCCAGGTCACGTCGGCCAGCGGCAGGAGGCCGGTGGCGCCGCCCAGGTCCACCGTGGCCGCCTTGTCGGTCACCGCCGTGACCAGCGCGGCGTAGGTCTCGCCGGCGGCCAGCGGGCGCACCCGGATGAGCCGCCGCACGTCGGCCGGGGCCGGCTCCTGCGGGTCGATCTCGTCGGGATCCACGCCGGCCAGGTCCCAGACCAGCACCGGGCCGGCGGGCGCGGCGGCGTCGGCGTCGACCAGCCGCTTGCGCCAGGCGGGCAGGGCGGCGGCCAGCTGGTCGGCCGACAGGCGGGAGAGCGGCCCGCGGTAGCCCTGCCGGCGATCGACGGCCCGCAGGTCGGCCTCCAGCGCCGCCTCGGCGGCGCGCTGCAGCGCGGGGTCCATGGCCACCTGCACGGTGAGCCCGCCGGTCTCCACCTGGTCGGCCCCGTAGCGCGCGTCGAGCAGCTTCCGGACCGCGTCGGCGTAGGAGGCGCCCGGCGGCGTGGCCTCGGGCGGCGCGGTGGCGATGGGGCGCTCGCGCTCGGCGTCGGCCTGGGCCTGGGTGATGAAGCGCTCCTCGACCATGCGCCGCAGCACGTAGGCCTGCCGCGCCTTGGCGGCCGAGGGGTGCTTCACCGGCGAGAGCCGCTCCGGCGACTGCACCAGGCCGGCCAGGCAGGCCGCCTCGCCCAGGGTGAGCGCCCGGACGCCCTTGCCGAAGTAGTAGCGGCTGGCCTCCTCCACGCCGTAGCGCCGGTGGCCCAGGTAGATCTGGTTCAGGTAGAGGTAGAGGATCTCGTCCTTGCCCAGGTTCTGCTCCAGGCGAGGCGCCAGCACCAGTTCCTGGACCTTGCGCTTGGGGCGCCACTCGTCGGCCAGCAGGAAGGTCTTCACCACCTGCTGGGTGATGGTGGAGCCGCCGCACGAGACGCCGCCCCGCAGCAGCCCCTTCACGGCGCAGCGCAGGATGGCCAGGTAGTTGACCCCCTCGTGCTGGTAGAAGCGGGCGTCCTCGGCGGCCAGCACCGCCTGCTTCAGCACGGCGGGGACCTCGGCCAGCGGCACCACGGTGCGCCGCTCGCGGGCGAAGGAGAAGACCTCCTCGCCGTCGACGCCCAGCACCCGGGTGGAGACCAGCGGCCGGTAGTCGCGCAGGGTGTCGAAGGCCGGCAGCGCGCGGGTCCAGGACCAGAAGGTGATCGCGGCGGCGGCGGCGCCCAGCGCCACCAGGCCGAGCACCCAGCCGACGAGGCGGCGGCGGGTGGAGCGCTTCACGGGCGGACCTCCGGCCACGCCAGCGGCGAGGCCGCCCGGCCGGGACGGCGTGATGTCGGGTGGGGTTCCATCGGTGGGCGGCGGCGGAAAGATACCCCCGGCGCCCGGGTCGGGCAAACCGGCCGAGCGGAGCATGTCCTGCCGCTGCTTCACGCCGCGTGCCGAGGTGGTCCGGGCCCTGCGGAGGCCCACCCGGCGCGCCCTGCGTCGCCAGGGACACGGGGCCTGGAGGGCCGCCGGGACACGCCCGCCCCCGACCTCGACCTCGACCTCGAGGTTGCGCTCTCCCTCTCCCCTCCGGGGAGAGGGCCGGGGTGAGGGGCACCGCGACGACCTCGACCTCGACCCCGACCCCGACCCCGACCTCGACCCCGACCCCGACCCCGACCTCGACCTCGACCTCGACCTCGACCTCGACCTCGACCTCGACCTCGACCTCGAAGTTGCGCTCTCCCTCTCCCCTCCGGGGAGAGGGCCGGGGTGAGGGGCACCGCGACGACCTCGACCTCGACGGTGGTCGAGCGGCTGGAGCGGGACGGGCTTGCATTGCAGCCTCCCCCTGCGGGTGAGGAGGCTGCAATGCACACACACTTCGACGCTCCGCTCCAGACGCTCTCTCACACTCCGGTGGCTGATCCCGCTGCTCCGGTGGCCAATCCATCTGCTCCGGCGGCTGATCCCGCTGCTCCGGTGGCTGATCTCGCTGCTCCGGCGGCCAATCCAGCTGCTCCGGTGGCCGCCCCCGGTGCTCTCCCTGCTGCGGTTTCCGTTGCAGCACCAGTCATCCCCTTCCAGCGGCTCGACGCGTACCGGGTGGCGCGGGAGCTGGCGCGGGTGGTCTGCACGGCGGGCATCGCCGACGCGGAGCTGCGCGACCAGGCCACGCGGGCGGCCAAGTCGGCGTTCCTGAACCTGTGCGAGGGGCTGCCCGACGACCGGCCGGGGGTGCGCCGGCGGTACTTCCGGCAGGCGGACGGCTCGGTGCACGAGGTGGCCGGGGCGCTGGACCTGGCGGCGGCCATCGGGGCGCTCGACGAGGAGGTGGCCCGGCAGGGCATCGCCCTCGCCGCCCGGGTGCGGGCGTTGCTGCGCGGGCTGCTGCGGTGAGGGGAGGCCGGGGGAGCCGAGGCGGTTGCGCTCGGCTCCCCTGGTCCGCCCCCGGCCGGCTACCGGATGAGCCCGGTGAGCAGGGCCACCAGCCGGTGGGCCACCTGGTTCACCCGGGCGGCCGCGGCCGGGGAGGCGTCCCCGCAGGAGGCGGCGATCTCCACCGCCGCCGCGGCCTCGCCGGCCTCGGCGCGGGCGATGGCGAAGGAGCGGGCCTTGTCCGGGCGCGAGACCCGGCCTGCGCCCTCGGCCGAGTTGAGGCACGCCGACTTGGCCGAGCGCAGGGCCTCGTCGCGCAGCTTGGGGTCGCGCACCTGGGCCGCGCGCACCGCCGCGAGCAGCTCCAGCGCCACGCCGTAGGCGATGAGTCGGTGGTGGGGGAGGGAGACCCCGCCCGCGCCGAGCGGGATGGGGGAGGAACCCCCGGGGCCCGAGGCCGGAGAGGAGGAACTCCTGGGACCCGAGGCCAATGAAGAGGAACCCGCGGGACCCGAGGCCGGAGAAGAGGTGAACCCGCGGGGAACCGTTGCCGTGTGATCAGCGAAGAGCGAGTGGTTGTCGTTCATGTCGCGCTCCTTTCACCCGAGAAGGAGCGCGACATGAACGACGGCACCCATGAGCCCGAGCCCACCCGGCGCGCCCCAGGAGTGCGCCGCACGCGCAGTGACGGGCGCAGCCCGGCGCGAGCGTGCCAGTGAGAGCAGCAGCGACGAGTGGGCGCCCGGACCCGAGGCGGCCCCCTCACCCCGGCCCTCTCCCCCAGCAAGCTGGGGGAGAGGGTGAGCAGACCACCCGACCGCGACCCCGACCGCGACCGCGACCCCGACCTCGCCCCCGACCTCGACCTCGACCCCGCCGACCTCGACCCAGGCCTCCTACTCCTCCCCGCGCTTCAGCCCGAGCGCCTTCATCTTCTTGTAGAGGTGGCTGCGCTCCAGCCCCAGGGCGCGGGCGGTCTCGGAGACGTTCTCGGCGTGGCCCGCCAGCGCGCCCAGGATGATCTCCCGCTCGGCCTCCTCCACCAGGGCGTGGAAGCCGGCCCCAGCCCGCCAGCGCTCGACGCGGGGGCGGCGGGCGCCCGGCAGGGCCTGGCCCACCTCGTCCGGGCCCAGCGCCGGCCCGTCGGCCAGGATGGCGATGCGCTCCACCACGTTGCGCAGCTCCCGCACGTTGCCGGGGTAGTCGTGCTGCTGCAGCGCCAGGATGGCCTCGCGGGAGAAGGTCATGGGGCGCCGTCCGTTGCGCTGGCAGGCCTCGGCCAGGAAGCGGGCCGCCAGCTCGGCCACGTCCTCCCGGCGCTCGCGCAGCGGCGGCACGTGCAGCGGCACCACGTTGAGCCGGTAGTAGAGGTCCTCGCGGAAGCGGCCGGCCGCCACCTCGGCCGGCAGGTCCTTGTTGGTGGCGGCCAGCACCCGCACGCTCACCCGCTGGGTGACGCTGCCGCCCACCCGCTCGAACTCTCCCTCCTGCAGCACGCGCAGCACCTTGGCCTGCATGGCGGCCGGCATGTCGCCCACCTCGTCGAGGAACAGGGTGCCGCCGTCGGCCAGCTCGAACTTGCCCTTGCGGGCCGCCACCGCGCCGGTGAAGGCGCCGCGCTCGTGGCCGAAGAGCTCCGACTCGATGAGCTCGGCCGGCACCGCCGCGCAGTTGAGCTTCACGAACGGCCCCCCCGCGTGGCGGGACCCCAGGTGGATGGCCCGGGCCACCAGCTCCTTGCCGGTGCCGTTCTCCCCGGTGACCAGCACCCGCCCCTCGCTCGGGGCGGCCCGCCGCACCAGCTCCTGCAGCCGCCTCATGGCCGCGCCGGAGCCCACCATCTCGCCACCCCCGCCCACCTCGCGGCGCAGCTCCTCGTTCTCCCGCTCCAGCGTGCGGCGGGTCAGCGCGTTGCGGACCGCCAGCACCAGCTTGTCCTTCTCGACCGGCTTCTCCAGGTAGTCCTGCGCGCCCAGCTTGAAGGCCTGGCGGACGGTGTCGAAGGTGCCATGGCCGCTCATGATGATGACCGGGAGGTCCGGACGGGTCTCCCTCGCCTGTCGCAGGACGCTCAGTCCGTCCAGGTCGGGCATCTTCACGTCCATCAGCACCAGGTCCACCGGCAGGGCGGCGATCTTCTCCAGTGCTTCCCGGCCTCCGGAGGCGGACTCCACCGCGTGTCCCTCCAGGGAGAGGGCGCGGGCGAGGGTGAGGCGGATGTTGCTCTCGTCGTCGACGACGAGGACCTGGGCGGGCATAGGGGCCGGATGGTACCTCTGGAATGAAAACCTTTGACAGCCGTTGTCGCGGAGGCCAGATACAGGCCATCCCTCACGAACGGAGTTCCCATGCGCCGCGTCCTGCTCCTCGCGCTCACCGCGACCGTCACCCTGCTCACCGCCTGCCCGTCGCCCCCCAAGAACGGCGAGTGCAAGTCGTCGGCTGACTGCGCCTCCCAGGCCGGGTTCGGCAAGGTCTGCGTCTCGGGGCAGTGCTCCGAGTGCGCCGCCGACGCCGACTGCAAGGACGGGTTCGCCTGCCGCGCCAACCGCTGCGAGCCGAAGGCCGCCACCTCCTCCGAGGCGGCGCTCCCCACCAAGACCCCCGCCTCCGAGTGCACCGGCGCGGCCGACTGCGGCGCCGGGCGCGACTGCCAGGCCGGGCGCTGCGTCACCGCGGCGATCGACCCGGCCTGCGCCGACGCCGCCGCCTTCACGGTGGGCTTCGGCTTCGACCAGGCCGAGCTGAGCGGCGGCGCGCCCGAGACCCTGAAGCGGCTGGCCGCCTGCCTCAAGGGCGGCGTGTCCCGCGTGTCGGTCGAGGGCCACTGCGACGACCGCGGCACCACCGTCTACAACCTGGCGCTGGGGAAGAAGCGCGCCGAGGCGGTCAAGCGGTACCTGGGCGACCTGGGCGTGACCACCCCGGTGGACACCAACACCTACGGCGAGGAGAAGCCGGTGTGCCGCGAGGCCAGCGAGGCGTGCTGGGCCCGCAACCGCCGCGCCGAGGTCCAGCTGGGGCGCTGAGCCATGGACGCCCGCCGCCTCGCCGCCGCGCCACCGGCCGCGCCGCCCGCCAAGGCGGGGCGCGGCGCCGCGCCCACCGCGCGCCGCCTCGCCCCGGCCCTGCTGCTGGCGGCCGCGGGCTGCTTCGTGCCGATGGAGGCGGGGCGGGTCATGGACGCCCGCATCGCCCGCCTGGAGGTCGAGACCAAGGAGCAGGCGCAGCGGCTCGACGAGACGGTCCGGGAGAAGATCGGCCAGGTGGACCGCAAGCTCAAGGAGGTCCAGGCCAAGCTCGACGAGCTCAACACCTCGGCGCGCGCCAAGGGGGCCGACCTGGGCGTGGCGGTGGACCGCCTGCAGGACGAGCTGACCAGGCTGAAGGGCGAGCTGGAGACCCAGCAGCACCTGCTGGCCCAGCTCGATCAGCAGTCCAAGGCCTCCGACAAGGAGGTCGAGACGCGGCTGGCGGCGCTGCGCGGCACCGGCGCCCTCGACGAGGCCATGGCCCGCCAGAAGCTGGCCGAGCTGCCCCGCGCCGACGACCGGGCCGCGGTGCTGGCGCTGGGCGAGCGCGAGGCCAAGGCGGGGGAGGCGGGCGTGGCCCGCGAGGTCTTCCTCCACTACGTGAAGCGGTGGCCGCGCGACGACCGCGCCGACGAGGCCGGCTTCCGGGCCGGCGAGCTGCTGGCCGGCCAGGCGCGCTGGCGCGAGGCGGTGGTGGTGCTGGGGCGGGTGGCCGAGGATCACCCGCGCTCGGATCGGGCCGGGCCGGCGCTGCTGCTGGCCGCCGAGGGGCTGGTGCAGCTGGAGCGGCGCGACGACGCCCGCGCCCTGCTGGAGCAGGTGGTGGCCGACTACCCCAAGGCCGAGGCGGCCGCCAAGGCCAGGGCGCGCCTGGCCGAGCTCTTCCCGCCGGCCAAGGCCGCCAAGCCGCCCCCCGCCAGGAAGCCCGCGCCCAAGAAGAAGTGAGGGGTGAGGCCGGCCCCGGGCCGGGCGCGCCCGCCCGGGGGCGTCCAGGGGAGCCCGTGGCGGCCCCTCAGGCCTCGTCGTCGGGCGGCGCCCCGCCGGCGCGCCCCTCCAGCTGCAGCCCCCACTGGGCGATGCGCTTCATGACGGTGCTCTTGGCCAGCTGCAGCTCCTTCACCGCCGCGGCGCGGCTCCCGGCGTGGCGGCGCAGCGAGAGCCGGATGGCCTCCCGCTCGATCTCCTCCATGGTCAGGCCGCGCACGAAGAGGGTGTCGTCGTCGCCGGTGTCGCCCGCCGAGGTGCGGGTGTCCTCGAACACCACCGCCGCGGCCGGCACGGTGAGCCCCTCGCCGCGGAAGAGCAGCGCCCGCTGCACCACGTTGCGCAGCTGCCGCACGTTGCCAGGCCAGTCGTACCCCTCCAGCCGGGCCAGCGCCTCCTGGGACCAGGCCAGGCCCGAGCCGCGCGGGGCCGCGGCCGAGAGGAAGGCCTCGGCCAGGGCGGTCACGTCGCCCCGGCGCTGGCGCAGCGGCGGGATGGTCACCGGCACCACGCAGAGCCGGTAGAAGAGGTCCTCGCGGAACCGGCCGGCCCGCACCTGGGCGCGCAGGTCGCGGTGGGTGGCGGCCACGATGCGCACGTCCACCGTGATGGGGCGCGAGGCGCCCACCCGCTTCACCTCGCCCTGCTCCAGCGTGCGCAGCAGCTTGGCCTGCAGGTCGAAGGGGAGCTCGCCGATCTCGTCCAGGAAGATGGTGCCGCCGCCGGCCTCCTCGAAGGCCCCCTTGCGCAGCCGCTCGGCGCCCGAGAAGGCGCCGCGCTCGTGGCCGAAGAGCTCGGACTCGATGAGGGTCTCGGCGATGGCCGAGCAGTTGACCGGGATGAAGGGGCCGGCGCAGCGCGGCGAGCGCAGGTGCAGGGCGCGCGCCACCAGCTCCTTGCCGGTGCCGGTCTCGCCCAGGATGGCCACCGCCGCGGTGGAGGGGGCCACCCGCTCCACCAGCTCGAAGACCTGGCGCATCCCCGGGTCGCTGCTGAGCATGCCCTCGAAGACCACCGGCCGCTGGCCGTGCGCGGGGCCCGGCGGCTCCAGCACCAGCTCGGTGTCGCCCAGCTGGACCGGCACGCCGAAGGGGAGCTCGGCGCGCTCCACGCGCACGCCGCCCAGCAGCGTCCCGTTGGTGGAGCCGAGGTCGGCGAGGTGCCAGCGCCCGGCGCGCGGCTCGAGGCGGAGGTGGCGGGTGGAGACGAACGGGTCCTCCAGCGACACCTCGTTGCCGGCCCCCTTGCCCACGCCCAGGCCGGCCGGTGGCACGGCCACCGACCGCTCCCGCCCGCGCTCGCGGATGCGCAGGCGGGCCGGCGGCGGCGCCAGCTCGGCGGCGTCGCCGGCCCGCACCTGGGTGAGCCCGGCGTGGGTGGCCTCGGCGCCGGCCGGGCCGGCCACCCGGAAGAGGGCGCGCCAGGCCCCCAGCGTTATCTCGGCGCCGTCGGCCAGCAGGGCCTCGGCCACGTCCGCGCCTCCCACCCTGGTGCCGCGGCCCGAGCGGTCGACCAGGTGGTAGCCCTCGCCGCGCCGCTCCACCACCGCCTGAACGCGGGAGAGGCCGGGGTCCGGCAGCGAGACCTCGCACTCCGGGGCCCGGCCGATGGCGGTCCGGTCTCCCAGGGGGACGCGCAGCAGCTCCTCACCGTGGCGGAAGAAGGCGAGCTCGGGCATGGCCCCTCCGTCGCTACCGAATTCGGGGTGGGAGGTGAAGGAGAAAGTGACGCTCGGTCCGGGGGTGGTCGTCATGCGGACCAGCCGTTGCACGGCCGGGGCCGTGGCCCGGACCTCCGCCAAGTGACCGTCCGGACTGCGGACTGGCCGCCGCGCGGCCGTCCGGCGCGGGTCCGCGAGGGTCCGCGGCGCGGACCCTGGTCCGCCGCGCGGACGGGCGCCCGCGGTTCAGCCCTTCGCCAGCGCCTCGAACTCCGCGTTGCCCGCCAGGGAGGCGAACATGTCGTCCACGGCCAGCCAGCCGCGCACCTTCGCCGGGTCCACCGACATGGCCCGTCGCAGCGCCTCCAGCGCCTCGACCGGCCGCCCCCAGAGCGCGTAGAGCGCGGCCCGGTCGTAGTTGAGCACCAGGTCGTCGGGCGAGAGCTCGACGGCCCGCGCGTAGCACCGCTCCGCCTCGGCGAAGAACCCCTTCTGCGCGTAGGCGACGCCCAGGTCGAGGTGGGCCTCGAAGTTGCCCGGCTCGAGGTGCGTCACCTCCTTGAGCTGCACGATGGCGCCGCGCACGTCGCCCTCGTCGAGCAGCAGCCCGGCCAGCTCGTGGCGGGCCATGGGATCCGTCGGATCGAGCCCCACCGCCGCCTCCAGCGCCTGGCGCGCCTCCTCGGTCCGCCCCAGGTCGGCCAGCGCCATCCCCAGGTTGAGCTGGGCGTCCTGGAACCCCGGCTCCTGCGCCAGGGCCTCCTTCAGCTCCGCCACCGCCAGGTCCGGGCCGTGCCCGGCCAGGAAGCAGCCCAGCTCGTGGTGGGCGGCGGCGCTGTCCGGCTCGAGCCGCACCGCCTCCAGGTACTCCGCCAGCGCCTCCCGGTAGCGCTTCTGCTCGGCGTACACCGCCCCCAGGTTGTCGTGCGGGTGGGCCGAGGCCGGGTCGAGCAGGATGGCCTTGCCGAACTCCTTCACCGCCTCGTCCAGCCAGCCGCGGTCGGCCAGCTCGATGCCACGGGCGTTGTGCTGGTCGGCCTGGCCGGTCCGGTCCTTGTCCTGGCTCACGGCCGGGAGTCTACTCGACCTTCGCCGAAGGCCCCGACCCCGCTCCCGACCCTCCCCATGCCCCGCCGCCTGCTCCTGCTCCTGGCCGTCGTGCTGGCCGCCGCCACCGGGTGGTGGCTGGCCACCCGACCGCCGCCGCTGGACGACGCGCAGCAGATCCGCACCCTCTTCCTGGAGGCGGCCCGCGCCGCCGGGGACCGTCGGGCCTCCGACGCGGTGGCCGGCCTGTCGGAGTCCTTCCGCGGCCAGGGGCTCGACCGCCGGGACGCCAAGCGGGCGGTGGCGGCGCTGGCGCTGCGTGGCGCCTGGGTGGCGGTCACGGTGGCGGACGTGCGGGTGGAGGTGGCGGGCGACCAGGCCAGCGCCGAGGTGGACGTGCTCCTGTCGCGCGGCGGGGCCGGGTCGTCCGCCGCCGCCCTGCTGCCGGCCGCGGGCGGCGCCTGGCGCTTCGACTGCCGCCTGGCCAGGGAGGCCGAGGGCTGGCGGGTGGTGGAGGCCAGCTGGGCGGAGCGCCCGCTGGCCGAGCTGCTGGGCGCGCCGGCGCCCTGACGCGTTGACGCGCCGCGGGTTTGGGGGGCACGCTCCCCGGCATGGCCTCCTACACCACGCTCTCGCCAGCCGACCTCGCCGCCGCCTGCGCCGCCTTCGGGCTGCCGCCGCCGGAGCGGGTGGCCGCCGAGCCGCGCGGCCGGGTCAACACCAGCCTGCACCTGTGGGCCGGCGGGGAGCGCTGGTTCCTCAGGCTGGCCGAGGAGGCCACGCCGGAGGGGGTGGCCTTCGAGGCCGAGGTGCTGCGCTTCCTCTTCGAGGCCCGCTTCCCGGTGCCGCAGCTGCGCCCCGCCGCCGACGGGCGCTGGTCGACCGCCGTGGCCGGCAAGCCGGCGCTCCTCTTCGCCTACGCGCCCGGCGAGGAGGTGGAGCGCGCCGCCATCGGGCCCGAGCGCTGCCGGCGCATCGGCGAGCAGCTGGGGCGGCTGCACGAGCTGTCGGCCGGCCTGACGGTGGAGCGGGCGAACCCCTACGGCCCGGCCCGCGTGGCCGGCTGGCTCGAGGCGCTGGGCGAGGGCGGGGCCGACCCCGAGGTGCGGGCCGCGCTGCCGCTGCTGCGCCGGGAGCTGGCCGCCACCGCGCTGCCGGGCGCGCCGCGGGGGCTGGTGCACGGCGACCTCTTCGTCGACAACGTGCTCTGGCTGGGCGACCGGGTGGGCTACCTGCTCGACTGGGAGATGGCCTGCACCGAGGCCTTCGCCTGGGACCTGGCGGTGGCGGTGGACGCCTGGTGCTACGGCGACCGGCACGACCACCTGCGGGCGGTGGCGCTGGTGGAGGGCTACCGCTCGCGCCGCAAGCTCGAGCCCGAGACGGTGGCCGCGCTGCACCCCTACGCCCGCTTCCAGGCGCTGCGCTACGCGGTGGGGCGGCTCCACACCTTCCGCGGTGGCCGCCCGGCCGACGGCCAGGCGGTCTGGAAGGACTGGCGCCGCTACCGCGACCGGCTGCTGGCCCTCCAGGCCATGGGGCCGGCGGGCTACCTGGACCTGCTCGGCCTGGCGCGCTGAGGCCGCGGCGCCCCCGGCCTACAGGCCGGAGGTGATCTTCCAGTCCTTGCCGATGCGGCGCAGCAGCATCTGGTTCAGGTTGGACTCGCGCTTGGGCACCGTGCCCTCCGCAGTCACCACCCGGTAGAAGCCCTCGTAGACCAGCTCGGCCCGGGCCCGGTCGCCCTCCACCTCGATCTTCTTCACGGCGATCTGGATGCGCAGCGAGTCCACCTTGGCGAGGTCGGCCGGGAGGGCGCGCTCCAGCGCGGCGCGGTCCAGGTCGTCCTCCGGCTGGGGCGTGCCGGCGCTGTCGAAGTAGTCGGGCGCCACCACCGCCAGGACCGCCGCCGCGTCCTTGGCCTGCAGCCCCTCGGCGTAGGCGCGCAGCACCCCGTAGACGGCGCGGTTGTCGGCGGTGGAGGGGATGGGGGTGCCGGGGATGAGCCGGGGGGAGCAGGCCGCGGCGGCCAGGGTGGCCAGGAGGGCGACGGTGCGCATGGTCATGGTGGCCGACCGTAGGCGCGCGGGGAGGGTGTGGTCAACGGGCGCCGCCGCCCCGAGGGGCTCACCCCCCGGCGAGGAAGCGGCAGCGGCGCAGCCCCGCCGCCGCGCGCACCCGGTCCGCCTCGGCCGCGGCCCCGGCCTCCACCGCCGCCAGCTCCGCCGCGCCCGCCCGCAGCGCCGCGGGCCCGCCGCCGCCCGCGGCCGCCCCGGCCTGGCAGCGGGCCTCGCCGAGCAGGAGGCGGGCCTCGCCGGCGAGCAGCGGCGGCAGCCCGCCGGCCGCGGCCCGCTCCAGCAGCGGCACCGCCGCGCCGGCCTCGCCGCGCCCCAGCGCCTGGCGGGACAGCAGGTAGGCCGTCAGCGGCCGGTCGAGCCGCCTCAGCCGGTCCAGCGCGGCGGCCTGCGCCTCCAGCCCCAGCAGGTAGGGGCGCGCCTCCACCGCCAGCTCGCGATCCGCCACCGCCGCCAGCTTGGCCTGCAGCAGCCGCGCCTCCGGCCGGTCCGGCTCGACCGCCAGCGCCCGCGACCAGCCGGCCGCGGCGGCGCCGAACTCGCCGCGCCGCCAGAACAGGTCCGCCTCGGCCGCCACCAGCTGCGCCCTGAAGTGGGCGTCCACCTCCGGGGCGGCGCGGGCCGCCTCCTCGTAGGCCGCGGCGGCGCCGTCGAGGTCGCCCGCGGCGGCCAGCAGGTCGCCCACCGCCCGCAGCGGGCCGGCCCGCCCGGTCACCGCCGCCACCCGTCGCAGCGCCTGGCAGGCCTCGTCGCGCCGGCCCCGGCCGGCCAGCGCCCAGGCGCCCTCCTCCAGGGCCGCCACCTCGCGCGCGCAGGGCACCGCGAAGAGGGCCGGCCTGGCGTAGCGGGCCCGCGCCGCGCGGAGCAGGCCGGGCGGCACCTCCACGCCGTCCAGGAAGGCCTGCCACTCCGCCAGCAGCGCCGCCGCCGGGCGCCCGTAGGCCGCCTGGAAGTCGCCGCTGCGGTAGAGGGCCGCCACCGGCGCCGCGCCGTGGCGCTCCCGCAGGAAGGCGAGGAAGCTGCCGGCCGCGCCGTAGGCCCGCGCCGGGGCGGCCCGCCAGAACCCGGCCGGCCCGAGCGCCGCCGCCACGTCGGGCAGGAAGCCCAGGTCGCGCGCCGCCCGGGCCCACTGGTGGCCGGTCCAGCCGCCGCGCGGCAGCTCCAGCGAGACCGCCAGCCCCTCCACCAGCCCCATCGACACCAGCAGGCCGTGGCGCGCCGGCACCCCCAGCCAGCCCGGCTCGAGCGCCGCGGCCACCAGGTGGACCAGCTCGTGGCGCAGGATGGGGTGGGGCAGCGCCGCGTCGGTGACGTGCAGCTCGCCCAGCCAGGGCTTGGCGAAGCTGGTGCCCGAGGCGCCCACGTGGCGCCGCTTCTCCTCGTCGCTGCGGTGCACGAAGACGGTGACCCGGGGCGCCGCCGGGAGCCCCAGCGCCGCCGCCAGGTCGTGCACGTGGAACTCGCAGTCGGCCAGCAGGGCGTCGGCCGCCTCGGCCGGCTTCTCGGCCGGGAGGTGCACGGTGCAGGAGGGCCCCTGGCGCAGGCCGCCCAGCGCCGCGGCCATGCGCCCCCGGTGGCCGTCGAGCCCCTGCGCCGCCAGCGCCACCCGGGCCGCCGCCGCGCCGGCCCCGCCCGCGGCCGCCAGCGCCGCGGCCAGCGCCACCCGCCGCCCGCCGCGCCGCCCGGCCAGCCAGGCGGCCCCGGCGCCCACCAGCAGCGCCAGCCCGGTGGTCCCCAGCCGGAAGAGCAGCAGCCGCGCGTCGAGCCGCAGCGCCTCGTCGTAGAGCGGCCCGGGCCAGGCGCCCAGCAGGTGGTCGAGGGCGAAGGCGGCCGGGCCGCGCCAGGCGTCGCGCAGGGTGGCGGCCAGCGAGGCGACCACCGCCGCGCCGAGCGCCAGCCCGGTGGGCAGGGCCCGCCCGCGGGTGGCCCACCCGGCGGCGGCCGCCAGCGCCGCGGCCAGCCAGGCCGAGGGAAGGGCCAGCACCGGGAAGAAGGCGGCGCCGAAGAGGGCGCGGCAGGGCCCCAGCGCGGCGCGCGCCGCCGAGGAGGCCAGCAGCACCAGCAGCAGCAGCGACGCCGCCAGGGCCGCCGCCAGCGCCGCCACCCCGGGCGAGCCGCCCACCCGGGCCCGCTCGGCCCGGGCCGCCGCCAGCCCGAGCGGCCCGGCCAGCAGCACCCCCAGCCAGGCGCCCACCAGCCCGAGCTCGAAGCCCGGCACGTCGAGCAGCGGGATCAGGCCCGAGAGGGCGCCCAGCAGCGCCAGGGCGCCGGCGGCGGCCAGCGCGGCGCGGCGGCGGAGCAGGGCGGCGGCGAGGGTGAGGGCGGGCAGGGGCACGGGTGGGTGGGGGTGGTGAAGGGGCATCCTATCGCCAGGTCACCGGGCGCGTTACCATGCGCCACCCCATGACGCCGGACCACCGCGCGCACCCTCGAGCGCCCATCGAGCTCAAGGTCGAATACAAGAAGCTCAACAGCTTCTTCGCCGACTACACGCGCAACATCTCCAAGGGCGGCACCTTCATCAAGACCCGCAAGGCCTTGCCGGTGGGCACGCGCTTCGTCTTCCGGCTCGAGGTGCCCGGGCGCGATCACCCCTTCGAGCTGAGCGGCGAGGTGGTGCGGTCGCAGCCCGGCGACGACGCCGGCATGGGCATCCGCTTCGTCTGGGCCGACGAGCTGGCCCGCATCGAGTTCGAGCGGGTGGTCGAGGAGCTGATGGAGCGCAGCCTCGGCCCCCACGTCACCCACCACCTGCTGCGGCAGGACCGGTAGGGCGGGCGCCGGCCGCTCAGTAGCGCGGCACGTCCTCCAGCCGCACCCGCGCCCCCGGCTCCACGCCGTGGCGCTCCGCCCAGCCGCCGGCCACCTCCAGCACGTAGCGGCTCGGCACGCCCGGGCTGCGCGGCGAGAGGGTCAGCGGCTCGGCCCGGCGCACGATGCCCACCACCACGCCGGCCTCGTCGATGAAGATCAGGTCGAGCGGGATGAGGGTGTTCTTCATCCAGAAGGCGTGCACCCGGCTCTCGGGGAAGAGGAAGAGCATGCCGGCGTCCTCGGCCAGCTCGCGGCGGTGCATCAGGCCGCGCTCCTGCTCGGCCGGGGTGCGGGCCAGCTCCACCACCACCACGTGGCGGGCGCCGGCGGCGGTCTCGAGCACCACCCGGGGGCGGGGCGGGGCGGGCGGCTCGGGCGGGGGCTGGGCGGCGCAGGCGGCCAGCAGCAGCCCGGCCAGGCCCAGCGCCAGGGCCATCGACCTCGTCGCGGCGTCGCGCGCCCGGGCCGGGGCGCCGGCGCTCACCGCGGCACGGCGCAGTAGCTGGAGAACTGGATGTCGGCCAGGTACTTCAGCCGGGTGGCCTCGTCGAGCGAGGCGATGAAGGCCGGGTCGAGCACCATCTGGCGGCAGGCCAGGCCGGTCTCGGAGCGGGAGCAGTCCTGGTCGGAGACGCAGGGCTTGGAGCAGTAGCCGCACTGGTCGCCGGAGCACCCGTTGTAGCGGCCGCCCGGGACCGCCGGCGAGACGATGCACACCAGGTTGTCGCAGAAGGTGTTGCCGAACTCGAGGTAGTCGCCGGCCGCGGTGTCGGGCGTGGGCCCCGGGGACGGCGCGCCGGGCTTGGAGGGCAGCTTGCACGGCTGGCCCACGTCGGGAGACTGGCAGCCCGCGAGCAGCAGCAGGGCGGCGAGCGCAGCAGCCTGGGCGAGACGGGCGGGGCGCATGGAGGGACCGCGAGGATCGTTAGCACGCGGGTGGAGCGAGCGGCAAGGCGACGGCGGCCCGATGGGGCGCTCCCTGCCTGTGTGCCCAGGCCACACCTCGCGGCACCTCGCGGTACGTTGCCCCTCCCACGGTCAAGGGCTACGATGCCCCGGACTCCAACGACACCCATGCGACTCCGGCAGATCATCCCAGCGTTGATCGTGGCGCTCCTGGCGCCGCTGGCGGGCGCGCAGGACCTGCCCGGCCTGGACCTGTCGAGGCCGGCCGCGCCGGCCGGCGAGAAGGCGGCGCCGCCCACCGAGGTGGCGCCGCTCTCGCTGGAGCCCGAGGCGGTGGGCGCGTCCGGGTCCGGCGCCGCGGGGCAGAAGGCCGGCGCCATCTTCGGCGAGCGCGACGTGGCGCTCGGCGACCGGGTCAAGGCGGTGCAGCGCAAGGGCTTCCTCAAGCGCGGCCGCTTCGAGGTGGCGCCCATCCTGGCGCTCAGCGTCAACGACGCCTTCTTCCAGAAGGTGGGCGGCGGCCTCCGGCTCGCCTACAGCCTGCAGGACAGCTTCGCCCTGGCGGTGCGCGGCTCCTACTACACGCCCTTCCGCACCGACAACGTGGCGGCCGGCAAGATCGGCCTCTCCAGCCAGCTGCTCACCTCGCAGCTCTACGGGCAGGCCATGCTCGACGGCGTCTGGTCGCCGATCTACGGCAAGGCCTCCTTCCTGGCCGACGCCATCGTCCACTTCGACCTCTACCTGGCGGCCGGCTTCGGCGCGGTCTGGAGCGCCACCAGCCTGGCGCCGCGCAACGAGGGGCCGCACCTGGCCGCCGAGCTGGGCGGTGGCGTGCGCTTCTACCCGTACGAGTGGATGGCCTTCGAGCTCGGCCTGATGGCCACCTTCTACCCGGACCAGCCGGTCCTCTCGGTGCCGGCCACCATGCAGACGGTCTTCGTGGCCAACGTGGGCCTGAGCTTCTTCTTCCCCACCGCCTTCGACTACGCCTACCCCCAGTGAGCACGCCCACCCGCACCCGCGCCCGCCTGGCGGCGCTCCTGGTGGTGGCCCTGGCGCTGCCGGCGGCGGCGCGCGCCGGCAACAAGGCCGACGCCTTCGAGGGGAAGATCCAGCCCATCTCCGGCCAGCTCTACCGCAAGGCCGGCCGCCTCGAGCTGACCGCCCTGGGCGCGCTCTCGCTCAACGACGCCTTCTACTCGAAGACCTTCGGCGGGCTGCAGGCCGCCTGGCACCTCACCGAGTTCTGGTCGGTGGGCGCCTCCTTCGCCGGCGGCGGCGCCAGCCCCACCGGCTCCACCACGGTGTGCCCCGCCAACCTGGGCTGCCGCCCGGCCACCGCCGCCGAGCTGGCCCAGCTGCCCGGCCGCCTGCGCACCACCGCCGGCCTGGAGGTGGCCTGGACCCCCATCTACGGCAAGCTCAACGTGCTGGCGGAGCGGGTGGCGCACTTCGACCTGGGCCTGGTGGCCGGCGCCGACTGGATCACCCACGACGCCGTGCTCACCACCGACGAGGCCGTCCGGCAGGGGCTGACCCCGGGCCGCGTCTCCACGGTGGGCGGCCACGCCGGCCTGGCGGTGCGCCTCTTCCTCGGCGAGATGGTGGCGCTGCGCCTGGTGGTGAAGGACCTGGTCTACGCGGTGGACGTGCCCAACGTGCAGGAGGCCGGCGCGCCCCGCCGCGACATCCAGAACCAGCTCTTCACCGAGCTGGGCGTCTCGGTCTTCTTCCCCTTCCGCCCGCGCGCCGCCGGGAGGACCCCGTGAGCCGCGCCCTGACCGCCCTGCTGCTGGCGCTCGCCCTGGCCGCCCCGCTGCCGGCCCCGGCCCAGCTCGGCCTCGACCTGACGGCGCCCGAGCCGGCGCCCCGCAAGAAGAAGGACGAGCCGAAGAAGGCCGCCCCGAAGCCCGCCGCCAAGCCCGCGCCCCGGCCGGCCCCGGCCGACCCGCTGGTCCGCCCGGAGCCGCCGCTGCCGCCGCCGCCGGTGGCCCGGCCGCCCAGGACCAGGGGGGTCGAGCCGGCCGCCCCCCCCGCCGCCGCGCGCGCCGAGGTGAAGCCCAGGCTGGAGGCCGCCCGCGCCCTGCTCGACCAGGGCAAGGCCGAGGCCGCGGCGCTGGCCTACGACGCCATCCTGCGCGACCCCGGGCTGGCCGAGGGACACGACGAGGCCCGCTACCAGCTGGCCCGGGCGCTGGCCGCCCTGGGGCTGGACCACGCGGCGCTCACCACGCTCGACGAGGTGCTGGCCCGCGGGCCGTCGCGCACCCGCCACTTCCACGACGCCCTGGAGCGGCTCTTCGAGGTGGGCGACCGGCTCGCCAACGAGCAGCCGCTGCTGGCCCGGGTGGCGCGCCACGCCCGCGAGGGGGTCCCGCCCGGCCGGGAGGACCGCTTCCACGCCCTGCTGGCCACCTACGAGTTCGACCGCGGCCGCGCCCTCGAGGAGGCCGGCAAGAAGGAGGAGGCCCGCGTCGCCTGGGGCGAGGCGCGGCGGCTGGCGGCGCTGGTGCGCGAGGCGGCCGGCGACGGGTCGGCCCGGGCGGGCGCGGCCGGCTCGGTGGGCGGCCAGGACACCTACGCCCGCGCCGTCTTCCTGGACGGCCTGGCGCTCTACGCGCTGGGGCAGGAGCCGGAGGCCAACGAGCGGTTCAAGGAGGTGGTCCGGCTCACCAACCCGAAGCGCGGGCGGGCCGAGGACCCGGTGGTGCGCGAGCAGGCCTTCCTGCAGCTGGCCCGGCTCCACTACCAGAACCGGCAGAACCGCTACGCCATCTTCTACTACGGCAAGATGCCCTGGGGCGGGCCGAGCTGGCTGGAGGGGCTGTGGGAGGCCTCCTACGCCCACTACCGCATCGGCGAGCACGAGAAGGCGCTGGGCAACCTGCTGACCCTGCAGTCGGCCTACTTCAAGGACGAGTTCTTCCCCGAGTCCTGGGTCCTCAAGGCCATCATCTACTACGAGAACTGCCGCTACCCCGAGGCCACCTCGGTCCTGAAGGACTTCACCGCCGCCTACGAGCCGCTCTACGACGAGCTCACCGCGCTGACGGCGCGCCCGGGCCCCCCGGAGGCCTTCCTGGAGCAGGCGGCCAGCCCGCGGGTGCGGGCGCTGGCCTTCACCGACCGGGCCATCCGGCGGCTGGCCGAGGCGGCCCGCGAGATCGACGGCGAGCTGGCGCGCGGGCTGACCCGGCGCGGCGAGGCCTTCCGCGGCTCGCTGCTCGGCAAGGCCATCGAGGCCCGGCTGGCGCAGGAGAAGGCGCAGCTGCTGAACGAGGCCGGCCTGCGGGCCCGCGGCAAGCTGGAGTACGAGCGCGACCAGCTGCGCGCCATGCTGGCCCAGGCCCTGCGCATCGAGATCGAGGTCTCGCGCCAGGAGCGCGAGGCGCTGGAGAGCTCGCTGGCGGCCGGCAGCCAGGTCGAGGTGGTGAAGAACCTGCGCTGGACCCACGCCGTCTCCGACGAGCACCTCTACTGGCCGTACCAGGGCGAGTTCTGGCGCGACGAGCTGGGCACTTACTCCTACACCCTCACCAAGGGCTGCAAGGACCGCCCGCCGCGGTCCGCCGCCCCGTGAGCCGCCGCACCGGGAGCCGCCACCCGTGACCCTCCGCACCCACCGCGCCCCGGCCGCCTGGCTGGTCCTGGCGCTGGGCCTGGCCCTGGCCGCCCCCGGCCGGGCCGCCGCCGCCGAGCCGCGCGCCGCGCCCCCCACCGGCGCCCTGGGCCAGAAGCGCTCCATCGGCCCCGACGCCTCGCTGGAGGGCACGCTGGAGCGGGCCAAGCCGGCCGCGGCGGCGCCCACCGGCCCGGCCCTCAAGTTCGAGCAGTTCCGCGCCGGCATCGAGGTGAAGCTCTCCGACAAGCGGCGCGAGGAGATCGCCAGCCTCCGCAAGCTCATCAAGCTGTCGTCCCAGGGCGGCGACCGGGACCTGCCGAGCTACTACTTCCGGCTGGCCGAGCTGCTCTGGGAGGAGTCGCAGTACTTCTTCTTCGAGGCCAACCGCGCCGAGGGCGAGCTGCTCGGGCTGCAGAAGGGCGACCCCCGGGTGGCCCGGCTGCAGGCCGAGAAGGCCGACGCCGAGGGCCAGTTCCGCGACATGCAGAAGCAGGCGGTGGTGCTCTACAAGGCCATCATCGCCAAGCACCCGTCCTACGAGCGGCTCGACGAGGTGCTCTTCTTCCTGGCGCGCAACCTGCTGCTGCGCGACCGCACCGACCAGGAGGCCATGAAGGCCTACCGGGCCCTCATCCAGAAGTTCCCGGCGTCGCCCTACGTGCCCGACGCCTGGATGGCCTTCGGCGAGTACTACTTCGAGAAGGCCAACCAGGGGGAGCGGAACGCCAACCTGAAGCGGGCCCTGGAGGCCTACCAGAAGGCGGCCGGCTTCCAGGAGAGCTCGGTCTACGGCTACGCGCTCTACAAGCAGGGCTGGGTGCAGTTCAACCTCGGGGCCTTCCCCGAGGCCCTCGACCTCTTCCGCAGCGTCGTCTACTTCGGCGAGCTGCCCACCTCCACCATCCCGGCCGACCGCAAGCTGGCGCTGGTGAAGGAGGCCCGCAAGGACTACGTGCGCACCTGGCCCTTCGTGGGCTCGGCCGAGGCGGCCTTCGAGGACTTCCGCCGGGTGGGCGGCGAGGCCGGGGCCGGCGACATGCTCAAGTCGCTGGCCGACCTCTACTGGACCGACGGCAAGGACCGCGAGGCCATCCTGGTCTACCACCGGCTCATCCAGGAGCGGCCGGTCTCGCCCGACGCGCCCACCTTCCAGTCGCGCA
Source organism: Anaeromyxobacter sp. (assembly GCA_016718565.1). NCBI lineage: Bacteria > Pseudomonadati > Myxococcota > Myxococcia > Myxococcales > Anaeromyxobacteraceae > Anaeromyxobacter > Anaeromyxobacter sp. Next base: position 382,562 of record JADKCZ010000003.1, on the reverse strand, counting down.
TCGTCACCATGGCCGGGCGCATGGGGCGCAAGGAGATCGCGGTCCAGCAGGCCCACGTCTTCGTCAAGATCCTCACCGACTTCGAGGCCTCGCCGGCCGGGCGCGACCCCAGGAACGCCACCGCCACCGCGGGGGCGCGCTCCACCGCCGAGAACACCCTGCGCACCCTGGCGCTGCGCTACCACAACGAGTGGAAGAAGACCGACGACCAGGCGGTGGCCGGCTTCGCCACCAGCGTCTACGTGGACTACCTGGAGGTGTTCGGGCAGAGCACCTCGGCCTACGAGATGCGCTTCTTCCACGGCGAGCTGCTCTACGCCCTGGGGCGCTTCGCCGAGGCCGGCGACGAGTACGACCGGGTGGTGGCGGTGGACGTGGCCGCCCTGGAGGGCAAGGCCGGCCCGGCCCGCCCCGCCGAGGGCGCCGCCAAGGCGGGCAAGTGGTTCGCCGACGCGCTGGAGGGCGCCCTCTACGCCCACGAGGAGGCCGCCAAGGCCGCCCCGCCGGTGCCGCCCCAGCCGGACAAGAAGAGGCGGGTGGCCTTCGCCCCCGAGCGCGAGAAGCTGGTGCGCGCCTACCAGCGCTACGTGCGGTGGGCGCCCGACGGCAAGCTGGCCTCCAAGGCGGCCTACCGCGCCGGCAAGCTGCACTACGACCACTACGACTACGCCGACGCCATCGACCTCTTCACCCGCGTGGCGCTGGACCACCCGGCCAGCACCGAGGCCGAGTACGCCACCAACCTGGTGCTGGACGCCTACAACGAGCTGGGCGACTGGCGGAACCTGAACGGCTGGGCCCGCCGCTTCTACGCCAACGCGGCCCTGGTGGCGGCCCACCCCAAGCTGAAGGACGACCTGCCGCGGGTGGTGGAGGAGAGCGCCTTCAAGATCATCGAGGAGCTGGAGCAGAAGAAGGACTGGGAGGGCGCGGCCGAGGCCTACCTGGCCTTCGTGCGCGACTGGCCGGCCACCCGGCTGGGCGCCACCGCCCTCTACAACGCCTCGGTGGACTACGCCCGGGGCCACCGGGTGGACAAGGCCATGGAGGTGCGCGAGCTCCTGCTGCAGCGCTACCCGGGCGACGCGCTGGCGCCGCGCTGCCTCTACGACAACGCCGAGGGGTACGAGGCCACCGCCGACTTCGAGCGGGCCGCCGACGGCTACGAGCGCTACTTCCGCGAGTGGCGCCGCCAGCGGGACGCCGCCGCCCCGAAGCGTCCGCCGCCCGGGAAGGGCAAGGGCAAGGCGGGGGCGCCGGCCACGCCGGGCGCCGCGCCGCCGGCCGGGCCGCAGTACGACGAGAAGCGGGCCACCGACGCCATCATCAACGCCGCGGTCTTCCGGGCCGGCCTGCGCGACTGGGGCCGGGCCGAGGCGGCCAGCCTGGCCTACCTGGAGACCTGGCCGGACGGCCCCGACGCCGCCCGCCTGGCCCTCTCGCTGGCCGACCTGGCGGGGCGCCAGGGCCAGGCCCAGAAGGAGCTGGCCCGGCTGGAGGCCTACCAGCGCCGCTACGCCCGCACCCCCGACGACTGGCTCTCGGCGCAGCACCGCGTGGCGCGCCTCATGGAGAAGTCCGGCAACGCCGCCGGGGCGCGCCGGGCCTACGAGCAGGGGCTGGAGCACTACCGCAAGAACCGCGAGCAGGTGAAGGACCGCGGCCTGCCGCTGGCGGCCGAGGCGGCGCTGCGCGAGCTGGAGCCGGCCTTCGCCGACTACCGCACCGTGGACCTCAACGTCGGCCCGAAGTACCTGGCGGGCCAGCTGCAGCTGAAGGGCGCCCGCCTCAAGCGGCTGGAGGAGCAGTACACCGCGGTGGTGAAGCTCGGCGTGGCCGACCCGGCGGTCTGCGCCCTGGAGCGGATCGGGCGCCTCTACGAGAACTTCGCCCGGGTGCTGCAGGACGCGCCGGTGCCCAAGGAGCTGCGCGGCAACCCCGAGCTGCTCGAGGAGTACCGGGCCCAGCTGGGCGAGCAGGCCGAGCCGCTGGAGCAGAAGGCCGGGGAGGGGCTGGAGCTGGCGGTGGCCAAGGCCCGCGAGCTGGGCGTCAAGAACGACTGCGCCGACCGGGCCACCGCCACCGTGGCGGCCCGCCGGCCCGAGCTGGGCCCCGGGGCCGAGCCCCTGCCGGCGCTCTCCCGGCTGGCGACGCCGCCCACGCCGATGGGGCACGGGACGCTGGCCGCGGTGGAGCCGCCGCCGGCTGCGCCGAGGCCGCGCGAGGGGGCCAGGCGCCCCGAGGCCGGGACCAGGGCCGACCCCGCGCTGCCGGCCCTCAAGCTGCCCGGCGAGCGGCGCGCCGCCCCGAAGGTCCAGGAGCCAGCGCCGCCCAGGCCGCGCGGCGAGGACCCGCTGCCCCGCCCGAAGAAGGGCGCCGACGAGGACCTGCTGCCGTGACCCGCGCCCCGCACGCCCCGGCCCTGGTGGCCGCCCTGTTCCTCGCGGCCTGCGCCGGCGCCCCGGTGGCGCCGCCGCCCCCGCCGGCGCCTCGCCCGGTCAGGCCGGTCGAGCCCGCCGACCCGGGCGCCGGGCGGTCGGCCCGCCTCTTCGAGGAGGCGGCGGCGCAGCAGCAGGCGGCCGAGAAGGCCGGCGACGTGGACTGGGCCGTCATGGAGGCCCGCTGGCGCGCCGTGGCGTCCGCCGGCGACCAGCCCGAGGCCCACCACAACCTGGGGGTGGCGCTGGAGCGGCAGGGGCGGCTGGCCGAGGCCCGCGCCGCGTACCAGCGGGCCCAGGCGACCCGGCCGCTGCGCCAGTCGGCGGTCAACCTGGCGGTGCTGCTGGAGCGGGAGGGCGACTCGCGCGGGGCGGCCGCGGCGTACGGCCAGGCCATCCGCGACTTCCCGGAGGACGGCGTGGCGCGGGCCCGGCTGGGCGCGCTCTACCAGCGCTCCGGGCAGAACGAGGAGGCCTGGCGCCTGGCGCGCGAGGCGCTGCTGCGCGAGCCCGGCAGCGCCGTGGCCTACCGCACCCTGATCCAGGTGGCGCTGTCGCGGGGCGACGTGGACCTGGCCAGGCTGGTGGCCCTGCGGGCCCAGAAGGTGGCGCCCGACGACGCCGAGGTGGCCTTCCTGTCGGGGCAGGTGGCGGCCCGCCAGGGCGACGCGGCCGGGGCGGCCGCGCAGTGGAAGCGGGCCCTGGCGCTGAGCCCCGGCCACCGGCCCTCCCGCGCCGCGCTGCTGGAGGCGGCGGCGGCCCAGGGGCGCTGGGCCGAGGTGGAGGCGCAGGCCACCGCGCTCCTGGCCGACGATCCCACCGACGCGCCGGTGCGGCTGACGCTGGGCGTGGCGCAGCGCCGGCTCGGCAAGCCCGACCAGGCGCTCCGCTCCTACGAGGAGGCCGAGCGCCAGGCGCGCGGCGCCCTGCCCGAGGTCCACCTGGCGCGCGGCCTGCTGCTGATGCGCGAGCAGGGCGACTGCCAGGGGGCGCTCCGGGCCCTCGAGGCCTACGAGAAGGCGGCCGGGCCGGTGCTGCCCGAGGGCTCGCCGGCGCCGCGGCTGATGCGCGAGTGCCAGGGGCGCCTGGAGCAGGAACGGCAGGCCGGCGAGGCGGCCCGGGCCGCCCAGGCCGAGTCCGAGCGGCAGGCGGCCAAGGCCAGGGCGGGCGCCCCCCCGGCGCCGGCCGCCACCGCCACCCCGGGTGAACGGGCCGCACCTACACCGCCCCCCCCGGGCGGTGGCAGAAAGCCCTGATCTGCCACTTCTTTCTGGCTCGGACCGGGTGGTAAGCTCGGCGCGAATCGAGGTGACGACCATGCGCACCCTGGCGCTGCTCACACTGCTGGCTCTCCCGGCCGTCCCGTCCGCTCAGGACAAGGGCGAGGTGAAGCCCACCGTGGTCTACGAGAAGCGGACCGAGATCAACTTCGAGGACGACACCATCGACGGCGACCTGAAGCGCCCGGACGGCGAATACGTCGAGTCCCGCCGCAAGGTGACCCACTCCAACCTCATCCGCATCCGCGAGGACTGGCGGGAGAAGGTGATGCGGGCCAGCGGGGAGCTCTAGCCGGATGGCCACGCCCCTCACGCTCAAGGTGTTCCGCGGGACCGAGCTCCTGCGGACCGAGGTCTTCAACCGGGAGATCATCAAGATCGGCCGGCTGGCCACGGCGCACCTGTCGCTCGACGACGACCGGATCTCGCGGGTGCACGCGGTGATCGAGGTCTCGCCCGAGGGCGCCGTGTCGATCATCGACATGGGCAGCGCCGAGGGGACGCTCGTCAACGGCAAGAAGGTCACCCGCTGCCAGCTGCGGCCGGGCGACGCCATCACCCTGGGTGGCCTGAAGGTGGTGCTCGAGCTCGGCCAGGGGGAGCCCGCCGGGGCGGAGGGCGACGCGCCGGCGACGACGCCTGCGCCGGCCCGGGCGCCGGCGGCCTCGACCCGGCCAGCCCCGGCCCGTCCGGCCGCGCCGCCGGTGGCGCCGCGGGTGACGAGGGCGGTGACGGCCGCGACCGCGGCCCAGGCCCCGATCTCGACCTCGACCTCGACCCCGACCTCGACCTCGACCTCGACCCCGACCTCGACCCCGACCTCGACCTCGACCTCGACCTCGACCTCGACCGCGACCGCGACCGCGACCGCTTCCCCGATCGCCGCTGCACCCGTCCGCCCGGCGCAGCCCCACCGCCACGCCAGGCGGCGCTGGTCGCTCGGCGCGGCCTCGGGGGCCGCCGAGGACCTCAGCCAGGGCGACGTGGGCGTGGAGCTCCGGCTGCTCTGGGGCGACACCCTCCTCGACGCCGGCGGCTTCGTGGCCCCGCCGCGCCCGGTGCTGGTGGGCGAGGGGCCGGGCTGCGCCCTCGCCATCCCGGCCGGCCTGCTCCCGGCGCCGGCCTTCCCGGTGCTGCGCCACCAGGGCGGCGAGTACCAGTTCGCCTTCGCCCGCGGCATGACCGGCGCGGTGGAGGACCGGGGAGCCCGCACCTCGCTGGCCGAGCTGGTGCTGGCCCGCAAGGTGGAGGCCGACGGCGCCCTGCCGGGCGCCTACTGGGTGGGCGTGCCGCGCGCCGGCGCGGTGCGCGCCGAGCTGGGCGGCGGCCTGGCGCTGGAGGCCCGGGCGCGGCGGCCCGAGCCGCTGCACGTGCCGCCCTGGTGGGAGCGCATCAACTACCAGTTCCTCAACCTCTTCCTGATCCTGTTCTTCGTGCAGGCCGGCTTCGTGGTGGCGGCGCAGAACTTCCCCTACGACACCGACACCACCGCCGACGACCTCTTCAAGAACCCGTCGCGCATGGCCAAGTTCATCATCAAGCCGCCCGAGGCGCCCAAGCCGGCCGAGAAGCTGCCGGGCGACAAGCGCCAGAAGGACGACCAGGCCGGCGAGATGGCCGAGAAGCACAAGGGCGACGAGGGCCAGATGGGCAAGAAGGACGCGCCCAAGACCACCGGCCGCTCCGCCCCCAAGGCCATCGACCCCAACGCCAAGGAGGTCGTGAAGCGCATGGGCGTGCTGGGGGCGCTGGGGCGCGGCGGCGGCGGCGGGCTGGCCACCGTCTTCGGCTCCGGCGGCCTGGGCGGCGACCTGCGCGGCGCCACCGGCAACATGTTCGGGGCCACCGTGGGCGACAGCTTCGGCTTCGGCGGCCTGGGGGTGCGCGGCACCGGCAGCGGCGGCGGCGGCGCCGGCGAGACGGTGGGCATCGGCGGCATCGGCACCAAGGGGCGCGGCGGCGGCCTGGGCGGCTACGGCCAGGGCGTGGGCGCGCTGGGCAAGAAGGGCGACCGCGACATCGCCATCACCACCGGCACCGCCACCGTGCTCGGCTCCATCGACAAGGAGCTGATCCGGGCCGTCATCCGCGAGCACGCCGCCCAGATCCGCTTCTGCTACGAGGAGCAGCTGGCGGTGAACCCCAAGCTGGCCGGCAAGGTGGTCATCCGCTGGACCATCGACGCCGACGGCAACGCCTCCAACGCCTCCATCGACGGCGGCGGCACCTCCCTGGCCGACGACAAGGTCCACCAGTGCATGATGGCCCGCATCGTCAGCTGGCAGTTCCCGAAGCCGAAGGGCGGCGGCATCGCCGTGATCACCTACCCGTGGATCCTGCGCGCCGCCGGCGCCGAGTAGGGGAGGGGAGACCCGTGCCCATCGCCTTCCGACGTTCCCTGGCCGCGGCGCTGCTGCTGGCCGCCGCGGCGCCAGCCCTGGCCCAGGACGCCGCCCCCGGCCCGGCCGAGGACCCGCGCGCCCCCCGCTTCGCCGACGTGGAGCGCGGCCTGTTCATCGGCTTCGAGGTGGGCTGGCCGGTGGTGCTGCTCGACACGCCGCCCGCCAAGGACCCGCTGGCCTTCCCCTCCGCGGCGGACGGCGGCGGCACCGCCACCGGCCACCTGGTGGGGCTGCAGCTCGGCTACGACGTGACCAGCCGGGTGGCCGTCTCGCTCTTCGCCGAGGGGATCTTCCAGAAGGCCAGCCTGGACTACGGGGCCTTCGACCTGATGGTGGCCGGGCTGGACGCGCGCGTGGCCTTCTGGGCCTACCGCGACGCCAACGGCTGGGAGCGGCTCTTCACCTACGCCCACGCCCGCGGCGGGGTCTCGCTGGCCCACCCGGCCGGCCTCTTCGGCGACCAGGACGTGCTGCTCGGCGGCGGCCTGGGCGCGGAGTACTTCGCCCAGCTGCGCCACTTCTCCTGGTGGGTGCAGGTCGACGGGCTGTACGTGCTCTCCGCCGAGACGGCGGGCGTCGCCCTGCTGACCGGCGCGCGCTACACCTTCTAGCCGACGGCACGGGGCCATGGACGACGCGATCCGGGCGCACCTCGCCACCCTCGAAGCGGCGCCCGGAGACCTGGCGGCCTACCAGCAGCTGGCCGATCACCACCGGCAGGCCGGGCGCGTCGAGGCGCTGGTGGCCCTGCACCAGGCGCGCGCCCGGGTCCTGCCCCCCGCCGAGGCGGCGCCGCTCTGGCAGCAGGCGGCCGACCTGGCCCGCTTCGAGCTCAAGAACGACCGGCGCGCCGAGGCGCTCTACCGCGCCCTGCTGGCGGTGGCGCCGGGCCACCCGGCCGGCCTGGCCGGGCTGATCGCGCTGGCGGAGGAGCGGCAGGACTGGCCGGCCCTGGCGGCGGCGCTGGAGGTGGCGCAGCAGGCGGCGGCCACGCCGGGGGAGGCGGCCCGCGCGGCGCTGCGCCTCGGCACCATCTGCGAGGAGCGGCTGGGGCGGCGCGATCGGGCGGCCCTGCACTACGGGCGCGCCGTGCAGCTGGACCCAGGGCTCGAGGAGGCGCGCCGGCTGGCGCTGCAGGCCTGCCTGGCGCTGCGCCGCTTCGGCCAGGCCAAGCGGCTGCTCGACGGGGCGCGCGAGGCCGGGGCGGCGCGCCCGGCGCTGGCGGCGGCCTACGTGCAGCTCGGCTCGGAGCTCACCGGCGAGGCGCTCTTCCACGAGCTGGCCATGGACGCGCTCATCGAGGCGCAGGCCCTGGACCGCACCAGCCCCGGGGCCCAGCAGGCCCGCGAGCGGCTGGCCGGCCTGCCGCGCCGCTGGCGCGAGGAGGCGGCGGCGCTGGAGGCCGGCGCCGAGCGGGTGGCGCGCCCCGCGGCGGCCGGGCTGCTGGTGCAGGCCGCCCAGCTCTACGCCGCCTACGACCCCGACGGCGTGCCGCGCGCGGTGGAGCGGCTGGAGCGGGCCTGGGTGCTCTCGCCCGGGCACCCGGCCGTGCTCGACCTGCTGGAGCGGATCCTGGCCGAGCGCAAGGACCACGGCGCCCAGGCCGCCTCGCTGGCGCGCCTGGCCGCCGCCACGCGCGACCGCGGCGCGCTGGTGCGGATCCTGCTGGCCCAGGCCCAGCTCAGGCTGGTGCGGCTGGCCGACGGGGCCGGCGCGCTGGCCGCGCTGCTGGAGGCGGTGGAGGCCGACCCGGCCTGCGAGCCGGCGGCGCTGCAGGCCTTCGAGCTGCTGGTCGACGCCGGACGGGTCGAGGAGGCGCTGGCGCTGCTGGAGCGCCACCTGGGCGCCGCGCCGGCCCGCACCGGCCACGCCCCGCTGCAGGTGCGCGCCGCCGCCCTGGCCGCCGGCCGCCTCGGCGACCCCGGGCGCGCCCGCCGTCACCTGGAGGCGGCGCTGCGGGCCGATCCCGGCCACGCCCCCGCCGCGGCCGCGCTGGCGCCGCTCCTGGCGGAGGCCGGCGAGTGGGAGCCCCTGGCCGGGCTGCTGGCCCTGCGCGAGGCCGCCGAGCCGGACACCTCGGCGCGGGTGGAGCTGCTGGAGCAGCTGGCGGCCCTGGAGCTCGGGCCGCTCGACCGGCCGCGCGACGCCTTCCGCACCCTGTGCCGCGCCCTGGCGCAGGCCCCGGCCCACGCGCCGCTGCGGGCGCCGCTCGAGGAGGCCGCCCGTCGCGCCGCCGCGCTGCCGGCGCTCTGCCGGGCCCTGCGCGCCGCCGCCCAGGCCCTGCCCTCCGCCCCGGCCGACCGCGCCCCGCTGCTGCACCGGGCCGCCGAGGTGCTGGACCGCGACCTCGGGCTGGCCGGGCAGGCGGCCGAGGTCTGGGCCGAGGTGTCCGGGCTCGACCCCGCCGACCACGCCGCCGCCGCCGCGCGCCTGGCCTGCCAGGCGCGGGCCGAGGCGCAGCAGGCCGAGGCCGACCGGCTCGAGGCCGACCTGGCCACGGCGCGGGGCGAGGCGCGGCGCGCCCCCGGCGAGGCCCTGGCCCGGCTGGAGCTGGCGCTGGGGAGGCCGGCGCGGGCCGCCGATCGGTGGCGCGAGCTGGTGGCCGGCGCGCCCGGGGACGTGGCGCCGCTGTGGGGCCTGCACGCCGCCCTGGAGGCCTCGCCGGGGAGCGGCGCCGCGGAGGAGCGCGAGCAGGTGCTGGGCCGGCTGGCCTCGCTGGCGGCCGACCCGGCCGAGCGGGCCGGGCTCGAGCTGGACCGGGCCAGCCTGCTGGCCGACGCGCTCGACCGCCCCGGCGAGGCGGCCGCCGCGCTCGCCGCGACGCTGGCCGGCGGCGGGCTGGCCGGTGCGCTGCAGCAGCGGGCCGTGGCGCTGCTGGCCAGCCTGCTGGAGCGCGGGGTGGACCCGGCCCGCCTGGCCCTGGTGCTGGCGCCGCAGTACGCCGCCCGGGGCGAGGTGGACCGGCAGGTGGCCATGCTGGAGCTGGCGGCCCGCAGCCTGCCGGCCGGCGCCGAGCCCCGCGAGCGGGCCCGCCTCCTGCTGGACGCCGCGACCCTGCGGGCCGACCGGCTGGCGGATCCGCGCGCCGCCCTCTCGGTGGCGGCCGAGGCGCTGCGGGCCTGCCCGGAGCACGCCGAGGCGCGCCGCCGCTGCGAGGCGCTGGCCCGCCGGGTGGGGGCCGAGGGCGAGCTGGTGGCGCTGCTGGGGGAGCTGGCCGGCCGGCTGGCGGGGCGGCCGGAGGACGAGCTGGCCCTGCGCCGCTGCGCCGCCGCCGTGGCCGAGGAGGACCTGGGCGCCTCCGACGAGGCGGCCGCGCAGCTGCGGCGCTGCCTGGCGCTGCGCCCCGGCGACGCCGAGCTGCTGGCGGCGCTGACCCGCGTGGCGCTGGCCGGCGAGCGCTGGGAGGAGGCCGCCGACCTCCTGCTGGAGCGCTCGCGCGCCGCCGCCGGGGCCGAGCAGGTGGCCCTGCTCGGGCAGCTGGCCGACGTCCTGGCCGAGCGGCTGGCCAGCCCGCGCGCCGCCGCCGAGGTCTACCGCGAGGCGCTGGCGGTGGCGGCCCCCTCGCAGCGGCCGCGCCTGCTCGGGCGGCTGGCCGCGGCGCTGGGCAAGGACGGCGACGAGGCCGGGCAGGCCGCCGCGCTGGCCGACCTGGCCTCGGCCACCGACGACCCGGTCGAGGCCACCCGCGCCGCCCGCGAGAGCGCCCGGCTGGCGGCCGGCCTGGGCGACCTGGCCGGCGCGGTGCAGCGGCTGGCCCAGGCGCTCATGGTGAACCCCGACGACGCGGCGTCGGCGCGCTCGCTGGAGGACGCGCTGGCGTCGCCGGACCCGGGGGTGGCCCTGGCGGCCGGCCTGGCGCTGGCGCCGGTCTACGCGCTGCGCGGCGACGTGCGGGGCCGGGTGCGGGCCCTGACCGCCCAGGCCCGCTGCCACCCGGACCCCGAGGCCCGGGCCGAGGCCTGGCGCGACGTGGCGCGGGCCCAGGAGCTGGAGCTGGCCTGCCCGGGCGACGCCCTGGCGGCCGCGCTGGAGGCGGCGCGCGCCCGCCCGGCCGACGCCGAGCGGCGGCGCGAGGTGCGGCGCCTGGCCGACCTGGCGCACGAGCCGGAGGCCGCGGCCGGCCTGCTGGAGGCGCTGGCGACGGCCCTGCCGGCCGAGGAGCGGCTGCCGGTGCTGCGCGAGCTGGCCGACTGGTGCGAGCGGCGGCTGGAGGCGCGCGATCGGGCGGTGGCCGCCTGGGCCGGGGTGCGGGCCCTGGCCCCGGGCGACTCGACGGCGCTCACCTCGCTGCGCCGGCTCCACCGCGCCGCCGAGCGGTGGCCGCAGCTCCTCGAGGTGTGCGACGAGCTGGCGGCCCGGGCCGCCTCCCCGGCGGCCCGCCAGGACCCGCTCCGCGAGATCGGCGCGGTGGCCGAGGCGCGCCTGGCCGACCTGCCGCGGGCGCTGGCCGCCTGGCGCGAGGTGGCGGCGCTGGCGCCCGACGACCGCGACGTGGCCGATGCCGTGGAGCGGCTCCTCTCCCGGCTGGATCGGCCCGACGAGCTGGCGGCGGCGCTGGAGCGCCGGCTGGCCCGCGCCTGGGAGCCCGAGGCCGCCTTCCGGCTGGCCGAGCTGCGCCGCACCCGCCTGGCCGATCCCGGCGGGGCGCTCGAGCTGCACGCCGAGCTGGCCCGCCGCGAGCCGGGCCGGACCGGCCCGCGCGAGGCCCTCTCGCTGCTGGCGGCCGTGCCCGGGCCGGTGGGCCGCGAGGCCCTGCTGGCCGCCGACGTGGCGCTCAAGGCGGCCGGCGAGCACGCCCGCCGGCTGGCGGCCCGCGAGGCCCGCCTGGCCGTGGTCGACGACCCGGCCGAGCGCGGCCGGCTGCACGCCGAGCTGCGGGGCCTGCTGGAGCGCGAGCTGGGCGATCCGGCCAGGGCGCTGGCCGCGGCCCGCCGCGCCTTCGAGGAGGGCGGCCCGGGGCGCGTCGAGGCCGAGCTGGACCTGGTCCGGCTGGCCGGGGCCTGCGGCCGCAGCGGCGAGGTGGCCGAGGCCTACGAGGCGGTGGCCGCGGCCGGCGGCGCCGGCGAGGTGGAGTGGCGGCGGCGGGCCGCCCGGGTGCGCGACGGCGACATGCGCGACGGGCCGGCGGCCATCGTGGCCTGGTGGCGGGTGCTCGACCTGGCCAGCGAGGACGCCGAGGCGCTCGAGGCGCTGGAGCGGCTCTACACCGACGCCCAGGCCGGGCGCGAGCGGCTCGAGGTGGCGCGCCGCCGCGCCGCGGTGGCGGTGGGCGCGGCCAAGGTGCCGGCGCTGTGCCACGCCTCGGAGATCGCCCTGCTGATGGGCGCGCCCGAGGTGGAGGTGGCGCTGCTGGCCGAGGCCCGCGGCCTGGCCCCCCGCGACGCCGCCGTGCTGGCCGCGCTGGAGGAGGCCCTGGCCCGCACCGGCCAGGTGGCCGAGCGGTGCGAGGTGCTGGCGGCGCTGGCCGAGGTGGCCGGGGAGGGCGACCAGGCCGCGCGCCTGGCGCTGCTGCTGCGGCGCGCCGCGCTGCTCGAGCCCGACCCCGACCCGCTCCACCCGGTGGAGGCCTACGCCGCCGTGCTGGCCGAGTGGCCGCGCGAGCCCGGCGCGGTGGCGGGGCTGGAGCGGCTGCTGGCCCGGCCCGACGCCCGCGGCGCGGCCCAGCGCATCCTGGAGGACGTGCAGCGGCTCTCCGGCGACCCGGCCCGGCTGGCGGCGCTGCTGGAGATCAGGCTGGAGGCCACCTCGGGCCCGCACCACCTGGACCTGCTGGCGGAGATCGCCGGGCTGCGCGAGCGGGCCGGCGACGCGCCGGGCGCCTTCGCGGCCCACCGCCGCGCCTTCGAGGCGGCCCTGGCGGCCGGCCGGGACGACCCGCAGGCGCGCGGCGAGCTGGAGCGGCTGGCCGGCGACGCCGGCGGCTGGCCGGAGCTGGCGGGGCTGTACCGGGCCGCGCTGGCCCGGCTGCCGGACCCCGGGCTGGAGCTGCGCCGGCGCCTGGCGGCGCTGTGCGCCGATCGGCTGGGCGACCTGGAGCAGGCGGCCGCGCTGTGGGACGAGGTGGCGGCCGCGTCGCCCGGCCCCGAGCCGCTGGCGGCGCTGGTGCGGGTGCGGCGGCGGCAGGGTGAGCGCCGCGAGCTGGCGGCGGCGCTCGACCGGCTGGCGGACGCCACGCCGGCGGCCGGCGCCCGCAAGGACCTTCTCTTCGAGGTGGCCAAGATCATGGACGAGCAGCTCGCCGACCGCGAGGGCGCCATCGCGGCGTTCCGCAAGATCCTGGCCGTGGACCCCGAGGACCCCGACGCCCTGCGCCTGCTGGCGCGGCTGCTGGGGGCGGCCGAGCGCTGGGAGGAGCTGGCGCTGGTGCTGGAGCGCGAGGCGGCCGCGGCCGAGGCCCGGCCCGACGCGGTGGCCGAGGCGGCCGAGCTGCGCCACCGGCTGGGGCGCGTCCGCCAGACCCGGCTCTCCGACGCGCCCGGGGCGCTGGCCTGCTTCCGCGCCGTGCTGGAGCGGTCGCCGCGCCACCCCGGCACCCTGTCGGCGCTGGAGGAGCTGAGCCACGGGACCGGCCCGGTGGCGGTGCAGGCCGCCACGCTGCTCGAGCCCATCTTCGCGGCCGAGAACGACCACTCCAAGGTCATCGAGGTGCTGGAGGCGCGGGCCCGCAACGAGCCCGCCCCGGCGGCGCGGGCCGCGCTGCTGCGGCAGGTGGCGGAGCGCTACGGCCACCAGGTGAAGAACGCCGAGCTGGCCTTCTCGGCCGCGGCGCGGGCGCTGGCCGCCGACCCGGAGGCGCTGGAGTCGCTGGCCCTGGCGGTGGGCTTCGGCCAGCAGGCCGGGGTGGGCGAGGAGCTGGCGGCGCTGCTGGCCGAGCACGCCGACCGGGCTCACGACCCGCAGGTGCGGGCCGAGTACCTGCGGCAGCTGGCCCGCCTGGAGCAGGAGCCGGCCCGGGTGGCCGAGGCCTGGCAGCGGCTGCTCGACCTGCTGCCCGAGGACCGCGAGGCGTCGGCCGGGCTGCTGGGCGCGCTGCGCAGCGGCGACGACGCCGAGCCGCTGGAGAAGGCGCTGCGGCGGGCCCTGGCCCTGGAGGAGCGGCCGGAGGCCCGCGCCGGGCTGCTGTACGACCTGGCGGTGCTGCAGGAGGAGCGGCTGGGCGACGGGGCCGGCGCGGCGGTGTCGCTCAAGCGGCTGCTGGAGCTCGCGCCGGGCGACCGGGACGCCCTGGGCCGGCTCGACCGGCTCTGCGTGGCCGGCGAGCGCTGGGTGGAGCTGGGCGACGTCCTGGCCCGCGAGCTCGCGGCGGCCGAGGCGGACGGCGACCTGGAGGTGCTGACGCCGCTCAGGCAGCGGCTGGCCGAGCTCAGGGAGGGGCGGCTGCACGACCGCGAGGGGGCGCTGGCCCTCTTCGAGCAGGTGCTGGCCACCACCCCGGACCACCCCGGGGCCCTGGCCCGCCTGGAGGCCATGCTGGCCAAGGATTCCAGCAACGCCCGCGCCGCCCTGGCGCTGGAGGCGGCCTACGCCGCCACCGGCGACCACGTGCGCCAGGCCGCGGCCCTGGAGACCCGCGCCGCCGAGCGGCCGGACCCCGAGGAGCGCAAGGCGCTCTTCCTGGCCCTGGCCGACCTGCGCGAGCGGCGCCTGGGCGACCAGGAGCTGGCCTTCCTGGCGCTCTGCAAGGCGTTCCGCGAGGACCCGGCCGACCCGGCCGTGCGGGCCCGCCTGGAGCGCTCGGCCGAGGCCGGCGGCCACCACGAGGAGCTGGCGGCGCTCTACGAGGACGAGCTGGACCACCTGCCGCCCGGCCCGACGGCCGAGGTGGCGCTGGTGCTGGGGCGCCTGCACGAGGGGCCGCTGGCCGGCCCGGCCCAGGCCGCCGCCTGCTTCCGGCGGGCGCTGGCCCTGCAGCCGGAGGCCGCCCCGGAGGCGCTGGCGGCGCTGGAGCGGCTCTACCAGCGGCTGGAGAGCTGGCCCGAGCTGGCCGACGTGCTGCGCTCCCGCGCCGCGGCGGCGGCCGGCCCGGAGCGGCTGGCCTTCCTCTTCCGCCTGGGGCGGCTCTGCGAGGAGCGGCTCTCGGCGGCCGACCAGGCCGTCGAGGCCTACCGCCAGGCGCTGGAGGTGGACCCGCGCCACCTGCCCTCGCTGCAGGCGCTGGAGGCGCTGCACGAGGCGGCCGGCCGCGCCGAGGCGCTGCTCGAGACCCTGGCGGCCCAGCGGGCCGCGGTGGGCGACGGGGCGTCGCGGGAGCGGCTCCTCGCCAAGATGGGCGGGCTGGCCGACCAGCTGGGCCGCACCGAGGAGGCGGTCGGGCTGTGGCGCGAGCTCCTGCAGCAGCACCCCCGCCACGAGGGGGCGCTGGCGGCGCTGGAGCAGCTCCTGGAGCGGCAGGAGCGCTGGGGCGAGCTGGCCCAGCACCTGCGGGTGCAGCTCTCGGCCACCGTCGACCGGCGCGAGGCGGCCCGGCTCAACGACCGGCTGGGGTTCGTCACCGGGCGCAAGCTGGGCGACCCGGCCCAGGCGGTGGCCTCCTACAAGGCGGTGCTGGAGGCCGACCCGCGCAACCGCGGCGCCCTGGAGGCGCTGCGCGACCTGTACGCGGCGCAGGGCGACCTGGACGCCCTGGCCAGCGCCTACCGGCGCCTGGTGCCCCTGCAGGAGGACGCCGCCGGCGTGAAGCGGGTGCGGCTCGACCTGGCCGAGGTGCTGCTGCGCTCGGGCCAGAAGACCGAGGCGGTGGAGCAGGGCAAGCGGGCCTTCGACATCGAGCCCCACGCCGCCGACGAGCTGGAGCGGCTGGAGCGGCTCTTCGGGGCCGCCGGGGCCGGGGCCGAGGGGGTGCGGGCCGCCGAGGCGCGCGCCGCGCTGCTCTCCGCCCAGGGCGGGCCGGCCGAGGCGGTGCCGGCCTGGCTGGCGGTGGCCGAGCTGTGGCGCGGCCAGAAGCGGCCCGACGCGGCGGCCGCGGCGCTGGACAAGGTGCTGGAGCTCGACCCGGCCAGCCGGGCCGCCTACCTGGGCCTGCGGGCGCTGCACGCCGCGGCCGGCTCCTGGCGCGACTACGCCCGGGTCTGCGACCTCTTCGCCCCGCAGCTCACCGACGAGGCCGAGCGGCTGGCGCTGCGCAAGGAGGTGGCCGGCGTCCACGAGAAGCGGCTGGGCCAGAAGGAGATGGCCTTCCTGGCCTGGTGCCGCGCCCTGGGCGAGGCGCCCGGCGACGCCGAGGCCCTCACCGAGGCGGCCCGCCTGGCCCACGAGACCGGCGCCGACGAGGAGCTGGCGGCGGTGCTGGAGCAGGTGAGCGAGGAGGCCCGCGGCCTGGTGCGGGCGCGCCTGCTGCTCCGGCTCGGCGCCCTGCGCGACGCGGTGCTGGACGACGCCGACGGGGCCGAGCAGGCCTACCGGCGGGCGCTGGAGGCCGACCCGGCCGGCGGCGAGGCGCTCGACGCCCTGACCGGCCTCTTCACGCGGCGCGGCCGGAGCCGCGAGCTGGTCATCGCCCTGGAGCAGAAGCTGCTGGCGGCCTCGGGGCTCGACGAGAAGAAGGCGCTGCTGCTGGAGCTGTCGCGGCTCTACGACGGCGCGCTCTCCGACGTGGAGGAGGCGGTGGGGGCGCTCAAGCGCCTCCTCGAGCTGGACGGCGGCGACGCGCAGGCCCTGGCCGGCCTGGTGGCGCTGCACCGGCGCGAGCACCAGTGGGGCCAGCTGGCGGCGGTGCTGGCGCGGGCCCGCGACCTGGCGGCCGACGACGCCGCCCGGGTGGCCTGGCAGCTGCAGCTGGCGGGCGTGCAGGAGAACGAGCTGGGCGACGACGAGGCGGCGGTGGAGGCCTACCGCACCGTGCTCGGCCTGGACGACCAGCACCAGGAGGCGCTGGCCGGCCTGGAGCGGCTCTACACCAAGCTGGATCGCTTCGCCGAGCTGAACCGGGTCTACGAGCGGCAGGTGCAGCTCTCGCCGGACCCGGCCGAGCAGGCCCGCATCCTGGCCAAGAGCGCCTCCATCTTCGAGGAGAAGATGACCGACCCGGCCCGGGCGGTGGCGCAGAACGAGGCCATCCTGGGGCTGGACGGCGGCAACCTGGGGGCGGTGCGCGCCCTCTCCCGGCTCTACCGGCAGCAGGGCGAGTGGGAGAAGCTGCTGGCCATCATGGGCCACCAGCTCGGCCTGCTGACCGACCGGCGCGAGCAGGTGGCGCTGCTGGTGGCCACCGGCGAGGTCTGGTGGAAGGAGCTCTCCCGCGTCGATCGCGCCGAGCAGATCTTCGGCCAGGCGCTGCAGCTCGAGCCGGAGTCGAGGGAGGCGGTCTCGGCGCTGGGCCGGCTCTACGAGCGCAGCGGCAACTGGAACCTGGCGCTCGACATGCTGCGGCGAGAGGCCCGCCTGGCCGGGGCCGGCCGCGACGCCGTGGAGCTCTACGTGCGCGCCGGGGCCATCCAGGAGCAGATGCTGATGGACCGCGCCGGGGCCAAGGAGGCCTACGGCAAGGCGCTGGCCCTGGATCCGGGTTGCCTGCCGGCCATCCGGGCCATGAAGGGGATCCTGGAGGCCGAGCAGGATCGCGCCGGGTTCCTGGAGCAGCTGGTGGCCGAGGCGCGCTACGCCGAGGACGCCTCCACCCAGGCGGCCCTGGGCACCGAGGTGGGGCGGCTCTTCCTGGACGAGCGCGGCGACCGCGAGGGCGCGGCCCGCGCCTGGGAGGAGGCGCTCAGGCGCCGGCCCGACCACCTGCCGGCGGCCCGCCCGCTCTCCGATCTCTACGTGGCGGCGCAGCAGTGGCCCGACGCCGAGCGGGTGCTCGACGGCATGGTGCGCACCCTGGCCGGCGGCGGCGACGCCAAGGAGCTGTGCCGGCAGTCCTACCGGCTGGGCTACGTGGCCCAGAAGCTGGGCAACCAGGAGAAGGCCCTGCAGGCCTTCCGGCGCGCCTACGAGCTGGACTCCACCTACCTGCCGGCGCTGGAGGGGCTGGGGAACCTGCTGGTGGCCGAGGGGCAGGACGAGGAGGCGCTGCGCATCTTCACCGCCATCCTCATCCACCACCGCGACGGGCTCTCCGACCTGGAGGTGGTGGAGACGCACTGGCAGCTGGGCGACCTGGCCGGCCGGCTCGGGCAGCCCGACCGCGCCATCGCCAGCTTCAGGAAGGCGCTGGAGATCGACCAGGGGCACGAGCCGTCGCGGCGCGCCCTCATCGGCCTGCTGGAGGCGGCCGGCGACCACGAGGGGGCGGTGGAGCAGCGGCAGCGCCTCCTGCCGGTGCTGGAGGGCAAGGCTCGCTTCGACCTCTTCGTGGCCATCGGCAAGGCCTGCCGCGAGCAGCTGCAGGACCCCTACCAGGCCATCGACGCCTACCTGGGCGCCTCGCGCCTGGACCCCACCGACCTGCCGGTGACCGAGGCCCTGCTGGCCCTGTACCGCGAGACGCGCCAGGGGCAGAAGGCCGCCGACGTGCTGCAGCAGCTCTTGACCCGGCCGGAGGTGCAGGCCGATCCCCCGCGGGCGGCCCGGCTGCTCCTGCTGCTGGCCGACATCCTGCGCGACGAGGTGAAGGACGAGGTGGGCGCGCTGGCCGCGCTGGAGCAGGCGCTGGACCTCAACCCGCGCCTGCCGCAGGCCTTCGCCGCCATCGAGGAGGCGCACGCCCGGGCCAAGCGCTGGCCGGACCTGGAGCAGGCCTACGTGCGCATGATCCAGCGGCTGCCCAAGACGCCCGACGCGGCCCAGGCCCGCCTGGCGCTGTGGCGCACCCTGGGCGACCTCTACCGCACCGTGCTGCGCAGCGACGAGGGCGCCCGCATGGCCTACCAGGTGGTGGCCCGGGCCGACCCGGAGGACGCCGTGGTGGTGGAGCGCTACGCCGACCTGGCCGCCGCCGCGCCCGGGCAGGAGGGCGAGGCGGTGGCCGCCTACCGGCAGCTGCTCAGGCTGGCGCCGGCGCCGCAGAAGGCGCTGGCCGCGCTGGTGCGGCTGCACGCCGGCCGCAAGGAGTACGACCGGGCCTACAACGCCGCCCAGGTGCTGGTGCACCTGACCGGCGGCGCCAGCGACGAGGAGGTGGCGGTGCTGTCCCGGCTGCGCACCTTCGCCCGCGACCAGGCCAACCGGCCGCTCGACGACGCCCTGTGGGGCCGGCTGCTGCACGAGCGGGCCCGCGGCCCGCTGGCCGACATCATGGCGCTGCTGGCGGTGCACGCCCGGCCGCTCTTCGTGCAGGCGCCCAAGGCGCTGGGCATCGACGTGCGGCGCGAGGAGGTCGACGTGGCCGCCTCGATGCTCTTCTTCGCCAACATGTTCAAGTACGTGGCGCGCACCCTGGCCGTCGAGCCGCTGCGGCTCTTCCGCCGCGACGAGCCGGGGGCCCGCCTGCAGCTGGTGCCCACCGACCCGGCCGGCCTGCTGGCGGCGGCCGAGGTCTTCCAGGACCGGCCCAAGAAGGAGCTCTGGTTCCTCATCGCCAAGGCCATGGCCTTCGCCCGGCCCGAGCTCTTCATGGCCCGGCTCATGCCCCACGACCAGCTCGACCTGGTCTTCCAGGCCGCCTGCTCGGTGGGCACCTCGCGCTTCGTGGTGACCGCCGACCCGCACCTGGTGGCGAAGCTGAAGCGGCAGCTGGAGCAGTTCCTGCCCGACAAGGTGCGGGCCAACACGCTCAAGCTGCTGGCCCGCGCCTACACCGAGGTGCAGCACCCCGGCGACGTGCGCGCCTACCTCGACGGGGCCGAGCTGACCTCCAACCGGGCCGGGGCGCTCCTGGCCGCCGATCTGGAGGTGGTGCGCCGGGCCGTCCAGGTCGAGCGGCCCCAGGTCTCCAAGCTGCGGGAGGAGACCAGGCTCAAGGATCTTTCGCTCTTCTGCGTCTCGGAGGATTATGCCTTCGTGCGCGAGCAGCTCGGCCTCGCGGCGGTCGTCCCGGCCTGAGAGTGCCCCCATGAAATTCACGTGCGACAGCTGCGGTTCCGCCTACATGATCCCGGACGACAAGGTCGGTCCGGCCGGCGTGAAGGTGCGCTGCAAGAAGTGCGGCAACGTGGTCACCGTGCGGCGGGCCGAGGCGCCGCCGGTGGTGGCGCCGCCGCCCGTGGCCCCGCCCCCCGAGGTCGAGGGGTCGCCCGGGCCCGGGCTGGACGACGAGCTCGGCGCGGCCTTCGATCACGCCTTCGGCGATCCCGCGCCGGCCCCGGCGCCCCAGCCGCCCGCGGCGGAGCCCGCGCCGGCCCCGGCGCCCCCGGTCACCGCGGCCACCGAGTGGTTCGTCGGCATCGGCGACGCCCAGGTCGGCCCGCTCCCCGTCGCCGAGGTGAAGCGGCGCTGGGAGGCCGGCGAGCTCGGCCCCGACTCGCTGGTGTGGCGCGCCGGCATGGCCGACTGGGCGCCGCTCACCGGCGTGCCCGAGCTGGCCGCCGCCGTGAGCCCGCTGCCGCAGCCCGAGCCCGAGCGCCTGCCGACGCTGCCGCCGGTGGTCGCGCCGGTGGTGGCCGCCGCGCCGGTGGCCCCGCGGGTGGCGTCTGCCGCCCACCAGCCGGCCCGCGCCCTGACCCCCCCGGCCGGCGTCCCGGCCGCGCCCGCCCCCGAGGTGGAGTGGAAGCCCGCCGGCGCCAGCGCCCTGGCGTCGCTGGCCTCCGAGGAGCTGGCGGCCCGCGACGCCGCCACCGCGCCCGCCGCGCCGCGCCCCAGCCCGGGGCGCTCGCTGGTGGACGAGCTGCCGGACACCGGCGGCGTGGACCCGACCGGCCTCCTGCCGCTGCCCATCAAGGGCATGGAGGTCACCGACGAGCGGGCCGTCCGCCGCACCTCGGTGGCCCGCGGCGCCGAGGCGATGCGCCAGCAGCGGAGCGGCCGCACCGCGCTCCTGGCCGGCGTCGGCCTGGCCGTGGTGGTGGCCGGAGCCGGCGCCACCTGGTGGTTCACCGCTGGCGGCGGCGCGCCCCAGCCGCCCCCCGCGCCGCCGCCCGCCCCGCCGGCGGTGGTCCAGGTCCAGCCGCCGGCCCCGCCCATCCCGGCCCCGTCCCCGGTGGAGCCCGCCCCCGCCGGCGGCCAGGCGGCCGCTGGCGCCGCGGCTCCGGCCCCGGAGGCCGGCGCACCCGCCGCCGCGCCCGCGCTCGCCGCGGCGCCCCCCGCCGCCGCGCCCGAGCCGGTGGCCAGGGCCGCCGCCGCGCCCAAGGCGGCGCCCAGGCCGGTGCGCCCGCCGCCCGCCAAGGCGCCCGCCCCCAGGGTGGCCGCGCGCGCCGAGGCGCCGCCGGCCCAGCCCGCCACCAAGCCCGCCGCCAAGAAGAAGGACTCGGTCCTGGACTTCGACCAGGGCGCCGAGGACGACCTGGCGGCCGCGCTGGGCGGCTCCGGCCGGACCGTCTACGTTCCGCCCAAGACCGGCGGCGCGGCCGTGCCCGAGCGGCTCAGCGACGCCCAGATCACCGAGTCGGTGCGGCTGCACGTGGACGCCCTGCGCCGCTGCGCCGCCGAGCAGCAGGCCCGTGAGCCGGGCGTGAAGGGCACGCTCAAGATGGCCTGGACCATCCAGCCGGACGGCGTGCCCAAGGAGGTGCGCTGCCTCACGCCGGACCTGGCGCAGAGCCCGTTCGCCGGCTGCATCACCGGCGTGGTGCGCGGCATCCGCTTCCCCCGCATCGGCGACGCCCGCGGGCAGCCGGTCACCTTCCCGTTCGGCTTCTAGCGCCCAAGGCGCCCGCCCGTGACCCCTCCGCACAAGCCCCCCGCCCACGCGGGCGGCGCCTACCACCCCATCGAGGAGATGGGGCTGGCCGACCTGGAGGCGCTGCGCCTGCTGCTGCGGGGCGGCTCGGTCATCGACTGGCGCCGCCTGGAGTTCACCTCGCCGGCCGAGGTGGACGCCTTCCTGCGGCTCAACCTCTTCGACCTGGAGGAGGCGCGCGACGAGCGGCGGCTGCGGATGGTGCTGTCGCAGTCGGTGGACTACCTGCGCAGCGCCTTCGGCTACCGGGTGGCCGACGTGGTGGCCAACCCCGAGGACCTGCGCCACCTCTTCCTGTGGGCCTCCGGCGTGCTGGAGCCCAGGAAGCTGCGCCGCATCGCCTGCGTGGTGCTCAAGGTGATGCACGTCATCCACCACCTGGAGGCGCGCGAGCTGCTCTTCCGCACGCCCATCCGCGAGGCCGACCTGGCCGAGCGGGTCCACCGGCGCGTCATGGCCGAGGCCGAGCGGATGCGCGCCCTGGGGCTGCCGGTGGTGGAGTTCCGCGGCAACGTCAAGACGCGCGAGTCGCTGGTCACCAAGCTGCTGGCCAAGAAGGAGTCGGTGGCGGCCCAGGTCTTCGACCGGGTGCGCTACCGGGTGGTCACCGAGCGGCCCGAGCAGATCCCGCCGGTGGTGCTGCACCTGACCCGCCACCTCTTCCCCTTCAACTACGCGGTGCCCGGCCAGGTGCAGAACAGCCTCTTGCGCTTCGGCGAGCTGCTGGCGCGCCACCCGCGCGGCGCCGAGCTGGCCGCCGAGCTGCAGCTGCCCCTGCACGCCGAGAAGAAGGACCCGGCCGCGCCGCGCAACGACTTCAGCGCCGACACCTTCAAGGTGCTCAACTTCGTGGTGGACGTGCCGGTGCGCATCGACGAGCTCTTGCCGCCGCTCGACCCCATGGCCGACGAGCTGGGCAGCGTGGTCTTCTCGCTGGTGGAGTTCCAGGTCATCGACGCCGAGACGGCCCGCCGCAACGAGGAGGGCGACGCCTCCCACGAGCGCTACAAGCGGCGCCAGCAGCAGCAGGTGCTGCGCCGGCTGTCGCGCGGGCTGGTGGTGCCGAAGAAGCAGAAGGCCCGCAAGGCCAAGGCCAAGGCCAGGGTGAAGGCGAAGGCCAAGGGGTAGGGCGGACCGGGCCCGGCGCCGCCGTTCCCGCCGCGCCGAGCAGCTGCCCGGCGGGCGCGAGACCGAGGCGCCGCCTGCGCCCTACCGCTTGTTCTTCTTGCGGTTCTTCTTGCGCGACTGCCGCTCGGCCTTGCGCTTCTTGTTGCGGGCGTCGCGGTCCTTGCTGCTCTCGGTCACCGCCACCGGCTCGGGCGCGTAGCCCATGAGGCGGGCGCGGGCCATGGCCCCGGAGGCCATGGGTGGGGTGTAGCCCTTGGGCAGGCCCGCCATGCGGGCCATGGCGGCCTGGTCCATGCCGCCGCCCATGGCCTGCTCCATGGCCGCGGCGTCGGCGCCCAGCACGTCCTCCATCCCCTTGCCCTGCAGCTTGCGCAGGTTCATCAGGTTCTTCATGCCGGGGAGGCGGGACAGCAGGCCCGAGGCCGAGCCCATCGACTTCATCACCGACTTCATCGCGTGGTACTGCTTGAGGAGGTCGCGCACCTCCTTCTCGCTGCGGCCCGAGCCCTTGGCGATGCGCTTGATGCGCGGGTCGGTGATGGAGTCCGGGCGCAGCTTCTCGGCCCGGGTCATCGAGCCGACCATGGCCACGATCTTGTGCAGGGCCTGGTCGTCGAACTGGAAGCCCTCCGGCAGGTCGCCGAAGAGCGGGAACTTCTCCATCAGCTCGCCCAGCGGCCCCATCTTGCGGACCAGCTGGATCTGCTCGACGAAGTCCTGCAGCGTGAACTCGCCCGAGAGGATCTTCTCGGCGTCCGCCTCCGCCTTCTCGGCGTCGACGTGCTGCTCGAAGTCCTTCATCAGGCCGACCACGTCGCCGAACCCGAGGATGCGGGAGGCCAGGCCCTCGGGCCGGAACTCCTCGAGGCGGTCCAGCGTCTCGCCCATGCCGAGGAACTTGATGGGCTTGCCGGTCACCTCCTTGATGGAGAGGGCCGCGCCGCCGCGGGCGTCGCCGTCCAGCTTGGTGAGGATGAAGCCGTCCAGCGCCAGGCGCCGGTCGAACTCGGCCGCGGTGCGCACCGCGTCCTGGCCGATCATGGCGTCGACCACCAGCAGGACGTTGTGCGGGGCGACGTTGGCCTTGATCTGCTCCAGCTCGGTCATCAACGTGTCGTCGATGGCGAGGCGGCCGGCCGTGTCGTAGATGAGGACGTTGGCCTTCTCGTGGGCCGCCGCCGCCAGCGCCAGCCGGCACAGCTCGGGCGGCTGGACCCCGGCCTGGTGGAAGACCGGCACGCCCAGCTGGGCGCCCAGCACCTTGAGCTGCTCCACGGCGGCCGGGCGGTAGATGTCGGCCGCCACCAGCATGGGCCGCTTGCCGTCCTTCTTCAGCTTGTTGGCCAGCTTGCCGGCGGTGGTGGTCTTGCCGGAGCCCTGCAGGCCCACCATCATGATGCCGGTGGGGCCGCGCTCGGCCCAGGTGAGCGAGGTGTCGACGGGCCCCATCAGCCCCTCGAGCTCGTCGTGGCAGATCTTGATGAAGTGGTCCTGCGGCGAGACCTTGACCTTGCCCTTGGCGGTCTTGACCTTGGTCTCGACCACCTCGCCGACGGCCTTCTCGCGCACCCGGGCCACGAAGCGCTTCACCACCTCGAAGGCCACGTCGGCCTCCAGCAGCGACACGCGGATGTCCCGCAGCGCCTCGTCGACCACCTCGCTGGTGATCTCGGTGCGACCCTTCAGCTTGTTGCGGGCAGCCTTGAAGCCCTTGGCGACCGTCTCGAGCACGGCGGTGATCCCCCCTCACGTGGCGGGCTGGTATAACACGCCCATGCCAGGGATTCAGGACCAGGACGACGGCCCGCGGTTCTTCACCGTGGAGGAGGCCAACGACCTCGTGGGGGCCCTGCAGCTGGAGTTCGGGCGGGTGGCCCAGGTGCGCTCCGAGCTGCAGCCGCTCATCGAGTCCATGGGCGGCGCCGAGGTGGCGGTGGCCATCCTGCAGGACGGCCGGGCCGCGCCGCCCGGGCGCGAGGCCGACGCCTTGCGGCTGCAGCGGCTGGCCGGCGAGATCACCGCCGCGGTGGAGCGCATCAACGAGATGGGCTGCCTGGTGAAGGACCTGGAGCAGGGGCTGGTGGACTTCTACTCCACCGTGGACGACGAGCCGGTCTTCCTGTGCTGGCAGTTCGGCGAGCCGGCCGTGATCCACTGGCACCCGCTCGACGCCGGGTTCTCGGCGCGCCAGCCGCTCGAGGGCGTCACCTTCGAGCCGCCGCCGTTCGCCAATTAGGGCCGCCCGGGGTCGAACCGGGACTCCCCGCGAGGGGACGCGGATTTTAAGTCCGCTGCGTCTGCCAGTTCCGCCACGGCCCCGCGGGCGCGAGGATACCACCGCGCCCCCCGGCGGCCGCCCCGCGGGGCGCACGCGCAGCCCCGCCGCTCCCCCCGCCCTAGGGCGAGCTGGCGCGGTTCTGCTCGCGCATCTCGGCCACGGCGTAGACCCCGTGGGCCCAGAGCACGCCCTGGGTGAAGCCCAGCCAGCGCATGGCCCGCTCCCGGTCGCCGGCGGCCAGCGCCTCCAGGATCCCGCCGCACATCCAGGCCACGTGCTCCAGCTGCCGGCTCTTCGGGAAGGCGGCGGTGGTGCGGTCGAAGTCGATCTGCACCGGCTGGTAGCCCTCGCGGGTGAGCCGGACCTGGTAGGCGGTCACCACCTGCTTCACCTGCTCGTCGGTCATGGCGCGCTCCTGTGGCCGGGGGCGTACCGCCCCTCGAAGAGGGTGCGCAGCCGGGCGTGGCGGCGCAGCAGGTCCAGCGTCAGGTCGGCGTGGCCCGGCACGAAGCCGTTGCCGATCACCAGGGTGGCGTCCTTGCCGACCCCCTCGGCCCCCAGCGCCGCGGCGGTGAAGCTGGTGGCCATGGAGAAGAGGATGACCGTGCCGCCCGGCCGCACCGCCAGGATGGAGGAGAGCTCGGTGCCGGGCACCGAGGCGCAGTTCACCACCAGGTCGAAGGCCGGGCCGGCCGCCTCCAGCCGGCGCATGGACCCCACCGCGTCGGTGGCGTCCACCTCCACCGCGTCGTCCACCGCGCCGAGGCGGCGCAGGTCGTCGAGGGCGGCGCGCGAGCGGTCGGCCGCCACCACCCAGCCGCGCCCGGCCAGCACCTCGCGGGCCGCCAAGGCCACCAGGGTGCCCGACTTGCCGGCGCCCAGCACCAGCACCCGCATGCCCGGCCTGAGGTGGCGCAGCACCAGGGCGGGGGCGCCGCACACGTCGAGCGCCGCCAGCGCCAGCGTCTCGGGCAGGTCCTCCGGCAGCCTTGCCCACAGGCCGGAGGCGAAGAGGATGGCCCGCCCGCTGCACTCCACCCGGTCGGTCTCCGGGCGCACCGCGGTGATGGCGTCCAGCCGGAGCGGCGTCAGGGTGAGCGAGACCAGGGTGGCGACGCGGGTGCCGGGCAGCAGGGCGCCGGCGGCCGGGTGGCGCGGGCCCACCTCGGCGACCCGCCCGATGAGCATGCCGCCCGAGCCGGTCACCGGGTTGTGCAGCTTGCCGCAGCTGGCCACCAGCCGGGTGATCTCGGCGGCCAGCGCCGCCGGGTCGCGCCCCACCTTCCCCTCCAGCTGCCGGAAGCTGGCGGCGTCCACGTTGAGGGCCGTCACGTCGATGGCCAGCTCGTCCTCGCCGAGGGGCAGGTCGGGGTCGAGCCGGTCGGCCCGCTGGGGCAGCACGCCGGGTGGGGAGACGACGCGCCTGAGGCCGTAGGGATCCATGGCGCACGACGGTAGCCGCCCGCGGGCGCCGGGGCCAGCGCTCCGGCGGGCCGGGGGACGGGGCCGGGCGCCGGGGCCGACCCGGGGCGGCGGGGCCCCCCCACGCGGGAGCCTGGCCTTTCCCCTGCGCCCCCCCGCTCCCGGGCTAGATTCGGGGTCGCCATGCGCTACCGGCTCTCCTTCCCCGCTCCCCAGACGCACCACCTCCACGTCGCGCTCGAGCTGGAGCAGCCGGGCGACGGGCTGGAGCTGGCCCTGCCGGTCTGGACCCCTGGCAGCTACCTGGTCCGCGAGTTCGCCCGCCACCTCGAGCAGGTGGAGGCCAGCGACGAGACCGGCTGCCCGGTGCCGGTGGTGCGGCTCGACAAGCACCGCTGGCGGCTCGACGCCGGGGCCGCGGCGCGGGTGACCGTGCGCTACCGCGTCTACGCCAACGACCTGACCGTGCGCACCAGCCACGTGGACCAGAGCCACGCCTTCCTCTCGCCGGCCGGGGTCTTCCTGGCGGCGCGCGGGCGCGAGACCGGCCCGCACCGGGTGGAGGTGGCGCTGCCGCCCGGCTGGCGGGTGGCCACCGCCCTGGAGGGCGGCCCCACCCACTTCACCGCGCGTGACTACGACGAGCTGGTGGACTCGCCGCTGGAGATCGGCGAGCACGAGGCGGCCAGCTTCCAGGCGCTGGGGCGCGAGCACCAGGTGGTGGTGTGGGGGCGCGGCAACCACGACCTGGCGCGGCTGGTGCGCGACGTCCAGCGCATCGTGGAGGCCCACGGCGCCTTCTGGGGCAGCCTGCCCTACCGGCGCTACGTCTTCGTGGTGCACCTCACCGGCAAGGGGCGGGGCGGCCTGGAGCACCTGGCCTCCAGCGTGCTGCTGGTGCCGCGGCTGGGCTTCGGCTCCCGCCAGGGCTACGAGGACGTGCTCGGCCTGGTCTCCCACGAGTTCTTCCACCTGTGGAACGTCAAGCGGCTGCGCCCGGCGGCGCTGACGCCCTACGACTACGGGCGCGAGCAGTACACCCGGCTGCTCTGGTGGTTCGAGGGGGCCACCAGCTACTACGAGCAGCTCACCCTGGTGCGCGCCGGGCTGCTGCCGCCGGCCCGCCACCAGGAGGCGCTGGGGCGGCTCTTCACCACGCTGTGGCGCACCCCCGGGGCCGCCAAGACCTCGGCGGAGGAGTCCAGCCTGCTCGCCTGGGTGAAGCTCTACCGGCCCGACGAGAACACCGCCAACAGCACGGTCAGCTACTACGTGAAGGGCGAGCTGGTGGCGCTGGCGCTGGACCTGGCGCTGCGGCGGGCCGGGGCCTCGCTCGACGAGGTGCTGCGGCAGCTCTACGCCCGCCACGCCCAGGGTGGGGTGCCCGAGGACGGGGTGGAGCGGGTGGTGGCCGAGCTGGTGGGCGCCGAGGCGGCGGCGCTCCTCTTCGACCAGCTGGTGCGAGGCGTGGGGCCGCTGGAGCCCGACCTCGAGCTGGTGGGCCTGCGGCTGCGCCGCCGGCCGGCCCGCGGCCCCGACGACAAGGGCGGCAAGCCGGCCAGGCCCGAGGACGGCCCGCCCCACGGCTGGCTGGGGGCCGAGCTCAGCAGCGGGCCGCGGCTCGCCGTGACCTCGGTGCGCGAGGGCAGCCCGGCCTGGCTGGCCGGCCTCACCGCCGACGACGAGCTGCTGGCCGAGGGCGGCTTCCGGCTCGATCGGGCCGGCCTGGCCGAGCGGCTGGAGGAGCGCGGCCCGGCCGGCGCGCTCAGGCTCACCCTGTTCCGGCGCGACGCCCTGCACGAGGTGGAGGTGCCGCTCGGGGCGCCGCCCGAGGACACCGCCTGGCTGGAGCCGGTGGAGGCGCCCTCCCAGGCGCAGCGGGCCGCCTTCCAGGCCTGGTGCGGCCAGCCCTTTCCCAGCCCCTGAGTGAACGAGGGGCCCGGCGCAGCCGCCGGTGCCCGAGGAGCAGAAACGCCATGGACCACGATGCCAGCCTGTACGCCGCCCGCCGCGCCCGCGTCTTCGAGGCCATGGAGCGGCAGGGCGGCGGCGTCATGCTGCTGCCCGCCGCCGACGAGGCGCTGCGCAACGGCGACGCCGAGTACCCCTTCCGCCAGGACTCCGACTTTTACTGGCTCACCGGCTTCGACGAGCCGCAGGGGTGCGCCGTGCTGTCGGCCCGGCCCGGCGAGCGCCGCTTCCTGCTCTTCGTGCGCCCCAAGGACCGCGCCAAGGAGATCTGGACCGGGCGGCGGCTCGGGGTGGAGGGGGCCACCGCGGTGCTGGGCGCCGACGCCGCCTTCACCGTGGCCGACCAGGAGGCCCAGCTCCCCGGGCTGCTCGACGCGGCCCGCACCCTCTGGTTCAAGCTGGGCGCCGCCGACGCCTGGGACGCCCGGGTGGTGCGGCTGCTGGTGGAGCTGCGGGCCGGGGCGCGCACCGGCCGGCGGGCGCCCGGGGCGGTGGTCGAGCCCGGCCGCATCCTGCACGAGCTCAGGCTGGTGAAGGACGCCACCGAGCTCGGGCTGCTGCGCAAGGCCGCCGACCTGACCGCCGAGGCCCACCTGTCCGCCATGCGCGACGGCTGGGCCGGGCGGCGCGAGCACCAGGTGCAGGCCGAGATCGAGTACGCCTTCCGGCGGCGCGGCGGCAGCGGGCCCGGCTACGGCACCATCGTGGCCAGCGGCGCCAACTCCACCATCCTGCACCACCGGGCCGGCGACGCGGTGCTCCGGGACGGCGACGTCTGCCTGGTGGACGCCGGTGGCGAGTACCAGCTCTACACCGCCGACGTGACCCGCACCTTCCCGGTCTCCGGCCAGTTCACCGAGGCCCAGGCCAGGCTCTACACGCTGTGCCTGGAGGTGCAGAAGCGGGCCATCGCGGCGGTGCGCCCCGGCGCCACGGTGGAGCAGCTCCACGACCTCACGGTGCGCGGCCTCACCGAGGGGCTGTGCGCCATGGGGCTGCTCTCCGGCACGCCGGAGGAGCGGATCGCCGACCAGGGCTTCCGCCGCTACTACATGCACCGCACCAGCCACTGGCTCGGCATGGACGTGCACGACGTGGGCGACTACCAGGTGGACGGCGCCAGCCGGCCGCTGGTGCCCGGCATGGTGCTCACCATCGAGCCCGGGCTCTACGTGGCCGAGGACGACGAGACCGCGCCGCCGGGGCTGCGCGGCGTGGGCATCCGCATCGAGGACGACATCCTGGTCACCGCCGACGGCCACCAGAACCTGACCGCCGGGGTGCCCAAGGAGATCGCCGAGCTGGAGGCGGCCTGCGTCCGCTGAGGGGGGCCGCCGGCGCGGCGCTGGCGACCCTCGGTGGCGCCGCCCCTCAGGGCCGCCGGTGGCGGACGGTTCGAGGACCCGGATGGTGCCATTCCAGATCCCAGGGTGAAGCCCTGCTCCCCGGACCGAGGGCGATTCCTGCTGGGAGCAAGGGCCTTGACACCCGTTCGGCGGTCCAGTATTCACGCCGCCTTACGTCGGTTCGTGGGCCTCCCGTACCCGCGAGCGCAGCACCGACGCCGCAGCATCGGGGAGTGGCTCAGCCTGGTAGAGCACTTGGTTCGGGACCAAGGGGTCGCAGGTTCAAATCCTGTCTCCCCGACTACGTAAGTACCTGACGGCTCAGGGGTTCCTCACGGACCCCTGGGCCGTCTCCACAATGTCTCCAGAGGTTTGGTCAAACCTCACCCCCTCCAGCAGCTTCACGGCGCTCTCCTTCGCCTTCGGCGAGAGGTGCATGTACCTCTGCGTGGTGGCGAGGGACTGGTGGCCCGCCAGCTCCTTGATGGCCAGCGCCGGGGCGCCGGCCATCGCCAGCCTGGAGCAGAACGTGTGCCGCAGGATGTGGATGCCGCCGGTAACCTCCACGCCGGCCAGCTTCTGCACCCTGACCATCCACTTCGCCAAGAGCACCTGGGTGACCTTGGGGAAGCCGTCCTCGCGCCACAGGACCCGGTCGCCGCGCAGGTGCCGGGCCTTCTTGAGCGCGGAGCGCAGACGCTCCGTCATGTCGATCTTGCGGCTCCGGCCAGACTTCGGCGTGGTGAGGTGGCCCTCCCACTCCGACCGCTGGACGTGGATGTAGTTCCGCTGCTGGTCGACGTCGCCCTGCTCCAACGCGATGATCTCGCCGCAGCGCAGGCCGGCCTCGCCACCGAGGAGGACCAGGAGCTCGATACGGGGATCGATGCCCTTGGCCACCTCCAGGATCTTCTCGTAGATCTCGGGCTCGTAGAAGGCGACCTCGGTGTCGGTCACCTTCAGCAGCTCGATGGTGCAGGGCATCTTGCTGATCTCGCCCCACTTCAGCGCCAGCTTGAGCGGCTGGTTCACGTTGACCAGGATGTTGTTGACGGTCTTTGGGTTCTTCTCGGCGTTGGCCTCCAGCAGCTTCGAGATGCGCCGGTCGG
Organism: Anaeromyxobacter sp.; assembly: GCA_016718565.1. Classification (NCBI taxonomy): domain Bacteria; kingdom Pseudomonadati; phylum Myxococcota; class Myxococcia; order Myxococcales; family Anaeromyxobacteraceae; genus Anaeromyxobacter; species Anaeromyxobacter sp. Next base: position 352,478 of record JADKCZ010000003.1, on the reverse strand, counting down.
TGATGTCATCGAGCCGCACGTCCCCGAGCAGAGGCTCCAGGTCGTGGGCGTAGATGAGCTCCTTTTGCACCAGGGTCGAGGGCTTCAACCGCTTGGCGCGGCACGCGCCGAGGTACCTGGGCCAGAAGACCCTCAACGTCGGGGCCACCACCGGCTTGGTCTTGCCATTCAGGAGCAGGAAGCTCTGGCGCTCCTCGCCCCAGCGCCACGCGGCGGTCTTGGAGCCGGTGACCTTCTTCCGGTCCCGCACCATCTCGCCGTTGGCCCTGTACGCGACGACGTCCACTTCCCACCCGTCCACGGTGCGCACGCACTCCCGGCCGCACTTGCGCTTGGCGCAGCCTTCGACGTGGTTGATGGCCACCACGTAGGGCCTGACCTGAACCGCCATCACCTGCTCCTTCCAGGTGAAGGCACTCGCCCTTCGGCCAGGGACCGTAGCAGGTCGGCCCGACGGACGTAGACGCGGCGGCCCACGCGGGTGACGCCGGGAAGCTGACCCCGCTCGATCATCTTGTGGACGGCCTGGTTGGACTTCGAGAGCAACGCCCCGACGTCCTTCACCGTCATCAACGGCTTCTCAGAGGTGGGGGCTGGCGCTCCGGCGCCGGAGACAGGAACCAGCCGGGGCGGCAAGTGGACCTCCCTCTGGAGCCGAGCCAGCGCGACGACCTGTTCCTGTTCCGACATCGCGCACCCAGACCTGGAGCAGTACGTCCACGGTGACTCGGGGTACCGGTACGGCTCTCCGGTGATGCACGCGCACGACCGGCACAACCAGCGCCCCGACTTCCCCGGCGAGCTCACGACGGGTCCTCCTCTGGGTCAGTCGCCGCGGGCGGATCAACCACACCCAACGCTCGGAGCACCGCCCGGTGTACCGCCCAGGGATCCAGAATCCGGAGCACGTCGCCGTGGCTCTTCTGGCCGCAGATCTCGCACTTGAGGAAGTCCGGTGACACCCCTTCGATGCCCAGGACAATCTCGGCGTGCTTGATGAGCACGTCAGCGTGCCAGCGTGTCCACGGACAGCGAATGTAGAGCCGGCCGGTGTCGGTCTCGAAGATCCGGCGGCCGGACTCCTCGAGTGCCGCGACGAGGGAGCTGCTGGACCGGGTCGTGCGGGTCATGGCGCCCCCCGGCTACCGACTGGCATCCGTCGCCGGATCTCCTCCACCACGTTCAGCTCCACGCCCACCTCGCGCGCTACTTCGGCCACGGTGAGCCCGTCGGCCAGCAGGGCCATCACGGCGCGGAGCTTCTTCGCCTGCTCCCGCGAGGTGACCCGCTCCCGCTTACTCTTCGACCGCTGCGCCTGCCGCTCGGCGCCCTCCATCGCACCCAGCGTCTCGTAGGGTGCAGTGGCGGTCGCGTCGGTGAAGATGTTCACGTCCCGGTTCAGGAGGCGCCGCTTTCCATCCCAGCTGAACGTCGTCCGGTGCGGCTCCGACACCTCCTCGTTGATGCGGCGGCCGAGGCGCACCGCCTCATGGGCGCCGATGCGGCGCTCGCGGACACGCGCCGGCGCCACGTCGCGGCCAGCGGCGATGCAGGCGAGCACCGTCTCGGCGAACTCAACGGGCGTCTCCGACGGGCCGTGCCTGGCCGTCCTGATCACCGCCCACTTCGAGTTCGACGCGAGGACGTCGTCCTTCTCCGTGATGTTCTCGGGTCGGCGGAGGAGCGCGTAACACCGATTCCTGGCGATGAAGGCAGCGTCGGCGGTGTGCTCCAGCCGCAGATCCGAGCCGACGGCGCGTAGGGCGTCGAGTCCGGGGCAGGAGAGGTCGGTGCCGGGCGCGACGAGCACCGCGTCGGTCGACACCAGGGCGACCTGGCCCTTCGCGCAGGCGTCGCCCATGATCGCCCTACCGCGGCCGATGATCAGCGCCGCCCACTCCGGCGCGAACATGGAGCCGGCATCCAGGTTGCGCTTCAACGCCTGGTGCAGCGTGCTGGAGTTGGCGACGGTGGACCCGAGGCCGGCCGCGAAGCCCTGGAGCTGCGCGGTGCGCTCGAAGTCCAGCAGGGTCGAGCCGCCGAACCGCTCCACCAGCTTGCCGATGAGCGCATTGACGAGCAGCTTGGACATCTCGTACTGGATGCTCCCCTTGGGGGCGCTCGCCTTGTCGGCCAGCAGGACGCGCATGTAGGCGCCCGGGTCGTGCTGACGCTCACGTTCGCCCGGCTCGAAGACCTGGCTGCTGATGATCTGGATTCTTGCACCGAGCCGCACGGCGACCTGCAGCTCCGCAACAGTGCAGGTGCTGACGCCCCGGCGCGTGAAGTGCATCCGGTGGACGCCGTCGCGCACCGTCGGCAAGTTGGGGTAGGCGCAGTCGGGCGGGAACTCGAACTCGACGGTGGCGAAGCCCTCCACCTGTTCGATCTCTCCCAGGCCGCGAAGTGCGCGCCAACGGGTGCGCTGGTAGGGCAGGGCCTGGATGATCGCTGCGTGCGGGTAGAGGCTGATGGTGTCAAGCTCGACGAGCGGCCGGACGACGAACCCCCGCTGGAACGCGATCATCAGGCCGCCCCAGAGCGCACGTGCGGCGGAGAGGCGGACGTCCGGGTTGCCGGCGAAGACCTTCTCGTTCCGGCGCTCATCCCGAAAGCCGGATGTGGTCTTCCGCTTCTTCACGGACAGTCGCCGCTTCCACGGCGCCGGGCCCGACTTGAGGAAGCTCCCGCGGAACACCCGGGCGGCGAGCGACGCCAGGGTGCGGTTCCGGAGTGGATCAGCCCCCCACCTCGACAGCATCCGGTCCCGGAACTGCTTGAAGGCCAGGCTGATGACGGCCACGCCCCGGCCCTCGGTGGCCAGCCGCTGGGCAGCATCCCGGCCGAGCTGGCCGGCGAGTTGGTGGGAGACGGCCTCGACCGAGGCGAAGCCGATGAAGTCAGCCACGTTCTCGATGTCGCGGTCCTGGAAGAAGGCCCGGAGGTCGATGAGGGAGAGGACCCACCTGCCCGTGCCGACTTGGACCGGCATGAAGTCGGCGTGGTGGACGTCCTCGCCGAGCTGCCGGATGCGAGTGTCGCGGGTGACGTTCTCGATGAGGCCGAGCACGGCCTTGGTATCCTGAGCCACGAGGAACACCCGCCCGATCTTCCTCTTAACAGGAACCGTGACACCTACCTGCTCCAGGAACCGAGCGATGGCGGCGGTGAGGGAGGTGACCGAGACCGAGGCGCCCAACACCAGCTCGGTGTGGACCAGGGCCGTACCGTTGATCTCCACCGCCAACTTGATGCCGACGGTGGTCTCGCCTGCATTGTGGTCGAGTTCGACGGCGACAACGGGCGCCGTGATGGGCGTGACGTCGATCTGGCGACGTGGAGTCAGTGTCCGCAGAAGCAGCAAGGCCATGAGGGCCGTGATGTCGGCCTCATGCACGACGCACCTCACCGGCGACCAGGACCGCGTGGAAGGTGTCCAGGACCGGAAGCCCCACATCCACTCGAATGAACTTGGGATTCGGCCACCACCACCACTCAACCCGCACATTAGGGGGACACTTGCGCCCCCTCATCGAGTTCCAGGTGCTGGTGGTGGTGGACTTGTTCTTGTTGAAGACGCCGATGATGGTGGTGGCGTCGGGGTTGGTGTTGAAGTTGATGGGCATGAAGACCTCGTTGTGCTGGTGAGGTCTTCTCAACTACGCCTACTATACTTGGTGGAAAGCCTCTCGAATCGGTCAGAACAGAGCGATCCGTGACGCTCACCTACCCCAGACGCTTAGTCCCCGTGAGTCACGGTTCGGCGCGTATGGTCGAATCCGTGACGCCCTAAGCGTTGGTGGGCGGGGTCTCCGACTTCACCTGGTCGGCGAGTGCCCGCAGGACGTCGATGATCCCGTTCGCCTCGGCCCGGTTGAGAGTCCGGCGCCAGTTCTGGGCGCGGTCACGTGTGGTGAGCGGGTCGCGGTGGAACTCCTCCTCCGGCAGTCTGAACCCGATGATGAGCGCGAAGGCCTCCATCTCCTTGTCGCCGAGTTCGAGGCCCTCGCGCTCCGCCGCGAAGTGCGTGAACGCGGCGATCATCTGCAACTCGCTCCGCCAGCTCGACAGGCTCTCGGATGCCCCGGGCGTGCGCTCCCGGAAGGCTCGGAGCTCCCGGGCAAGGGGGACGAGCTCGTCGAGCAGCTCCAGCGCCCGGACTGCTTGCTGGGCCATGGTGACCACGCTCAGCAGCTCGGTCGCGACGGTCTCGGGCGGTCCGCGGAGGAAGGCCACCGCGGCGGCGTCGGGGAGACCGGGCGGTTCCTTGGCTGCCGGGCCGTGAGGACCGAGCGCCCATCCCGCGCTCTCCAACTTCGCCATCACCTTCGCCACCGAGAAGCCCGTGATGCCGGCGGTGGTGATCCTCACGAGCTGCTCCGGGGTGCGCCCGCGGGTCACGATGATGTAGTCGCGGGCCGCCTTGTCGTCGGGGAAGCGGTAGTCGTCCCCGGTGTTCTCGCCGATGCCGGCGACCTTCGGTACGCGCGCGAAGCCCATGGCCGCTCCTCGTGCGCCTTACTGGCGCGGCGGTCGCCTCGGCGATGGAGAGGGGCGGCCGCCCGAGGACGGCGGCGTTCGGGTGATCGGCCCTAGCCCCTCTACTTCATATCCTGCCGCTCCGACCTCTCAGCCTCGGCGACGTAGCCGCCGTGCAGCGTGACATGGCCGCCAGGCCGCTCGCCGACGGTCGTTTGAGGTCCGGCTGGGGTCAGTTGCAGGCGACGGGCATCGACGGGACGGTGGCCAGGGGCATCAGGCAGCCGAGGCGACGCGGCCACGGTGGAATCTAGCTGAGGCGGTACTCAGTGGGAGAAGGCCTGGCAAGGCAGTCCCCCGGCGAGCACGGTCTTCTTGCGCTCCAAGTCGGGAGGGCAGGGTCACTGCGCCGTCTACGGGGGCGTGTACATCCCGCCCTTGCGTGACTTCTTGATCTGCTCCGTCGCGTCCTTGCCCCGGACCTTCTCGCTCTCACAGCAGAGGCACACGTACTTCTCCCTGCCGTTCTCTTCCTTGAAGACGTGCGTCGTGGGCTCCTTGCAGAGCTTGCAGAAGAACATCCCTCGCGTACCAAGCTTTGGCATGAGCGGATCTCGAGTGTTACCCGGCCAGTCGGCCCTTTCGTTCCGCCCGAGATGTCGGGACAGCGGCGGAGGGCACCATGGCGGCGCGCTCTGTCAGCTTCAGACTGGCACCCAACGACTTGGCGAGCGCGGTCGCTACCGCAAGACCGAGAAGCGCCGGTACAGCGTTGCCGATCTGGATGAGCTGGGCGGTCTTCGTTCCCTCGAATACGAACCAGTCAGGAAAGGTCTGGAGCCGAGCGCATTCCCGCGGCGTTGTGACGCGCGGTGCTGTCGGGTGAACGAAGGGCGCCCGGTGATTCTCCTTCACGGCGGGAGACGGCTGCGCCAAGATCAGTCGGAACCAGGAGTGGTTCCAGTTCGGGTAGAGGCGGGTGCCCGGCTCCTGCTTGGAGAGCCGCCGGAGCATGTCTGGACTGTGCTTGGATGGGGTGTGGTTGTTCAGCCCGTTGGAGCCGTGCCGCAGGTACTGCTGGAGCCAGCCGTGGGGCGAGGCCTCGTAGGGCTGGTCGGGCAGGCCCTTGGGCTCCGGCAGATCGCCAAGCGCATCGCTGACCGTCGAGAACCGCTCCACTCGGTGGAACAGGTCCGGTACCGCACCGGACATCGGCAACGGGAACTCGAACTTGCCGGAGCGGACGCCAACGATGAACAGGCGCTTCCTGCGCTGTGGGACAAGGTAGTCCGCGGCGTCCAGTACTTGAGAGACAACACGGTAGCCGCACTTCTCGTAGTGCGCCGTCAGCTCCTCCAGGAGTTGGCCGCGCTTCTTCTGCCCGGTCACCAGCAGGCCGTTGACATTCTCCATCACGAACGCCTTTGGCTTGATCTCCGAGACGAGGCGAGCGAACTCCCACACGTGGTCTCGGCGGGCGTCCTTGACGGTGCGCGGACCAGCGTGGCTGAACCCCTGGCAAGGAGGGCCACCGATGACGATGTCGATCTTGCCGAGTTCCTTCTCGAGGTCTTCCCCACGGACGCTCGTGATGTCGGTCGGCGACGCGAACTTTCGATTTGCGTCGACATGGTTTCGGTAGAACGTCTTCACGGCCGGCTCGAAGTGGTCCAGCCCCGCAACGACGCGGAAGGTCTCCAGCAACTCGAAGCCGGCGCTGAGGCCTCCGGCTCCGCAGTAGAGATCAAGCACGTTCATCTTCAGACCTTTCGGCATGTGCGCTGCCTATAGAGTGTCGACCAACAGGAGTCAAGGTGTTGAGATTCGCCTCGCCGTGACCCTTCGAACAGCCTTCGGGCTTGCCGTGCGGAAGCTACGAGAAGCACGCAAGATCTCCCAGGAGCACTTGGCCGAACTGGCTGGGGTTCACCGGACGTACATGGGCGCCGTCGAGCGCGGCGAGAAGAACATCAGCATCGACAACATCGAGCGAATCTCGGCCGCGCTTGGGGTGCGGGCGAGTTCGGTGCTGACGCGTGCCGAGGACCTTCGGTCGCCCCGTGCGGACAAGTGAACGTGGGACATGCGCAGAAAGCGCCAACGCCCAGTGTCCAAGTCGCCGACCGACAACCCTGAGTTTGTGAAGCTGATCGAGCGGGCGAAGAGCAAGAAGTTGCCCAAGGACTTGCTGGACTTGATCGACAAGGTCGAGGCCGCCCGTCCAAAGCGCGTGCTCGCGCACATCCTTCGCGAAGGATACGTGACGACGGAGGAACTCCACGACCAGTACGATTACCATCACCCGCCGCGCGCCCGCATGGACGTGTTGGACAACGGCGTTCCACTCGTTACGTTCAAGGTCTCGTCCAGGAGCGGTACCCGGAAGATCGCCGCGTACACCATCGGAGACCCGGCTGACGCCAAGAGCTCCAAGTTGGGCGGGCGGAAGGCCTTTCCCAAGGCGCTCAAGAAGTCGCTCGTGGCACGGGACGGGGCCAAGTGCTCCGTCTGCTTTGCCGGATTCGACGAGAACTTCTTGCAGGTGGATCACCGGCTTCCTTTCGAGATCTTCGGGGACCCTGACCTGACAAAGGTCGACGAGTTCATGCTGCTGTGTCCGTCATGCCAGCGCAGAAAGAGTTGGGCCTGCGAGCACTGCAAGAACTTCACGACCACGAAGAAGAAGTCCGTGTGCGAGAAGTGCTTCTGGGCGACTCCTTCCGGATACTCCCACGTTGCACTGACAGAGACCCGGGCTCTGGAACTTTTGTTCGCCGAGGAAGAGGTTGCGGTCTACGAGGTCCTGGCCAAGGCGGCCGCGGCGGCGGGCGAGGACGTCCAGGTGCACGCCAAGCAGCTCCTAAAGGCGCTCTTGAAGGGTCGGTAGATTGGTGGGGCAGGTCGCCTACACGGGCGGCGAGGGCTAAGAACGAGGGGCCGGTTCGGCCTCCCGTTCCACCACCGCGACCCGCGGTCAGCAGCGAGCCACCGCGGTGCGGCCTCGCGGCTTCCGCTTCTTCTTCACTAGCAGGATGCCGGCGTGCTGGGCCAGGTCCTTGCCGAGGTCCCGCAGGTGCTTGAACGTGCTGGAGACCGAGGCGTCGGTGCGCCAGGCCAGCTCTTGCAGCGTGTGGCCGGCCATGCGGCCGGCCAACAGGTCACGGTCGCCATCTCCCAGGCTGGAGAGCCAGGTACCGAGGTCGATGGCGGCGGCGATCTGCTCGGCAGGGTCCATCGACGTGGCCGCGAGCCAGGCGGCCTGGAGACCGACGTCTCCTTCGCTCTGCCAGCCATCGTCCTCGTTGAGCAGGCCATCGAGGTGGAAGACCTCGGTGCGGCCGTCGGTGAAGTTGGCGCGGTGCAGGGCGTCACGGCGCGGCTGCCGGCCACGAACGAACTCGCGCCTGATCTCGATGGCGCGGAGCCGAGCGGCGTACACGACCAGGGCGTCGTCCATCAGCACCCCCTGCGCCGCCTTTCGGAGGGCGGCCTCGTAGGCCATGGCGATCCCCTCGCTCAACCTGTCGTCGGCGTCGGTCCCCGTGAGGAACCTCCTGATCGGCTCGAAGGCCCGCCTCCGCATCAACCCCGAGAACTGCTGCTGAACTTGCTGGACCATCGCTGCTCCGGGGCGCGCCGGGCACACGAGGGCCAGGCCCCCAGCGCGCGAACATCCGCGCCGGTGGTCGGCGTGATGGTGGTGATCCTGGTGGACTACAGCGGCGAGCGGATCTCGCCGGCGTGGAGACCAAGAAGCCCGGTCACTCCTGGAACTCCCGGACTATCTCCTTATCCCCATAAGGAGGCAGGATTTGCTCAGCCCAGTTGTCTGGTCGCATCCCAAGCAGAACTCACAGGAACCAAAGGAACTTTTGGCTGCCACGCCCCTCCCCCCCCGGCTACGGAAGCGGCCACCCCCCTGCTCCCCGATTGGAGCCTGAAGGGCGGAACTGCCCCGCCAGAATGGGAACTTGAAGAGCGCCTGACCCCCTCGTGTGAGGTCCCAGCGCTGGGTACCTCTGTGGGGCTAGCCTGACGGTGCCGACCCGAAAGGGTAGCCCTAGCGATTGGCGAGGTCAGCGAACGAGGCGGACCTGCACCTGGGGAGGCTGACCGAGCGAACCCGAGCCGGAAAGCGCCTCTCGCTGCTCCCGCAGCGCCGCCAGCAGGCGCATGTCGGCGGCGAGGCGGCGGTCCAGGTCGGCGGCGTAGCGCCGGCGGAGGAGGGCGTCGCGGTCGTCAGGGAGCGGCATCTGGCTCGCCACCTCGACCTTCCGGGCCTCGACTGCGGCCCGAGTGCCGGGGAGGAGCTGCTCAACAGCGCCAAGGGCGACGAGGGCCTTCTCCAGGACCACGGCGTAGGCCGCCGCGTCGGTCTCCAAGGGGGACTCCTGCCTCAACCGGCTCAGCGCCGCCTTGAGCGCCGCGCCGCCGACGAAGACCTTGGCGCCGGTGGCCTCGACCTGCTCGAGCATGGCCGACACGGCCGAGACTGGGACGAGGAGCTGGTCCAGCGCCTCGCGGCCGGTGGGGAACGATGAGGACATGACGGTCGCCATTGTCTGGAGCGCGGCGCAGGTCCCCTCGATGAGCCGGACCGCCTTCATCTCGTCGGTGTCGTCGAGGCGGCGGTCCACTTCGGCTTGGAGGTGGCGGGCCTCGATATCCTCCAGGCGGCGCTGCTGCAAGAGGCGCAGAGCCACCCGCTTGCCGATCATGGTCTCCGTGTACCCCTCGACGCCAAGGTCGGCGAGGACGCGCTCGATGTGCTCCACGACCTCCTCGGGCCGCTCGTGGGGCAGGACCGTCAGCTCCTCCGAGCGCAGGCCGTGGTCGAGGGGGTTCTGGGCGCTCCGGGCGCGGCCAACGGGCGTTACGGGGCCGCGACCTTGGCTGCCGTTGCTGCGGCTGGCCTCGGCCTGCGCGGTAGACCTGGACGGGGAGCGGGAGGTCGCCATGGTTTCCAGCATGATCCTGTCGATCAGCCGGTGGGAAGAGCCGAGGAGGGGCTCCGCGAACCTCGCTGGCGCCCGCGATGTCGGGGGCCTCGACGATGATGACAGGCATGAGCCCGGACGAGCCGATGACCCCGGACAGCGAGCAGGTGATCCGGAACATCGCCGCCTGCCACATGTTTCGCGGCTCGAGGGACTTCTTCCTCGCATACCAGGTGCTGGGGTCGTTCATGGCGTCCCCCGACGTTCGAGGGGGGCGGGGACCTTCGCCTATCCAATCCCAGGCGACCTGCGCAGCACTCGCCCTGGAACTCGCGCTGAAGTCTCGCGTCATGCTGGACGGCGGCACGCCCCCGTCCAAGGGGCCGGATGGTCACCGGTACGTTGCCATGTTCGGCCTTCTGTCCCGCCGCGCCCAGGAGGATGTCGCCTCGTTTCTGCACGTCGACGCGCAACCTGCCACCGTGGAGGGGTTGGCCAGATCGCTCAAGGAGTTCGAGGGCACGTTCCAGCGGTGGCGGTACATGCACGAGCACAGCGAGGTCGCGTTCCACGAGGGGAACATGGTGGCCGTCATCCTTGCCGTGTACAGCTCCGTCGTTCGGCTGCGCCCCGACCTCGGGCCGTGGCCCGGCGTGATCATCGACCCGGACAAGCCGCAGCCATGGACTCTTGTGGTTCGGTGAAGGGGTAGGACACGTGGACCCTGAGCAGACCAAGTCAGAAGCCCTTGCGTTGTCCAACGCCTTCTTCGCCGAGTGCCAGGTCGTGGCAGCATTCATCGACGAGAAGGTCCGCGTAGCCGTCGATGAGCGGGCCGCGACCGCGCCCCACGGACTGGCCTTCCAGGTGCAGCTCCTCCGCGCCATTGCCTGGCTCCGGAGCCTGACCAAGCTCAACCACCCGGCCGACTTCCAGGCCGTCATCGCAGCTGCTCGAGCTCTCTTCGAGGGCGCCGTGGACGTCACCCTCATGCACCTAGCCCCGGGCGCACATTCTCCTGAGATGATGGACGCCTGGGAGGACTCCGCGAAGCTGAAACACGCCCAGACGATGGCCGGCTACCTGGCGGGCGTTGGGCGGGCACCCTCCACCGAGGAGCAGACCATCCTCAACTACGCGACCAGGGAGAAGGCGCGCGTCCAGGCACTACGGTCACGGTGGTGGCCGAGCTACGACGGCAGCCACCCGCCACGCTGGACCGGGCGCGACCTGGCCACGGACTCCAAGAACGCCGACCTCGCTGCCGCTGGCCACCTTCAGACCGGCTACGAGGAGTTCTACCGGCTTCGGTATCCGCAGCTCTGCTGGAACGTCCACGGCTCCGGCGCGGCGGGCATCGCCAACATCGCTGCTGAAGTGTTTCCGTTTCTCGGTGGCCGGGCCTACCGCGAGGCAGCCAGGTTCGCAGCCATGACCGCCGAGATGGTCACGCGCGAACTGAAGTGCTTCAGCGAGGCCGACTTTGCTGCGCTGCGCGAGACCTTGAGTCTCACAACAGGGTTCGTCTTCGTGGTCGGTGCAAACGCCCAGAACCGGGAGGTGCCTGACATGGCCGAACAGTTCAAGATCTTGAAGCAGGCCGACAAGGACTATGGATGCATCCCAGCGTGCGCGAGAAGCGTCCTCCGCCACAAGGGGGCGGACGTGGTCGATGAAGCGACGCTGGTAGACATCATGTGGCACAAAGCAGGGAGCGCTGGTTCGGGGTTTGATCGGCTGAAGAGCGCTCTGGCGGTTCTCGGATCGAAGTGGGAACTCCGGATTGAGAGGCCACTGCCCGGCGCCTTGGCGAGAAGGGTGACCGAGCTCAATGCCAACGGCAGCTACGTGCTCTTCCCTATTGGCCAGCTTGGAGCACCCGCCCACTGCATCGTCATCACCGAGAGCACGCTCACGGAAGCCATGGTCCACAACCCGGGCGATGGCGCGCAGGCGGTAAGGTCTTGGCAGGGACTTGAGCGGGCATGGTGCGGCGACATCGCATACTTCGTGGAGAAGTAGCCACGCGGCGCCAAGCGCCGTCTCCAGAATGTCTCCAGAACCATGGTCGAACTCCGTCGAACCGAGTCCACTCCAGTCCTACAGGTTGTCCACCCGAAGCAGGCGTCGTTACTGGTGAAAGGGCGAAAGGGCGAGTGCCATCACCGGGTTGCGTAAGACGCCCACTACGGGTTCAAATCCTGTCTCCCCGACTTGGAAGGGCCGGAATCCACTACGGAATCCGGCCCTTCGCTTTTGGTGAACCGGCTCCGGGTTGCCACTTGGGTTGCCAAATCCATCCCCTTCCGTGGATGGGCGCCCTCGGGGGTGCGGATGGGTAGCCACCCCGCTGGCAACCCCGCTCCACCCCGCAGGCCTGCGCGTGCTCCTCGTGCACTCGGAGCAGATCCTGGAAGGGGACGAGCATTCCGCCGTCGAGGCAGCCTTGGCTGATGCCAAGCCGGCGCTAAGGGACGAGCTGGAGCACCTGCTGGGCGATGAAGGTTCGGAGGTGGGCGTGGCTGGGACGGCCCCGGGCTTCTGGGCGGAACTGGCGCCGGCGGAGCGCCCTCTGCCGCACCCGCGCGGTGTCACCAAGCCGGGGCGTCCTCGCCGGGCTGAGACAACGCGGCGCTTGTGGGATCCCTTTCAGAGGTCGAGCCTGAATCGGAGGAGCCGCCTTGGCTACTGGTCCCGCGAGAGTCGTCGACCTTGAGGCCCAAGCGCGCCGGCAGCCCCTGAATACGTCCTCCTCCTGGTGGCTGTCGAGTCCTGGTCCTCTCGGACTGCCGAGAGGGAGCAACGCTGCGGAGGGAACCCATGCGCACCTGGAGAGCAGTCCAGTTGATGGCCGTCCTTGTGGGGCTTTCGACCAGCGCCTGGTTCGGTTCGTGCGGAGGATCATCGACACCTGACACCTGGAGCGTAGCTGGCACCGTCTCCGGGGCGGTGGCCCAGGGCGTCACCGTGTCGCTGACCGGCGCGAGCAGGGCCACCACGACCACGGACACGGCGGGTCACTACTCCTTTGCGGGCCTCACCGACGGTGCCTATACCGTCACGCCCTCGCTCGCCAACTTCACCTTCACGCCGGCCAACCGTTCCGTGAGCCTGAGCGGCGTGGATGCTGGCGGCCAGGACTTCACGGCGTCAAGTGCGCAATCCGTTGCCTGCACTGGCGACGTGTCCATCACCAGCGTTGCCGACCTGGATGCGTTCGCTGCTCGCGGCTGCACTTCCCTCACTGGAACGCTGACGATCTCGGGGACCAACCTGACGAGTGTGAGCCTGCCGCTACTGACCAGTGTGTACTCGCTGGTGGTCGAGGGGAACACGATGTTGCGAGCCGTAGCCCTTCCTTCGCTGACGTCCGTGACAACCGAGAGGTACTGCAACACGAAGACGATGGTCTGCTATGGCGGACTGGTCGTTTCGGACAACCCCGCCCTTGACACCTTGGCCCTGAATGCGCTGACGGATGCTGGCACCGTGGAGGTCTCAGCCAACCCGGTGCTCGAAGGCCTGGACCTTCTCGCGCTCACTTTGGGCAATGTGCTGATTGAACGCAATCCAGCCCTGAAGAGCGCGACTCTCCCTGTGCTGACTGCGGGCTCCGTTACGGTGGGCGGCAATGCGACGCTTGCTGCATTGAGCCTGCCTGTATTGACCACGGGGGCGATCGATTGCTATGGGGGTTCACTGACCACCATAAGCCTGCCTTCGTTGACGAGCGGAGCCGTCCGTGTGAGGGCCTCACCGTCCCTTGCGAGCTTGAGTCTCCCTGTCCTTGCAACAGGACCAGCCAACGCCTATCCGGCAACGGTAAGCATCGAGGGGGCCACTGCCCTGCCAGGCTTGAGCTTGCCGGCGTTGACCACGGGTTCCGTCTACGTGGCGTCATGGGGGGAGTGGTCGAACCTGCCGAGCTTGAGCCTGCCCGTGCTGACTACGGGATCTGTCGGCATCGATTGCACGACGTCCCTGAGCACGTTGAGCCTGCCGGCGCTGTCGGCGGGAGCCATCTCAGTTCACCATACAATTGGCCTGACCTCGGTGAGCTTGCCCGCCATGACGGGCGCCGAGGAGTTGGTCTTCTTCAGCAACGCTTCCCTTGCCAGTATCGGTGCACCGGCGTTGCGCAGTGCACTCATCGTGGATATCGAAGGCAACAGCATCTTGAGCACCGTGACCACGCCGGCACTGCAAACCATTGGGAATGGGCTCTGGATCGTCGGCAACCCGAACTTCCCTCAATGTCAGGCCGAGGCGATTCTGGCGAAGTTGAATGCATCTCCGGCCAGGGTGGATATCTCCGGCAACAACACCACCGCGACCTGCCCGTAGCTTCGCCCCGGTGGCTTTCACCACCGACTGCCCCGGCTCCTGGCTACCCCTGCCCGACGCCCATCTAGGCGCCGTGGTGGCCTGCCAGGTCTGCGGCAGGAAGGTGGGCGCCACCCTGCCGCCGACGGAGATGACGCCGGATCCGTGGAGGCGGACGCTTCAGCCCGGGTCGCGCCGCATTGGTACGCGGGCCTGCTCGCGCCCCAACTGAAGTGACGTCCCCCCAAGAGACTGGACCGAAACGAGGTTGAGAACTCTCCTTCCTTCGGGGGCCTCTGGAGAGAGGAGCCGAGGATGCGGAAGTCGAGGTTCACGGAGGAGCAGATCGCCTACGCCTTGCGGCAGGTGGAGGCGGGGACGCCGGCCGCGCAGCTCTGTCGGAAGATGGGGATCTCGGAGCAGACCTTCTACCTGTGGAACCGGCGGCTCGGCGGGATGGGCGTCGCGGAGCTGAAGAAGGTGAGGCAGCTCGAGGAAGAGAACCGGCGGCTGAAGGGGTTGGTCGCCGACCTCACCCTGGACAAGCAGATGCTCCAGGAGGTCCTCAAGGGAAAATGGTGAAGCCCGCAGGCAAGCGCCGACAGGTGGACCACCTGGTCGAGCGCTTCCGCGTCGGCAGGCGGAGAGCCTGCGGGCTGGTGCTGCTCTGCCGGGCGACGTTCTACTACCGGGCGCATCGTCCGGACGACACACCGATTCGGGCAAGACTTCGCGAGCTGGCGCAGGCACCGCAGCGATGGGGCTATCAGCGGCTCCACATCCTGTTACGACGCGAGGGGTGGCTGATCAACAAGAAGCGGAGACACAGGATCTACCGTGCGGAAGCGCTTTCGGTGCGCACCAAGCCCCTGAAGAAGCGCGGCGCCCACCTCCGCGTCGTGCCGGCCGCGCCGACGGCGGCGAACGAGCGGTGGGCGGTGGACTTCGTCCAGGACCAGTTGATGAGCGGCCGGCGGTTCCGGGCGCCAATCGTGGTCGACACCTTCACCCGGCAGTGCCCGGTCATTGCGGTGGACACCTCGTTCACCAGCAAGAAGGTTGCTTCGGCGCTCGACGGGCTCGCGGCGAACCGCGGCTACCCGAAGACCATCACCGTCGACAACGGGTCGGAGTTCTACTCGAAGGAGATGGACGCTTGGGCGTACCGGCGCGGCGTGCGGCCCGACTTCATCCGGCCCGGCAAGCCGGTCGAGAACGGCTTCATCGAGAGCTTCAACGGGAGGCTGCGAGACGAGCTGCTCAAGGCTGAGCTATTCTTGGACATCAACGATGCCCGCCGGAAGATCGAGGCCTGGCGGCGGGGCTACAACGGAAACAGGCCCCACACAGGGCTTTCCGACATGACGCCGGACCCTTCGCAGCCAAGCAACGCCCTTCGGGGGAGGAGATTCTCAACCTCGGATAGGACCAGTCCCCGGGGGAGGGTCACGTCACAACTCGGTTGCATCCGGGGCGGCCTAGAGTTGGGGGTCAGGTCAGGAGACCCAGCTTTGAACAGGCCCCCGCTCGCCGCAGACACGCTCGCGGTCTTTTCGGGCGTCCAGCCAACTCCCGTTCCATACGGAAGCGTACCAGGCGGTCAAGTGGCGCAGTTGGAACTCAAGGTTGATCCGCTGATCGACATGCGCTCGGCCTGCGCCCCCATGCCTCGACAGTCCATCATCGCTCGGGCCTGCACCGACAAGGGCGTAGCAGGATCTCTCTTCATCAGCGGTCCGCTTCGTGCCTGCGCGTTCCTGTCAGGGCTGGAGTTCACGAAGAGTGGCCTTGTTCGAAAGGGCGTTCCGGACCCGCGGAGCCAGCCCTAGTGGGATGACGGGATGTTTCCCCTCGCCAACGGCCGGGAGGCGGGAGCGGCTGTCATAGCTGGCTGGGACAATGCCTCCGTGAACAGGTGGGCCTAAGCGTCGTAGCTGGCTATGACACCGAAGGAAGAACAGGAGATGGAGGACGGCTCCCGGCAGTCGCTCTACCGGTCCTAAGGAGGTCCAAGAGGCAGCCGCCGGGAGGTGGCCCCGTGCCGGAAGTGCCAAGGAGCTTCGCAAGCGCGAGAGACTGGTGCTCGACCGGGCGAGGGCAGTACTCGGCGACGCTAGAGGTGCCCGCACCTGGCTCGACCGTCCGAACTGGGCGCTGAGCTTTGAGAAGCCTAAGCGGCTTCTTCGCACGAAGGCCGGAACTGATAGCGTGCTCGGGATATTGGATCGGATCGACTTCGGCATTTACTCGTAGGCCGAGGCCACGTCAGGGACGAAGACCTCCAGAGTCTTCTTGGCGGAGCAAGGCAAGGCGGATCGAATGGCGCTCACGGACACCGCGGAGAGCGAGGCCACGAAGCCCAAGTTCGTGGTCGTGATGCGCGGAACAACCTTCGCGCGCATCAGGCCTGGTGAGCAGATCGTTGTCGCAGGGATTCCTACAGTTGAAGGGCCGGTGACGTGTGTCGTCCGGACCCACTTTGTCGACGAGGGGTTCGACGCGGCAGTGCCTAGGGGAATCTTCGTCGAGGTCAGTGGTCCCGCAGCGACGGCCCAGAAGGCGATGGGCGCGTTTCCGAATGCGGCGATGTTCTTGAAGTCGCTGCTTTCCGTCGCGGCGAATGCCAGCGTCGGTGACCTGGAGATCGAACTCGCACTCGACGTGACCCCGGGTCGGATGGAGCACGAGTTTGTGCAGCGCTTCCTACCGGCGCCGACGGGCCTTCCTGTGCCAGGAAGGTGGCTCGACCTGGACGCAACGATGGCGTTCCTGCAGACGTTTGGGCACAACCCAGACCTGGCACGACTTAGCCGGGCAGCAGTTCACTATGACTTGGCGCTTCGCGCCTGGCGGCCAGAGCAGAAGTCGATGGCGCTCTCGCACCTGTTCGTGGGGATGGAGGCGCTCACTCCCGTTGTCCGCAGGCGGTTGAAACTGGAGATGGCCGTAGACGAGGAGGGGCTGGCCAAAGAATGGGCCATTCCAAAGAAGTCCCTGGATGCCGAAATCCGGAGGCGCGTTCTCTTCAAGGGTGACGACGTGACCTACCAGGACGCCAAGGAGGCGAGCGACGCCTACGAACACAGCTACAAGGGCTTCTCGGAAGTCTATGTCGTCGCTGGGAGGGCGGTTGTCGACACCGCTCGCTACTTGCGGGAGGCGATACTCGAGTTGTCGGGCACGCCGGAGGCAAGCCGTCTTGTGCTTGTGGCCCAGCCATTTGAACGCCCATTCGAGGCGCTTCCGTTGACCAGGTCGTTTCACGGTGTGCTGCAGGGGGCCGTGGAGAGTCTCGCGCCACCAAACGAACTCTACCCGCACATTCGTTGGAGTTCGCGCATCAAGTCACTACGCCGCGCTGCTGCAGGACACTACGAAGTGATGCCAGAGGATCAGATGAGCTTTGCCATGGGGGACGGGGTGACCCTGGTCCCCAGCCGGATAGAAGTCAGGGGCCCAACCATGGACGGGCTGCCTGCCGCCGAGGAGGGGGGCAACCGCGTCAGCGCAGAGCTGACGCTCACTCCCCTTGTACCCACAGCCGTGGCACCGACCAGGGTTACCCGAGCTTGGCGAATGGTCTCGAACCTGTTCCGACGCTCAAGACCCGACGCAGGCTAGTGGAGGTGCGGCGTCATAGTCGGCTGTGACATTCAGAGGCACGAGCGAGCGAGTGGGTAGCTATCTGTCAGGCGGGACATGACCAGCGAGAGCAAGAAGGCACACGAGCGAGAGGTATTCCTCGAATTCAGTGTGGCCGGAGGGCTGGGAGTCGCTCCCGATTCCGTGCAGAGCCCAGACGAACCGAAGCCCGACATCATGTGCGGCCTCGATGGCGTGACCACGTACTTTGAGCTTGGCAGGATCCTCGACAGCGCTTTTGTTGAACAGAGGATCACTGCCATGCGGGTGGCTCCCGCCCAGGTTCCTCTGGACATCACCCGAGTCCGGCTTCCTGAACGGACGATGCTGGAGCAGAAGCTTGGGAAGTCCTACGAGGTCGATGGCGCGCCATTCGAGTTGCTCCTCTACTACGACTTCGAGGACGCGAACCCGAGGACGGCGAGCATCGCGGCAGAGCCAATCGAGGGTCTCGTGCGTCACGTCTGGCGCCCGCTCCTGGAAGTCCACCCAAGAGTCTTTCGCCGTGTCTGGGTATACGAGCGCTTCCGACGCGTGGTTCTGTGGAGGAGCGAGGCGTAGAGCGACCTGGGCTGGCAGAAACTACCTGCCAAACTGCTGCCAAAACTCGGAGGCCCTCGGCGTCACCGAGCCGGACGCCACTGCACTCCCTGGACCGAACGAAGCCCTCGACGCGACAACGGAAACCGGGAAAGTCTGTGTGCCGTCGCGTAGTTAGCTAAGCGCCATACTTCTCTTTCCAATCCTGTCTCCCCGACTCATAAACGGTTGAAAGAACAGGGGTCCTCACGGGCCCCTGTTCTTTTGCAGCGCCTTTGCAGAGAGGCAGCCCTACCGGCCCGCAATGGGCGAGGCCGGGCGCATCTCCCGTCCCGTCGGATCGGTCTCGAGGACGCTCTCGTGGAGCGAGCCGATCTCGGAGATCGGCTGCCCGTCGGCGTCGATTCGAACCAGCGCCCACTCGACGCGGGGGGCGTCGCTCGAGGGGTAGGTGACGACGCCCGGGTCGGAGAGCTGGTAGGCCAGGCCAGCCATCGTCTCCCACTGCATCACGCGCACGAGTTCGGCGAGGTCGCTGCGGGAGGCTCCTGCGGCCAGGAGGCGCCTCAGCGCCTGGCCGGCGCCTGCCCCAGGCTCCGTGGGCCGGGCCTCGCTTCGCGCGACGAGGGGATCGATCCAGCTGGTGTCGCCATCCTTCAGGACGGCCTGCCATGCGCCTCGAAGGAAGACGAGGCGCCCATACTGGTCGATGCCTTCCTCGGCCTGCGAGCGAGCCCAGGTCTCCGGATCCGAGACTCCCCATGCGCGAAAATCGTCCGTGAGCGCTTCGACGCTCTTGTCGTCAGGGCCGGATGCCATGGGCAGACTAAAGCACGGCCCAGTTGAACCGGTCCAGACTATGAGTGCACGGGCGTCGGAGCCAACAGCGAAGCCGAGATCAAATTGGAATCGTTGGCCCTGGCCCGTTCATGGCCGGTAGGGCGGCAAGGGCTCCGCACCTGCGGGCCGTGTACCGCGACCGGAGTGTGGCGGCGGGTGACCGGCTCGGTCCGCCCCGCCCCCTACCGCCGCCGGTAGTGCAGCGCCACGATGCCCGACTTGAGCCGCTTCGAGGCCACCAGCTCCAGGCGCAAGGAGGCCTGCAGGCCGGCGAACAGGTACGGTCCGTGCCCGGCCACCACGGGGTGGATCAGGAGGCGGTATTCGTCCACCAGGCCCAGGCGCAGGAGCTCGGCGGAGAGCATGGGGCTCCCCACCATCACCCCGCGCGGCGTGGCCTTCTTGAGCGCCCTCACGGCCCGGGCCAGGTCCCCTCGGACGTGGTGCGTGTTGCTCCACGGGAAGTCGCGGCGGGTCGTCGAGACCACGTACTTGGGCTTGGCCTCGAGCTTCCTGGCCCAGGCCCGGTCCGACGGCGCCGCCTTCGGATCCTTCGCCACCTGGGGCCAGGCGGACTCCATCAGCTCGTAGGTGGTGCGCCCGAAGAGCATGGCGCCCGCCGAGTCCATGGCCCGGGTCCAGTAGCGGTGCATCTCGTCGTCGGCGACCCCCTCGCGGTGGTCGCAGCAGCCATCCAGCGTCACGTTGAGCGCGAAGGTCAGGAGTCCCATGCGTTCGGCTCCTAGCCAGGTGGCTGCGCCGTTTCAAGCCACCGGCCTCCCCGACGACGCGGGCGCCCTCAGGGGCCCATCATCGCCAGCGCAGCAGCAGCACGCCTCGGACAGCTGGGTGGCACCCGCCGCGATCAGGTTCGGCAGCCAGTCCACGGGGCGAAGGTCGGATCCGGGGGCCATCGCCAGCCGATGACCCTCACCTCGCTTGCACGCCCGCCGACGGTGGGGGGCGGACGGCCCGGGGCCGGAAGGGCCCGGAAGGGGCAGACTCGGTGTGGGAGGTCATCCGCGGCGCGGTCGCATTACAGACGAGGACCGATGGGGGCGCCGGGCTGACCGTGACGCGGGAGGACTCCTGAAGGCCTACACGTACGACCGGTTCGGACCGCCCGAGGTCCTCACGCTGAAGGAGGTTCCGAAGCCGGTGCCCGGGGACCACGAGGTCCTCGTCCGGGTCCATGCGACGACCGTCACCGCCGGCGACTGGAGGGTCCGCAGCCTCGACGTCCCGAGAGGCTTCGGGCTCCTCTCCCGGCTGGCGCTCGGCTTCTCCGGGCCGCGCCAGCCGATCCTCGGGACGGAGCTCTCCGGCCAGATCGAGGCGACCGGGAAGGCGGTCACACGGTTCCAGGTGGGCGACGAGGTCTTCGGCTTCACCGGGACGCGCATGGGCTGCCACGCCGAGTACCGGTGCCTGCCGGAGGAGGGGCACGGCCGGAAGGACGAGGCCGTGGCGCTCAAGCCCGCCAGCCTCGGCCACGAGGAGGCGGCGGCCCTGTCCTTCGGCGGGACGACCGCGCTGAGCTTCTTCAGGAGGGCGAAGCTCCAGCGCGGAGAGCAGGTGCTGGTCGTCGGCGCCTCGGGCGGGGTGGGGACCGCCGCGGTCCAGCTCGCCCGGCACCTCGGGGCGCGCGTGACCGGCGTGTGCAGCACGGCCAACCTCGAGCTGGTGCGCTCCATCGGGGCCGAGCAGGTGATCGACTACACGAATGAGGACTTCACCCGGAGCGGCGCGCGCTACGACGTCATCGTCGACACGGCCGGCACGGCGCCCTTCTCCCGCTGCGAAGGCTCGCTCGCCGAGGGGGGGCGCTTGCTCGTGGTCCTCGGCTCGCTCCCCGAGATGCTGCGGGCGCCCTGGGTGTCGCTCACGACGACGAAGAAGGTCATCGGGGGCGTGGTGAGCTGGGGCGTGGAGGACCTGCGCCTCCTGGCGACCCTCGCCGAGGCCGGGCAGTACAGGCCGGTCATCGATCGCCGCTACCGGTTCGAGGAGATGGTCGAGGCGCACCGCCACGTCGACGCGGGGCACAAGCGGGGGAACGTCGTCGTGACGGTGTGATCACGCCTCCGGTGGCGGGCCCGCGCCGCCACAGGGACTGAGCGAACACCATGACACCCCCATCGCACCGCCACCCGGCGACGCGAGACCCGGCCTGCGCATCCCGGCGGCGCTGGCGCTCCAGATGGCCGCTTCGGCCCCACGGTCCAGCTCAACGCGGCAGCGGCGTCCCGAGCCCCTGCAGCGCCTCCCGCAGCGCGGGGCCGAGCGGCTTCAGGAGCTCGGCGTTGTAGGCCCCGCCGGTCCCGGGCTCGACGGTGGCCCGGAAGAGCTGGTGGCTGGCCACCGCGTACCGCCGCGAGGTGGCGGCCAGCGAGCCCTCGGCCACCGCCGGATCGACGTTGGTCAGGAAGATGGAGAGGGTCGCGTCGGAGTTGCGGACCAGCTCGATCAGGCGGAACTGCTGCGGGAAGTCACGCAGCGACGGGTTCCAGATCTCCCAGAAGCCGTGGCCCGCCGAGGCCGGGCGGGCCGGATCGAGCGACGGCCGAGCCGTGACGTTGCTGCGGTGGACGTGGCCGGAGAGCCAGGCCACCAGGTTCGGGTACGCGTTGAGCCTGGCGGCGATCTCGGCGGCGGTGAGGAGGGGCGCCGCCCGCCGCCAGTTGACGTAGGTGAGCGGGACATGGGCCGCGATGATCATGAGCTTCCCCTCGGCCTGGCCCGCTTCGAGCTCGGCCAGCAGCCAGGCGAGGCGGTCGGCGCCGAGGTACCCCTGGCCGTGGAGGGCGAAGTCGTCGGCCGGCTGGGTGTCGTCGAGCACGATCACCTTGAGCGGCAGGGTGGCCATGGGCTCGAAGGTGTAGCTGGCGGAGTCGGCGGCGACCGCGTCGGCCGTGAAGCCGTGGCCGGCCGGGCGCGACGTGGAGCCGAGGAACTCCTCCAGGTACTCCGGCCGGCTCAGCGGGCGCCGGTCGGGGTCGGCCGCCGGGACCCGTGGCGGGCTCGGGAAGGTGTCGACCGGGCCGGCGCCGAAGACGTCGCCGAAGGGGGTCCGACCGTCGAGGGCCCCCATGTAGAAGCCGTGGCTCTCGATCCCCTCCGGTGCGGTGAAGACGTCACCGAGCTCGAGGATCAGGTCGCCGGTGTAGGCCGCCCGGATCCGGTCGGTGACCGGGGCCGTCCCCATCCACAGGTCGTCATGGTTGCCGCGGACCTGGTACCAGGCGATGGCCGGGTCGAGCCCGGCGGCCTGGAAGGGGTCCTGGTGGTCGTTGCCCGGGCCGGGGATGGGGTCGTCCTCGTCGCCCGAGTCGGGGCGCACCACCCGGCCGTCCATCACGTCGAGGTACCAGCGGAGCTCGTCGTGCTGGTTGTTGTTGGTGACGTCGCCGAGGCTCAGGCCGAAGTCGATGGGCCGCTCGCGGTGGATGGCGTTGACCGTCTGGACCGCCGCGTCGAGCACCTGCGTCGTGTAGAGCATGACCCCGGAGTAGGCCGAGGAGCTGCCACCCTGCCAGCCGAAGTTGACGGCCTGCGCCGGCGACTCCTCGTCGCCGACGTGGATGTCGGAGAAGGCGAAGAGGCTGGCCAGGCGAGCGGCCCCGCTGACCTGGGCGCCGGTGTAGCCGGGCGGCATCAGGTCCAGCCGGCGCCCGGCGTCGTACCCCGCGGCGAGGCGCCAGGTGCCGTAGCCTGCCGCCTCGTACCTGGAGAGCTCGTGGGGGAAGATGGTCGGCGCGCCCCAGGGGCTGGCGTCGGGCAGGACGATCCGCTGGCGCGTGGTGAGGACCTCCGGGGCGTTCGGGTAGGCGACCGGCGGGCGGGTGCGCGCCTCGCCACCGGTGCAGCCGCTCGCGCCGGCGAGGAGGACTCCGGCCAGCACCAGCTGGAACCCTGCGCGACCTGCGAGCATGTGTGCACCGCCTCTCGTCACCACCACCGGGCCGACGCCAGGTCGTGCAACGCCCGCGCCAGCCAACGTGGGGCCAGGGTTGCCACGAGGCGCCGCCCGCGGCGCCCTGAGAGCCACGGCAGGCGCGCGGGCCAGCGCGGGCCGTCTCAACCACGATCATCCGCGCCAGGTGTAGGCGCGACCCTGCGCGCAGGTCTCCTCGGCCCCCGGGTCGCTGGCGGTGCAGGTGCGCCTGACCGGCGCCTTCCGCTTCGTGGTGGTGGCGGCCCCCTCGTACCTCGCCAACCACGGCGGGCTGGCGATGGGCCTGGTGGAGCACCGGTCGCAGCGCTCCGGGCCGTTGAGGCTCTTCATCGAGACCGCCGGGGCCTTCGCCGCGAAGAGGTCGTGAGCGCTCCCTCCCCCGTCCCGCGGCCATGGCGTTGGCGTGCGCGGACCAGGAGTGCAATCATCCGCGTCCATGCAGGCGCACGCCCTGTCCTACCTCCTCCGGCGCGTGCCCTGCCTGGGCCTGGCGGCGCTCCTCCTCGGCGCGGGTGGCGCCGCCGCCTCCGGTGGGTCCGCGTCACCGGTGGCCGCCGCGCCCGCGGCGTCGCCGGCCGAGCCCAGCCCCTTGCCCTGCGCCAGCGCCACGGCGTGCGAGCGGCTCGGCTGGCAGCACGCCAGGGGCGACGGCGTGCCGCAGGATTCGGCGCTGGCCGGGCGGCTGCTGGGGGAGGCGTGCCGCCTCGGCGCCGGCCAGGCCTGCCTGGCGCTGGCGGCCGTCGCGCACCAGGACCCGACGAGCGAGGAGGCGAGGGCCAGCGCCAACGCCTACCTCCACCAGGGCTGCGCGGCGGGGAGCGGCGACGCCTGCGCCTGGCTCGGGCACAGCCTCGAGATCGGTCGGGGCGTGGCCAGGGACGAGGCCAGCTCCAACCGGTTTTACGAGGAGGGCTGCGAGCTCGGGAGCGGCGCCGCCTGCGCCGACCTCGGCATGAACCTGCGCGACGGCACGGGCACCCCTGCGGACCCGGCCAGGGCGGCGCACCTCTTCGAGCGCGGGTGCACGCTCGGCTCGGGCCAGGCCTGCCTCCTGCTCGGCGCGGCGCTGCGCGACGAGGCCGCGGTGGCCCGTGCGCTGGCCACCGCGCTGAGGCTCTTCCGCGAGGGCTGCCAGGCTGGCGACGGCCCGGCCTGCACGGCCCTGGGTGGCGCGCTGTACCAGGGAGAGCCGACCGAGGCGGAGCGGTCGGAGGCGATCGACGCCTGGGGCAAGGGCTGCGAACTCGGCGCCGGCACCGCCTGCACCGAGCTCGGCCTCCTCCTGGAGCAGGGGCCCGACCGGGCCGGGCGCGCGGCCACCGCCCTGACCTTCCACGAGCGGGGCTGCCGGGCCGGGAGCGGCGCGGCCTGCAACAACCTGGGGGTGGCGGTGCAGCGCGGCCTGGTGCCCCCGGCCGATCCGGCCGCCGCCATGGGCCACTTCGAGCGCGCCTGCGATCTCGGCTCCTGGATGGGCTGCGCCAACCTGGGCGACGCCCTGCGGCGCGGCCGCGGCGTCGAGCTCGACCCTGACAAGGCGTTCAGCCGCTTCGAGCGCGCCTGCGAGCTGGGGTACGCCCTCGGCTGCCTGGAGGCGGGCCGCGCCGGCGCCAGTGGACGCGGCCGACCCGTCGAGCCGGGCCGGGTCCGGGCGCTGTTCGAGCGCGGCTGCCGCCTGGGCAACGCGAGCTCCTGCGGTAGCTTCGCCTACGCGCTCGAGACGGCCGCTGGAGGTGCCGCCGACCCGGCCAAGGCCAGGGAGCTCTACCAGCAGGCCTGCAGCGCAGGGGAGGGCTGGTGTTGCCGCAACCTCGGCCTCGTCGAGGAGCAGGCCCCCGACGGCGCGTCGAAGGCCCTGGCCCACTTCGAGCGCGGCTGCCGGCTGGACCACGCCGCCTCCTGCAGCAGCCTCGGGCAACGCCTCGTGAAGGGGACCGGCGCGCCGCTCGACACGGCCCGCGGCAACGAGCTCCTGGAGCGGGCCTGCCAGCGGGAGGACGGCGCCGGGTGCAGCGAGCTGGGGCTCAGCTACTCGAGCGGTCGCGGCGTGACCAAGGACCTCGGAAGGGCGGTCCGCCTCTTCGAGCGGGCCTGCGACCTGGGGGAGGGATCGGGCTGCTCCAACCTGGGCGTCCACCTGGAGCGGGGCGAGGGCCTACCCAGGGACCCGACCCGGGTGCTCGAGCTCCATCGTCGCGGCTGCGAGCTGGGCACGGCCTTTGCCTGCCGCAACCAGGGCAGCCTCCACGCGAGGGGGGTGGGCGTGCCGCAGGACTGGGACCTGGCGAACGCGCTCTACGCCAAGGCCTGCCAGATGAGGGACGGCGACGCCTGCAGCCGCCTGGGGGCCGCGGCGGAGCTGGGCCGTGGCAGGGCGGTGGATCTCGCGGCCGCCAACGAGCGCTACGAGGAGGCCTGCCGGCTGGACTCGGCCGAGGGCTGCAACAACCTGGCGATCGCACACCTGCACGGCAAGGGCGTGCCCAGGGATGCGGGGCGAGCCGCCGGCCACCAGGAGCGCGCCTGCGCGCTCGGCCACGGCGACGCCTGCGCCGGCCTGGCCCACCAGCTCGACCACGGCGAGGGGGTTCCCAAGGACCAGGCCCGGGCCCTCCTGCTCTACCGGCGCGCCGTCGAGCTCGGCTCCGGCCTCGGGTACAACAACCTCGGCTACGCCCACGAGAGCGGGCAGGCCGTCCCGCAGGACTGGGCGATGGCCAACGCGCTCTACGCGCGGGGCTGCCAGCTCGACAACGGCCGGGCCTGCTCCAACCTGGGCAACAACCTGATGCGCGGGGCCGGCCTCCCGGTGAACAAGGCCCGGGCCCTCGTCCTCTACGAGAAGGCCTGCCGCCTCGGCACGCCCCAGGGGTGCTTCGAGCTCGGCCTCCAGCACGAGGTGGGTGGCGCCGCGCGGGAGGACGCCGGGCGGGCGCGCGCGCTCCAGCTCCAGGGCTGCGCGCAGGGCTTCGCACCCTCCTGCTACCAGGTGGCGCAGCTGCTGGTGGCCGGTGCCGGCGCCGCCCCCGCGGCGGCGGCGGAGTGGGGCCCCGTCGAGGTGGCCTGCGACCAGGATGGGCCGGCCGCCTGCTTCCTGGTGGCGCTGGTGCACCTGCGCGGCGAGGGGGTCCCGGAGGACCAGGCACGCGCCGCTGACCTCAGCTTCAAGGCGTGCCGGCTCGGAGACCCGCGAGGCTGCGGGCTCCTCGGCTTCACCGCCGGGCCAGGGGCGCCTCGAGCGGCGGAGGCGGTGGAGGCGCTCACCACCTTCGCCGGCACCCACCGGTCCTCGCTGGACGAGGTCCAGGAGTCCGGCGTCCGCCGCCTGCTCCGCGCGGCCTCCCGCCTCCCGGACACCGGCGCCCGGTCGCGGCTCCTGGAGGCGCTCTTCGACGCGGGCTGGGTGCCCGAGGACGACGACGGGAGCCAGTGGGCCGACCTGGTGGTGGCGCTCTGCGCTCAGGGCCGGCTCGACCGCGCCGAGGAGGTGGTGGGCCGGGTCCTCGACCCCTACGAGCTGGCCGCGCTCAGGGTGGACGCGGCCTGCGAGGCGCTGGTGGCGAGGGCGCCGGCGCGCCTGGACGTCGAGGCGGCCAAGGCCCGCAACCTGGGCCGCCTGAGGGCCGCGGTGGAGCGCGAGCCGCGCTCGCTGCGGCCCGTCGTGGCGCTGGTCGATGGGCTGGCGGACGCCGGCCGCCAGCGGGAGGCGCTCGAGGAGGCGGACCGGGCGCTCGCCCTCATGGGCGTGCCGCGCGGGCACTACACCGACGCCGGCGAGCAGGCGGCCTGGCTCCAGAACGCTCGCGGCACCACCCTGGAGGCGCTCGGGCGCCCCGAGGAGGCCGGCCTGGCGCTTGGCCTGGCCGCGGCGCCTGGACCGGGAGGCCAGCCAGACGTGGGCGTCGCCATCAACCACGCCTTCCTTCGCTGCAGGCTCGGCCAGCCCACGGAAGCCCTGCGGGCCATCCGGGGCATCGGGGGCCTCAGCCCCTACGGGCGGATGCAGCTCGAGATGGTCCGCCTCATCGCCGCCCATCAGCTCGGTGACGCCGCCACGGTGGCCTCGGCCAAGGACTACCTGGAGGCGCACCGCGTCGACGCCCTGTCGACCTGGCAGCGCGCGCTGGTCGTCCTCGGAGCGCTCGACGCGGCCGCCGCGGTCTACCTGGAGCGGCTGGAGACCCCTTCCGAGCGATCCGGCGCCCTGCTCTATGCGCAGGCCCTCGACGAGCAGCCCGCGACGCCGACGACGGCCAGCTGGCGCGCCGCCAAGCGGGCCCTCCTGGCCAGGCCGGAGGTGGCGGCGGCGCTGGCGCGGCGAGGCCGGGTCGAGCGCTTCCACCTCGCGGAGCGGCCCTAGGCGGATGGTCGGGCGCGGCGCCGGGCCGCCCCGCTCAGACCCTCCTCACCATCCGCCGGGTACTGGTTCGGCGCGCTCGCCTCGCTGGGCGCGAGCCGTTCAGCGCTGCAAGTCCCGCGGCGATGCCAGGCTCCTCACCACGTTGCCAGGCCGGGAGACGTCGACCTCGACCGTGCCGCCACCGCTCACGAGGAGCGAGCCGCCCAAGGGCGTCAGCGCACCGACATGGGAGGCCTCCTCGGCCTGAATGGTGGAGACCAGGCGGGGCCACCCAGGCACGTCGAGGTCGTACCCGCGAACCAGGCCACGCCCAGCCCAGGTCCCGACCCATGCGAGGCCCTGGTGGAACGCGACGGCCCGACCGCGGCCGGGTTCGTATACCTCCGCGAAGGGTACCGGCGAGGGGAGTGTCACGCTGCCGAGCAGCGCAGGGCGTGCCTGGTCGACCAGGTTGAGCACCAGCAGGCTGGTGTCGGTGGTGAGCGCGGCGAGTGTCCCGTGGGTGTCCAAGGCGTAGACCGCCTCTCCGATCCCCGCCCGGGCGAGGACGAAGGGAGCGGTCGGCGTCGAGCCGTCCACGAGGACGAGGTCTCCGTCACCTCCCCAGGCCAGCGCGACCGCGAGTCGGCCTCCTCCGAGCAGCTCCACGGCTGCCACCGGGAGGCCGAGGTCCACCTCTCCGACCACGGTCGGCAGCCTGGGATCGGTGAGGTCGATGGCCACGAGGCGCCCGTCGGCGGTTCCACCCCAGGCGAGCGCGCCCTCGGCGGCGAGGGCGTGGAGGTCCAGATCGAGCGCCCCCAGCAGGTCCGGTTGCGCGGGATCGGCCAGCGAGATGATCTCGAGCGAGGCCCCGTAGGCATACAGGAGACCGCCGGGCCAGGCGGCGATGACCCCGGTGTGCGGCACGAACCACTCGACCCGCCGCCACGCCAGGGGCCGCACCGGGCGGCCTGGGGCACCCAAATCGTGGGCGGCGAGGAAAGGGAACGGCCCCTCACAGGCCGAGATCTGCGAGAAAAATCCGTCGCCGCTGGTCCAGAGGTAGCCGGAGGCGACGACGGCCGAGGAGACGTGCAGGCCGCAGAGCGAGCTATCCTGACCAAAGACGGAGTTTCGGACCGGCCCTCCGGCCGAGGAGAGGTCGTAGATGCCCACGCCCGCCAGCCCCTCCGCGATCAGCGCCACGCTCCCGGCCAGCGCGGCGCCCGACCGGGGAAGGCTCGTGCCGAAGGTCGAGGCGACCGCCTTTGGCGCGGCCGGGTCGGTCAGGTCAACCTGAAGAACGTCGAGTCCAGGATTCCCGGTGAACACCTGCCCGTGGTCCCCTTCGAATGGCGGAAAGCCGCCGGAGAAGAGCCAGCGCCCCTGCGGGCCGGGGATCGGTGGCGTGAGCGAACCGAAGGGCCGTTCGGCCCTGAGCGTGGGGAGCCCCGACCCGAGGCCGTAGATCCGCAGGTAGGAGCTCCACGTCACCAGGAGGTCCTGCTCCAGGAGGCTGAGGAGTCCGGCGCCCCACCAGGGCGGGAGCGGGGTCCGGCCGAGGAGCGCGGGGGGCTCGCTGGCGAGGTCCCAGGCGAAGAGTTCGTACGTGAAGGGGGGGTACCCATTGCCGCACTCGGCCTGCGCGTAGAGCCGACTTCCTCGAGCCGTGGGGGCCCCCATGGGTCGGCAGCCTGGCGAGAAGGTGGCGGTCCTGCTCCAGGTCTCCACCGCGGGGTCACCGGCCAGGTCGGAGGCGGAGATCTGCACGGTCTCCGGCCGGCTCTGGCCGTACGGGATCGGTGGGTACTGGAAGCGCAGCAGCGAGGCGCCATCCGCCAGCGGTGGTCCTGCCGTGTAGGTCGGCGCGACCCAGCGGGCTCGCAGCGCGGGGAGACCACCCGTGAGATCATAGACCGCCAGCGTCGGCGGACCGACCGCGAGGAACCCGTGGCTGTCGGACCAGGCCCTCGCGGTGGTGTCCTTCGAAGACCAGGCCAGGAGGAGCCCACCGGCGACGAAGAGCTGCTGCGGGTGGGTCGCCGACTCGCTCGCGCCGAGCCAGCGAGGTCGGAGCGGGTCCGACAGGTCGTACACGTCGATCCACCAGGTCTCCGGCGAGCCATCCGGGCGGACGATCGGGCAGTCGATCGGCTCGCAGACCGTGACCTCCGGTGGCCCTGCGGCGACGTAGGCCAGGTGCCCAGCGACCGCCACGGCGTCCGCCCAGCTGCCGCCGAGCGGCGTGCCCGCTGGGAGCGCAGGCCGGTGGTCGACTGGATCGGAGAGCCGGGAGACGAGCCCTGGACCGACTCCAAGGACGCCCACCTCCAGCGTCTCGGTGCCGCCGGCCCAGGTGGCCTGGAGGAGCGCTGGACCCTCCTGAAACGGTTCGGCGCCAGGCTGGTAGAGCCCCCCGGGACTGACGAACCCGGGGCCGCTGCGGAGGCCGAAGGTCGCGCCGACCGGGCCACCTGCGCCGCGGAGCTCGAGCTGGATCGACCCGCCGCTGGCAACCACCAGGGGTGCGGGGCCGGCGACCACGGGCCTGATCTCCACCGTGGCGGAGGTGCAGCGGCTGGTGCCCGTGAGGCAGGCCCGGATGGTGTCGAACACGGGGCCAGCCACGGAGGTGGGGGCCTGGTAGGTCATCCCGGCCATGGAGCCCAGCTCCGCCACCACGGTGGTCGGCACCCCGGCCGCTCCGAGGAGGGCGAGCTGCACCGTGGTGGACTGGCCGGGAGCCAGGACCTGCTCCTGGAGGCGCAGGCGGAGGGCCGGAGCCCTCTCGAAGTGGGTCGGACTCGAGGCGACGGGAGCCTCGACTCGCACCGGGCCGCTGGCCGCTCCCACTGGCACGCGCGTCGTGATGGAGCGGCCATCCTCGGCTGGGATGCCCCCGGTCAGGACCTCACCTCCCAGGGCATCGGTGAAGGCCACCACCATCTCCTGCCAGGTGTCGAGCTCCTGCCCGTGGAGCGTGATCACGTCGCCAGGCGCGGCCGGGCCAGAGGTATGGGTGAGGATCGGGGGGTTCCTGCCCACGGTGAGGAGGCCGGCGCCCGCCTCCCCCACGGCGTTGAGCGCCCAGATGGTCCAGCTGTGCTGGGCGTGTTCCGGGCCCGCCGTGAACAGCCCGCCCGCGCTGATGGGGCTGCCGGGCGCATCGGTCTCCCAGGTGACGCTGGTGTCGACCAGCCCGGCGACGGCCGCCGTGAACTGGACCGAGCCGCCGACCTCGACCTGCGCGGACCAGGGGCTCACGATGACAGTCCGGGCCGGCAGCACGACCTCGGCCGTGGCGGTGACCGCTGGGGTGGCCACGCTGGTGACCCGCACCGTCTCGGTGACGGAGGCGACCACCAGGGGCGCATGATAGGTGCCGTCGGGATCGATCCACCCGGCCGCCGGGAGGCCCCCGGGCGCGGGGAGCAGGGTCCACGCGACCGCCTGCGAGATCCCCGCAGGTCCCAGCACGGTGGCCTGGAAGCGCAGAGACGCCCCGGGCTGGAGAGAGACCCGCGCGGGCGACAGCTGGACCCCGGTGGCCTCCGGTCGCGCCGTGGATCCCGAGCCACAGCTCGCGCAGAGCAGCATGCCGAGGAAGGTGAGGCTGCGCTTCGAGTGGTTCGGCACCATGGCCTCGCGGCAGGAGCGATGCGATTCGAAAGGCGCCGGACGCAGGCGGCGCTGCTGGACGGCGTGGGGCACGGCAGCCCTTCGGGGCCCAAGGGACCACAGACCTCGCTTCGGCCGATGCGGGGTCTGATGTCGTAGGCGCCCGGGAGACACCATTGTGACACGGAGCGTGCCCAGGGCACCTCGAATCCCGCCACCGTCCGGTCCTGCCGCGCTGAACCGCTCGGCCTGGGCTGGCCTGTCGACCCTGGGCGGGTCAGCGAGCCGCGGAGACCTTACGGGGGACCGAGAGGGCAGCGAGCGCCGGATCCCACCTGAGCCGCTCCAGCTTCCCCTTCCGCCGGACCATGTGCTGGTGGTCCCACTGGATGTCCCGGGCCTTGGCCAGCCAGCGCTTCAGGTCCTTCCTGTTCACCTGGTCGCTGGCGGTGTAGCGGGCCTCGGCGGCCTTGAAGCTGCCCGCCCGCGCGCCGACCCGCCGGATCTGCTACGAGCACCCCCCATGTCGAACAACCTCGCCGATCGGCCCAGGGCGGTCCTCGTCGGCGTCCAGCTCCCCGACGCGTCGGATCTGGAGCACGCCACCCACCTGGCCGAGCTGCGCAGGCTGGTGAACACGCTGGGCTACGAGACGGTGGCCACGCTCAGCCAGCGGCGCACCACCACCGGCGCAGGCACGGTGCTGGGCAGCGGGAAGCTGAAGGAGCTGGCCCGGCTCACCGGGGGCCCGGGCGTCATCGCCTCGGGGGCCGCCGACCGCACCTCGAAGGCCAGGGAGCGCTGGGAGGCGGGGGCCGAGGAGGAAGGGGCCGCCGAGGCTGGCGGCGCCCCCAGGAGGCCGACGGCCCGGAGGAGGAGGAGGCCGCCGGCGCCGAGCCGCTGGCCGTGGCCGGGGAGAAGCCCACGGTGGTGGTGGTGGACCACGAGCTCTCGCCGGGCCAGCTGCGCAACCTGGAGAAGGCCACCGGCGCGCTGGTGCTCGATCGCACCGGCGTCATCGTCGACATCTTCCACCGCCACGCCCGCAGCCGCGAGGCGCGCATGCAGGTCGAGATCGCCCGGCTCAAGTACCTGGCGCCCCGCCTGCGGGAGTCGGCGGGCCGGTCGGAGCGCCAGCAGGGGCGGGGGTCGGGCGACTCGGCGGTGGAGCTCGACCGGCGCAAGATCCGCGACCGGCTGGCGGAGCTGGCCGAGGGGCTGGCCGCGGTCCAGCGGGAGCAGGACCACCGCCGCTTCGCCCGGCGCGACCAGCTGCGCGTGGCCCTGGTGGGCTACACCAACGCGGGCAAGTCGTCGCTGATGCGGGCGCTCACCGGCAGCGAGGTGCTGGTGGCGGACCGCCTGTTCGCCACGCTCGACACCACCGTGCGGGCGCTGCAGCCGGAGTCCCGCCCCCGGGTGCTGGTGTCGGACACGGTGGGCTTCCTCCGCCAGCTGCCGCACGACCTGGTGGCCTCCTTCCGCTCGACCCTCGACGAGGCGCTGGAGGCCTCGCTCCTGCTGTACGTCGTGGACGCCTCGGACCCGACCTGCCAGGCCCAGCTCGAGGTCACCCGGACCGTGCTGCGCGACATCGGCGCGGCCGAGGTGCCCAGCCTCCTGCTGCTCAACAAGGTCGATCGGCTCGACCAGGCCGCGCGGCTGGCGCTGGCGGCGCGGTTCCCAGGGGCCATCCAGCTCTCGGCCCACGTGCCGGAGGACGTGGCCGCGCTCCGGCAGTCGGTGCTCGACTTCTTCGAGGCGCAGATGGTCGAGGCCGAGCTGGTGATCCCCTACTCGAGCCAGGGGCGCATCGGCGAGGTGTACGAGACGGCCCGCGTCCTCTCCGAGACCTTCGACGAGGCCGGCCGCAGCGTACGGGTGCGCTCCACGCCCGGCGTCATCGCCAGGCTGACGCGCGCCTTCCAGGGCTGAGGAGCCGGGCAGGCCCGCCCCCACGGAGTAAGCTCCGCGGATGGAGGAGGTGCAGGGCTTCATCGTGGCGGCCTGGGAGGAGGGGCGCCAGGCGCGCTCCGCCGGGCCACGCGGCGCGGGCGCGGCCGGGCGCATCTTCCTGACCGGGCGGCTCGACGACCGGCGCAGCTTCGCCGCGGTGGTGCCGGCGCCGCGGCCCGCGCTGTACCTGCCCTGGGAGCACGGCCCGGCCGCGCTGGCGTGCCTGGGCGGCGCCTCCCTCGACCCCGAGCCCTGGTCGGACCTGCCGGGCGCCGCGCTGGCCCGGCTGGAGGTGGGGCACGCCGCGCTCGACGGGGCGGAGCTGGCGCTGGCGGCGGCGCACCTGCCGGTGCTGGTGCGGGAGCGGCCCCGGGCCGCCGAGGCGCTCCTGGCGCTCGGGCTGCACGGCCCGGTGGCCATCCGCGGCCGCGCCGCGCCGGGGCGGCGGGTCGACGCGGTGTTCGTCGAGCCCACCCTCGGGCCCTGCCGCGCCTCCACCCCGCTGGCGTGGCTGGCGCTCGACATCGAGACCGATCGCGCCGGCACGGTGGTCGCGGTCTCGCTGGCCGGTGCCGGCGGGGCGGGGGAGGTGCTGTTCGTGGGCCCGCCGCTGGGCGTGCCCGAGGTGGCCTCCTTCCCGACCGAGGCGGCCCTGCTGTCGGCGCTGGCGAGGCGCCTGCTGGCCCGCGACCCGGACGTGATCACCGGGTGGAACGTCATCGACTTCGACCTGCGCGTGCTGGCGAAGCGCTACGCGGCCCACGGCCTGCCGTTCGACGTGGGGCGCACCGCGGAGGAGGCGTCGCTGCTGGACCGCGAGGGGCGCCGGGCGGCCTTCCAGGTGTCCGGGCGCGCCGTGCTCGACGCCATGCGCCTGGTGCGCGCCTCGGGGGAGCGCTTCGACGACCTCTCCCTCGAGGCGGTGGCGCGCGCCGTGCTCGGGGAGGGCAAGACGGTGTCCGCGCGGGGCCTGGCCAAGCTGGACGAGCTCGACCGGCTCCGCCGCGAGGAGCCCATCACCTTCTGCGCCTACTGCCTGCGGGATTCGGAGCTGGTGCTGCGCATCCTCGCCAGGACCGGGCTCGACGCGCTGACCGCCAGGCGCGCGGCGCTGACCGGGGTCTCGCTCGAGCTCGCCTGGACCAGCATCCCGGCCTTCGAGCGCATCTACGCGGCCGAGCTGCGGTCGCGCCGCGTCCTGCCGCCGCCCCGCGCCGAGCGGCGCGTCTCGGGGGCGGCGGGCGGCACGGTCCTCGAGGCGCTGCCGGGCTTCTTCCCCAACGTGCTGGTCTTCGACTTCCGCAGCCTGTACCCGTCCCTCATCCGGACCTTCAACATCGACCCGCTGGCGCACGCCCGGGCCGACCAGCGGGCGCCCGCCCCCGACGACCTCGTGGCCCCCAACGGCGCGCGCTTCGAGCGGGCCGCGGGGATCCTGCCGGCCATCATCACGCGCTACGCGGAGGAGCGCGAGGCGGCGCTCGCGGCGGGCGACGAGACGGCGGCCTACGTCTACAAGATCCTGCAGAACTCCTTCTACGGCGTGCTCGGCGCGGACGGCTGCCGCTACGCCCGCACCGAGCTGGCCGGCGCCATCACCTCGTTCGGGAAGGTCTTCCTCACCGCGGCGCGCGACTTCTTCGAGCAGCGGGGCCTGCGCACGCTCTACGGCGACACCGACTCGGTCTTCGTGCTCTCGGGCCTGGGCGACGAGGCGGGGTTCGACGACCTGGCGGCCTTCGGCGCCCGCGCGGCGGACGAACTGAACGCCGCCCTCACCGGGCGGATCCGCCGGGAGCACGACGTCCCCTCGCACCTCAGGATCCGCTGCGAGAAGGCCTACCGGCGCTTCTTCATCCCCCGGCTGAAGCACGACCACACCGGCGAGGGGCGCGGCCGCGCCAAGGGCTACGCCGGGCTGCGGCTCGGCCCGGGCGGGGCGGCCGAGGTGGAGGTGAAGGGCATGGAGGCGGCGCGCAGCGACTTCACGCCGCTGGCGCGCCGGTTCCAGGTCGAGCTGCTGGCCCGGGCCTTCGCCGACGCGGGCGAGGCGGAGGTGGCCGGCTTCTGCCGGGACCTGGTGACCCGCCTCCAGGGCGGCTCGCTCGACGCCGAGCTGGTGTACCGGCGGTCGCTCCGGCGGCCGGCCGAGGACTATGGCACCGAGTCCCCGCAGGTGCGCGCGGCGCGGCTCCTCGGCTGGAAGGGCCAGCGCGGCCGGATCTCCTACGTCATGACCCGCGCCGGCGCGGAGCCGGTGGAGGCGCGCTCCGGCGCGCGGCTCGACTACCAGCACTACCTGGAGCGCCAGCTCCTGCCGATCGCCCGCTCCGTCGCCGAGGCGCGGGGCTGGGACGCCCGCCCCTGGTTCGGTGGGACGGCCCAGCTCGGGCTGTTCGGGTCGTGAGGCGCGCCAGGGCCGCGTGGCCTCACCGCCGGCGCAGCCTCGACGCCACCGCGGAGGTCGCCGCCACGGCCGCCGGCTCCAGCAGCCGCCTCAGGATGGCGATGCCGCCGCGCAGCTCGGCGTCGTGGCAGGTCGGGCAGCCGCCGGCGCCGTAGGTGACGACGGCCTGCAGGCGGGCCTCGAGCTGCAGGATGGCGTGCTCGAGGGTGGGGTGGTCGAGCCGGACGGCCGGGCGGTCGACCATGGCTCAGGCTGCGCCGGCGTGGCGGGGGAGGGGCGGTGCGGCGGCGGGGCTGAACATCCGAGCAGTATGCGGGCAAGCGCCCCCGGGACGCAAGGGGCAGCCAGGCCCTGCGCCCGCGGGCTACCCCGCCGGCCGGGCCAGCTTGCGGACCTTCTTGAGGAAGGTCTTGGTGCAGCGCCCGTGCGTGCTCTCGTGGTTCACGATCTCCGCCAGCAGCCGCTTCTTGGCGTCCTCGGCGAGCGTGGTGCTGGCGCTCACCTCGCCGGCGAGCTGCACCGCCTCAGGGGTGACCGGCCCCTGCGGGCCGCTGGAGGCCTGGGCCGGCGCCAGGTGGTGCGACGGCTTGGTCTTGGTGACGTCGTGGAAGCCCGAGTACAGCTCGGCGCGCCGGCCCGAGCCGTGGCAGCTGGGGCACCTGGCCGAGGTGCCGCCCAGGGCGTTGTCGACGCGCCCGTCTCCACCGCACATCCGGCAGGGATCACCCTCCATGGGAGGCTCGCTGCGGCGTCGCGTCGTCTGGGGCCGGCCGGTTCGCGCTCATGGGGTGGATCTGTAGCACCCGCCGCTCCCCGGCGCTCCCGGCAGACGGGGCGCCGCGCCGCGCCCGCCTCAGGGCTCCCCCTCGCCCGGGGTGAGGTCCGGGTACTTGGCCGCCAGGCACTGCGGGCAGAGGCCGTGGCTGAACTCGGCGTCGGTGCGCTCGCGGACGAAGACCTCCACCGGGCTCCACTGGCCCTGGTCGTCCCGGATCTTCTTGCAGTGCATGCAGATGGGGAGCAGGCCGTGCAGCGTCTTGATCTGGGCGACGGCCTGCTGCAGGGCGGCCTCGGTCTGCTTGCGCGCGGTGACGTCGCGGGCCACCACCACGAGCTTGGACGGCCGCCCCTCCGCGTCGCGGAGGAGGGCGCTGTTGACCTCGAGGTCGAAGGTGGTGCCGTCGAGCCGCAGGCCACGGTACTCGCTCGGGCCCGGGGCGACGCCCTGGAGCAGGAGGGCCACCCGGGACATGGCGCGCGCCCGGTCCTCGGGGACCAGGAAGTCGGTGACCCGGCGCCCCGTGCCCTGCGCCGCGGACTCGCCGCCGAACATGGGCACGGCCCCCGAGGAGACCAGGAGGACCCGGCCCTCGAGGTCGGCGATGGTGATGTCGTCGGGCGAGGCGTCCAGGATGGACCGGTAGAGCGCCTCGCTCTCCCGGAGCTTGGCCTCGGTCTGCTGGTGCCCGGCGATCTCCCGCGCCAGCACGGCGTTGGCCTCGGAGAGCTGCTGGGTCCGCTCGGCCACCAGCTGCTCCAGCACCTGGGTGCGGGTGGTCAGCTCCTGCAGCGGGTAGACCTCGCCCTCGCGCACCAGGTGGTAGGGGATGGAGATGCTGCTGTGCGAGATCTTCCAGCCGGCCGCCTCCCGGCGGAAGACCAGCACCAGGCGGGCGGTCTCGCGCGACAGGACGTGGTCCTGGATGGGCAGGTGGATCGAGAAGAAGGCGGTGGCGACGGCCACCGTCTCCGCCAGCGACTGGAGCGAGACGTCCTTGACCTCGAGGCGGAGGGGATCCCGGACCTGGGCGAAGTCCTGGCGGGTGATGGCCACCCACGCCTGGCGGTCCTTCACCAGCTCCTCGCCGCCGCCGGTGAAGCCGGAGAAGTCCTCGCTGAAGGAGGCGGTGAGGCGGTCGTCGCGGGCGGCGTACGCCCGCAGGTAGTCGTCGAGGAGCTGCCGGAGGGCCTGCTGGTCGCTGGGGTCCATCCGTCGGCACCTGTCCCGTCCTGGCCGCCGTCGCGCTCGAGGAGTCGAGGTGGCGCTGCGGCCAGGTGCCACCCATGGTTTCACCCGGCCGCCAGCCTGTCGAGGGCGGTCGCCGGCGGCCACCCGCCTCCCGTTCGCGAACGTCCGGGCGGGTGGGCGAACGCCCCTGACCGGGGCCCCGCGCCAGCAGGCCCCCGGAACCAGGGGGGTCCTGGCCTCGCAGCGCGCGGCACGGCCGATGCTCCCTGGAGCCTCGAACCTCAAGGGAGACGCCATGCTCTGGACCATCGGAATCATCCTGCTCGTGCTCTGGGCCGTCGGCCTGGTGACCTCGACCACCATGGGTGGCTTCATCCACGTGTTGCTGGTGGTCGCCGTGGTGGTCGTGCTGATCCAGCTCATCCAGGGCCGCCGCCTGACCTGACCGGCCGACATGCCGCCCCGGGCTCGCCCCCGGCACCCCGGGCCTCGGGCCCTGGGCGCCGTCCTGACCCTGGCGCTGGCCGTCGCGCTGGGCGCGTGCGCTGGGGCGTCCGGCCGACCGTCGGCCCGTCCGGAGCTGGAGCCGCCGGCGCAGTGGTCGCAGGGCGCCGGACCGGGGCACGCCACGGCCCTGGCCAGCTGGTGGGAGCGCTTCGACGACCCGCTGCTCACCACCCTGGTCGCCGAGGCGCTCGACGCCAACCCCACGGTGCTCGGCGCCCAGGCCGCGCTGCGCCGGGCGCGGGCCCTGCGCGACGTCGAGGCCGCCGGCCTGTCGCCGACGCTGGGCGTGTCGGCCTCGGCGAGGCGCA
Source organism: Anaeromyxobacter sp. (assembly GCA_016718565.1). Classification (NCBI taxonomy): domain Bacteria; kingdom Pseudomonadati; phylum Myxococcota; class Myxococcia; order Myxococcales; family Anaeromyxobacteraceae; genus Anaeromyxobacter; species Anaeromyxobacter sp. Next base: position 314,655 of record JADKCZ010000003.1, on the reverse strand, counting down.
GCAAGGTGGGGGACGCGCCGGCCGGCAACACCTTCCAGGCCGGCTTCGACGCCACCTGGGAGCCGGACGTCTTCGGCGGCCGGCGCAGCGCCCTCAAGGCCAGCGAGGCCGACGCCCAGGCCAGCGCCGCGCGCCTGGCCGCCACCCAGGTCTCGGTGGCGGCCGAGGTGGCCGTCGACTACGTGCAGCTGCGCGGCTACCAGGCGCGCCTGGCCATCGCGCGCAGCAACCTCGCCAGCCAGCAGGAGACGGTGCAGATCACCGACTGGCGGCTGCAGGCCGGGCTGGTCACCTCGCTGGAGCTGGCGCAGGCGCGCACCGCGGCCGAGCAGACCCAGGCCCAGATCCCCGCCCTGGAGACCAGCGTGGCGCGGGCCCGACACGCCCTGGCGGTGCTGACGGGGCAGGCGCCGGACGCCCGGCAGGCCGAGCTGGAGGTCGAGGTGCCCGTGCCGGCGCCGCCCGCCGACCTGGCCCTCGACATCCCGGCCCAGACGCTGCGCCAGCGCCCCGACGTGCGCACGGCCGAGCAGGAGGTGCGAGCCGCGCTGGCCCGCCTGTCGCAGGCGGAGGCGGCGCGCTACCCGAGCTTCACGCTCGGCGGCTCGCTGGGGGTGAGCGCGGTGGCGCTCAGCGCGCTCACCGGCGGCGCCGCGGTGGTGGGGGCGCTGCTCGGGAGCGTGTCGGTGCCGCTCCTCGACGGCGGCGCGGCCCGCGCCCGGGTGCGCTCCCAGGACGCGGCCCTCGAGCAGGCGCGGCTGGCCTACCGGCTGGTGGTGCTGACGGCCCTGCAGGACGTGGAGGACTCCCTGGTCTCGCTGCGCGGGAACCGCCAGCGCCTGATCCACCTGCAGGGCGCCAGGGCGTCCGCCGAGCAGGCCGCCCTGCTGGCCAAGCAGCGCTTCAAGAGCGGGCTGGTCGACTTCCAGACCGTGCTGGAGACGCAGCGCTCGCTGCTCACCACCCAGGACGGCGTGGCCAGCACCCAGGCCGAGCTGAGCGCCGATCACGTGCGCCTCTACAAGGCCCTCGGGGGCGGCTGGCAGCGAGCGGACGCCACCCCTCCGGCCGGCCCCGGCGACGACCCATCCAGCCCACGGCGCACCGACCCATGACCAACGACCTCGCCTCGCCCCCCGCTTCCCCGCCTGCGGCGTCCGCCGCCAGGTCCCCGGCGGCGCCCCCGCCGGCGCTCCCCGGCGCACCTCCGGCGGCGCCCCCCGCGCCCCCCGGCGACCTGGCCGCGCTGCTGGACGAGCCGGCCGCGCGCGCCTGGTGGCGCCGGCCGACCACCTGGATGGCGACGGCCGCCCTGCTGCTGGCCGCCGGGGGCGTCGGGCTCTGGCGCTGGCGCAGCGCGGCCAGCGCGGCGCCGAGCTACACGACGCAGCCCGCGGCGCGCGGTCCGCTCACCCTCACGGTCACCGCCAACGGCACGCTCCAGCCCACCCGCTCGATCAGCATCGGCAGCGAGCTCTCGGGCACGGTGCTCAAGGTCAACGTGGACGTCAACGACCGCATCACCAAGGGCCAGGTGCTGGTGGAGCTCGACACCTCCAGGCTGGGCGACCAGGTGCTGCGCTCGAGGGCCTCCCTGGCGGCGGCCCGGGGAAAGGTCGCGCAGACCGGCGCCACGGTGATCGAGGCGCGCGCCGGCCTGGCCCGCCTGGAGGAGGTGGCCCGGCTCTCCGGCGGCAAGGTGCCATCCGAGGCCGAGCTCGACACCGGGCGCGCCACCCTGGCCCGCGCCGTCGCCGACGACCGCAGCGCCCGCGCCGGCGTCAGCGAGGGGCAGGCGGCGCTCTCCACCGACCAGACCAGCCTGTCCAAGGCCTCCATCACCGCCCCGGAGGACGGCGTGGTGCTCACCCGCAGCGTGGATCCCGGCAACGCGGTGGCCGCCTCGCTGCAGGCGGTGACCCTCTTCACCGTGGCCGAGGACCTGACCAGGCTGCGCCTGTGGGTCTACGTGGACGAGGCCGACGTCGGCGCGGTGAAGGTCGGCCAGGACGCCACCTTCACCGTCAGCGCCTTCCTGAGCCGCGCCTTCCCGGCCCGCATCACCCGGGTGGGCTTCGGCTCGACCATCACCGACAACGTGGTCACCTACCTCACCTACCTCGACGTCGACAACGCCGACCTGAGCCTGCGGCCGGGCATGACGGCCACCGCCACCATCACCGCCACGCACCTGCCGGACGTCCTGCTGGTGCCCAACGCGGCGCTGCGCTTCACCCCCACGGCCGCCACGGCCGCGTCCGCCCCGGGCGCGGCCAAGGGCGGCGTGCTCTCCGGCCTGACGCCGCGCATGCCCGGGAACCGCACCCGTCGGCCGGCCGCGGACGGGGCCAGCACCACCGCGGCCAGGCAGGTGTGGACGCTGCGGGACGGCGCCCCGGTGCCGGTGGCCGTGACGCCGGGCCTGAGCGACGGGCACCTCACCGAGATCACGGGCGGCGACCTGACCGAGGGGATGCTGGTCATCACCAACCAGCGGACGGCGCGATGAGGGCGGCGGCGCTCTCGCCGCGGCGCGCCGGCCCACGAGGCGGGCCGTGAGCGAGCCGCTGATCCGGCTGCGCGGCGTCACCAAGCGCTACGGCAGCGGCGCGTCCGAGCTGCTGGCGCTCAAGGGGATCGACCTCGACGTGGCGGCCGGCGAGTTCGTCGCCATCATGGGGCCGAGCGGCTCGGGCAAGTCCACCGCCATGAACATCCTCGGCTGCCTGGACACCCCCACCGCCGGGCAGTACCTGTTCCAGGGGGCGCACGTGGAGGCCCTGTCGCGCGACCAGCGGGCGCGGCTGCGGCGCCGCTACCTGGGCTTCGTGTTCCAGGGCTTCAACCTGCTGGCGCGCACCTCGGCGCAGGAGAACGTCGAGCTGCCGCTGCTGTACCGCGGCGACGCCGCCGGCGTGCGCCGCGCCGCCGCCGCCGCGGCCCTGCGGTCGGTGGGCCTGGGCGGCTGGGAGCACCACGCGCCGGCCGAGCTCTCGGGCGGCCAGCAGCAGCGGGTGGCCATCGCGCGGGCCATCGTCACGGCGCCGGCGGTGGTGCTGGCGGACGAGCCCACCGGCAACCTCGACACCAGGCGCAGCCACGAGATCATGGGCCTGCTGCTGGCGCTGAACCGGGACCACGGCATCACCGTGCTGATGGTGACGCACGAGCCCGACATGGCGGCCTACGCGCGGCGCATGGTGCACTTCGTCGACGGCACCATCGCCGCCTCCACCGAGAACCTGCACCCGGTCACGGCGGCCCCGCCCGAGCCGGCCATGGCGGAGGGGGCCTGATGCTCCTCAGCGTCTTCCTGCTGGCGATCCGGTCGGTGCAGCGCAACCTGCTGCGCTCGTTCCTCACCATCCTCGGCATCGTCATCGGCGTGAGCGCGGTGATCACCATGGTGACGCTGGGCAACGGCGCCACCCAGGCCATCCAGACCCAGATCTCCAGCCTGGGCACCAACCTGCTGATGGTGCGGCCCGGCCAGCGCGGCTTCGGCGGGGGTGGCGGACACGGGGTGCCGCAGTTCACCGAGGCCGACGCCGAGGCCATCGCCGCGCAGATCGGCGGGGTGGCCGCCGTGGCGCCCCAGGGCACCACCAGCGTCACGGTGGTGGCCAACGGCCGCAGCTGGGCCACCGGCGTGACCGGCAGCAGCAACGCCTGGTTCGACACGGGCAACTGGAAGCTCGCCGCCGGGCGCGCCTTCGAGCCCGACGAGCAGCGCGCCGGGGCGGCGGTGTGCGTCGTCGGCGAGACGGTGCGGCGCGAGCTCTACGGGGGCACGGCGGGGGTGACCGGCCTGGGCCAGCAGCTCAGGGTCAAGCAGTTCTCCTGCGACGTGATCGGCATCCTGGCCTCCAAGGGCCAGGGCGGCATGGGCGACCAGGACGACGTGGTGCTGGTGCCGCTGCACACGCTGCAGCGCCGGGTCACCGGCACCCGCAAGGTCGGCACGCTGCTGGTGTCGATGCAGGAGGGCAGCGACAGCGGTCCGCTCAAGGCCAGCCTGCGCCAGCTGCTGCGCGAGCGGCGCAAGCTGGCCGAGGGCGACGACGACGACTTCAACGTCTTCGACACGCAGCAGCTGGCCGAGACCCTGTCCAGCACCACCAAGGTGTTGACCACGCTGCTGGGCGCCGTGGCGGCGGTGAGCCTGCTGGTGGGCGGCATCGGCATCATGAACATCATGCTGGTGAGCGTGACCGAGCGCACCCGCGAGATCGGCCTGCGCCTGGCCATCGGCGCGCTGGAGCGCGAGGTGCTGCTGCAGTTCCTCATCGAGGCGGTGGTGCTGTCGGCCCTGGGCGGCCTGGTGGGCATCGTCATCGCCACCGCGGCCTCCTTCGGGCTGGCGCGCTGGATGGAGGTGCCGTTCGTCTTCGGCCTCTCCATCAACCTGTTCTCGCTGGTCTTCTCGGCGGGCATCGGCGTGGTGTTCGGCTACTTCCCGGCGCGCCGCGCCGCGCGGATGGATCCCATCGTGGCCCTGCGGCACGAGTAGGTGCCGGCGCGCCTGCTCGCCCTGGCCGCGGCAGGGGCCGCGGGGAGGAGGTGGGGGCGGTCAGAGGTCCAGCGATGCGGGGGGATCCGGGGGTGGGGGTGGGGTCGGGGTCGGGGTCGGGGTCGGGGTCGGGGTCGCGGTCGCCTGCCCACCGGCCTGCACCGCCGCCTCAGCGGCCCGCACCAGGCGCCGGTGCACCAGGGGCTCCCACGCCACCCCGGCGCACACCACCCCCACGCCGGCGATGCAGCCGGCGGCCTTGAGCTGCTCCCACCGCGAGGCCCGGCGCCGCTCCCGCTGCGGGGGCGGGGGGGCCGAGAGCGATGAGGCGGCGCCCCGCAGCAGGGCGGTCGCCAGCGAGAGCCCGGCCCCGAGCACGTCGCCGCCCACCGCCTGCAGCGCGCCGCGCCCGACGCCGAGGCCGAGCTCGCCCATCAAGGTGCCGGGCTTGTCCGCCTTGCGCCTGGCCAGCGTGCGGGCCTTCCGGGCGTGGGCGGCCAGGCGGGCGTTGCGCACCAGGAGCCGGAGGAGCGCGGCCAGGAGGAAGTAGCAGGCCACCAGCGCCTCGGGCGGCGGCGCCGCCGGCAGGCGCCGCGCCGCGGGCAGTCCGACGGCGCCGAGCAGGACGGCGCCCAGGCTGAAGAGCAGGAACCACATGTGTCCGGGGCCCCTCGTCGCTGGTGGAGCGGCCACGCTGACAGGTCCGGCGCGGTCCGTCATGGCGCCGGCGTGGGTGGGTGTGGGAGTGGCGCCGCGGTGGGCGGCCGGTGTGCCGGGCCGCGCGCGGCCGCCCCGTCAGGCCAGCCGCCGCACCAGCGCCTCCAGGTAGCGCGAGCGCACCTGCCCGGTGGCCAGCAGCCGCCTGGCCGGCGGGAGCCGGAGGATGGCGCCGAAGAAGGCGGCCAGCGCCCGGTGGCTGAAGAGCAGCCGGTTGTCGAAGACCAGGTCCTGGAGGGTGCCGCGCTCCAGCGCCATGAGGACGGCGCGGTGGGCGCTGTCGAGCGGGGTGAGCCGCCGGGCGGGGCGCGCCGCCAGCGTGAGCGCGCCCTGCCGGCAGGTCGGCAGGCAGACGCCGCAGCCCAGGCAGCGGTCCAGGTCCAGCCGCGCCACGGTGCGGCGGGGCTGCCGCGGGTCGTTGGCCGACACCGCGGCCAGGGCCTCCACCGGGCAGGCCCGGACGCAGCGCTCGCAGCCGGTGCAGGCGGCCTCGGCCACCACCGGCAGGAAGGGGGTGGTGTGGATGGGGTGGGCGGCGGCGAACCGGCGCGCCGCGATGAGCGCCTCGCAGCAGCAGCCGCAGCAGTTGCAGATGAAGTTGACGCCCTGGCGGACGTTCTCGCCGAACTGCACCAGGCCGCGCTCGCGGGCCTGCTGCAGCAGGTCCAGCCCCTCCGCCACGCCGACGGCGCGGGCGTGCCCGTGGCGCACCAGCGACTGCGCCGAGGTGTTGAAGGTCATGCAGATGTCCTGGGGCGCGTCACAGGCCCGCCCCAGGTGCGCCATCTTGTGGCGACAGTAGCAGAGCCCGATGGCGCGGTGGCTGGCGGTGCGCACCACCTGGCTGGCCCGCTCGAAGTCGAGCACGTGCAGGGCGTTCTCCTCGGAGAGGGCCGGCTCGTTCACGAAGGCGCGGCCGAGCTGGGTCTCGCCCCCGGCGAAGAGCGCCCGGACGAAGTCCTCCTCCACGTTGAGGTACTGGTAGAAGAGCTCGGCCAGCGCCCGCTGGTCCACGTCCTGGCGCACCCGCATCAGCGAGAACTCGAAGAACCCGGCCATGGGCGGGGGCAGCACGTACCAGGTGCCGTCGGCCCCCTCCCAGTCGACCAGGATGGCGCGCGCGGCCAGGGCCTCCAGGACGCCGCGGGCCTCGGAGAGGCTGGTCTTCCAGCGCCGGGCCGCGCGGGCGGCAGTGAACGGGCGGATGGGGAGCACCGAGACCAGGGCCGCCTCGCGCTCGCTGAAGAGGAGCTTCAGGATCTCGAAGAGGGTCTCGGAGGGCGGCGCGCCCTGGGGGAAGCGGTTGAGCCGCTCGGTGAGCCGGTCGTAGACGGAGCGCGAGGCGTGGTGGGCCATGCGGGCATCCCCGGTGGGTGGTGCGGGCCATGGTAGCCCCCCGGGACGGCGGACAGGGCGGCCCGGCCGGGGAGCCCCGTCCGGCACGTCGTGACTGGGCGTGTTCACTCCTCGGCCGAACCGGGGCACACTGTGAGGCGACATGCCGGTCGACCAGCGGGACCTCCAGACACGCATCGCGGCCTCGACCCCGCGCGACACGGTCCGCGGCCTGATCTTCAACGCCATCTTCGACACCGTGGAGCAGCACCTCGGCAAGGCGGCCGCCCAGGCCTGCGACCCCACCGGCAAGGCGCACCGCACCGACTTCTTCTCCTTCCCGGTGGCCGACTTCCTCACCATCATCGGCCGGGCGGTGGACCAGCTCGAGCCCGAGCTCGGCTCGGTCGACCGCGCCTTCTTCGAGGTGGGCTACCGGGCCCTGGCCAACGTGTTCGGCTCCACCCTGGGCGCGACCCTGGTGGCGCTGGCGGGCCGGAGCCCGCGCGCCATCCTGGGCCAGACGCCGACGGCCTACCGCGGCACCGTCAGCTACGGCGAGCGGCGCATCCAGTTCGTGGGGGAGCGGGAGGCGCTGGTCACCTTCTCCCGCGACTTCCTGGTGCCCCCCTTCCACTGCGGCGTCTTCACCGCCGCGCTCGAGCCGTTCGGGGTGAAGGGCCTCGAGGTGACGGGCACGCAGGTGGCGCTGCTGGACGCCACCTACCGGGTCCGCTGGGAGGCCTGAGCCGCGGCCGGCGTGCCGTCCGGCCCTGCGGTGGGGGCCCAGGCCGCGGCGGCTCCACGGGCGCCACGGGCCGTTCGCGAACACCCGCGCGGGCGTTCCGGGGCGCAGGCTGGCGCCGCGATCCGCTGCCCGGAGGCGATCGTGGTGCGGCACGCTGGATGCACCGAAGGCGGGGGCCACCGTGGGCTCGGCTCGATCGGGCCGGCCCGCTCGCGGCCCGGCGTGCCCCAGGACCGGGCGCGCGCGCATGACCCGAGGAGGTCACCCGATGAAGCCGCCGCCGGACTCCGCTTCGACCTGGCTGGGCACCGCCTGTCTCGGCCTGCTGCTCGGCGCCTGCGGCGTGGGAGACTCCAGCTCCCCCGGGCAGGCCCCCGGCCCCGGGACCGTCACCATCACCGACTCGTCCGGCGCGGCGACCACCCGCACCACCACCGCGCAGGCCGACGGGACCTTCACCCTCGACGTGGCCGGGCTCCAGACGCCCTACCTGCTCAGGCTGGAGTGGGCCGAGGGCCGCCTCTACGCGGTGGCCGAGCGCCGGGAGAACCTCGACGTCAACGCCCTCACCGACGCGGCCTTCCGCAGCTGGCACGACGACGCCACCGATCCCGACGGGCGGGGCGACGACGCGGAGGACGACCTCGTCTTCGAGGGCGGCGATCCCGACCAGGCGCGCGGCCTGCCCCTCCAGGCCAGGGCCTTCCACGCCGAGCTGGCGGTGGCCCTGGCCCCGCTCCTCGGGCGCTACGGCGTCGCCGACACCCGGACCGACCGCGACGCCGTCCGCCTGCTCCTCGAGGACGTGCAGGCGACCAGGTCGGGCCGCGTCCTCACCGTCACCAACCGCGCGGCCGGCGGCGTCATCTACACGGGGCGGCTCTCCGCCCCGGCGGTGGGCACCTTCACCGCCGCCAACATGCCGGGCGGCCCGGGCGTCCCGGCCCAGCTCACCTGCACCGCCTTCACCTACTCGGCCTACGGGGCCTGCCAGCCGGGCGGGACCCAGGCCCGCGCCGTGGCGAGCGCCTCGCCGAGCGGCTGCAGCGGAGGCGCCCCGGTCACCTCGCAGGCGTGCACCTACCTGCCGCCGGTGGCCACCTGCACCGCCTTCACCTACTCGGCCTACGGGGCCTGCCAGCCGGGCGGGACCCAGGCCCGCGCCGTGGCGAGCGCCTCGCCGAGCGGCTGCAGCGGAGGCGCCCCGGTCACCTCGCAGGCGTGCACCTACCTGCCGCCGGTGGCCACCTGCACCGCCTTCACCTACTCGGCCTACGGGGCCTGCCAGCCCGACGGCAGCCAGGTCCGCGCCGTGGCGAGCGCCACGCCGGCCGGCTGCGCCGGCGGCGCGCCGGTCACCGTGCGGGCCTGCCTCTACGTGGCGCCCCTCGACGGCGCGGCGCTCTACGCGCAGTACTGCGCGGGGTGCCACGGCGACCGGAAGAAGGGGAGCTCGGCCCGATCCATCAGCCGGGCCATCGACAAGAAGACCGGCGGCATGGGCACGGCGGCCCTGCGCGCCCTGACCCGGGCCCAGATCGACGCCATCGCGGCGGCGCCGTAGGCCGGTGGCGGGCCGGGGCCCGGGCGAGCCCTGGCCGCGCCCCAGGTCCCCGAGCCAACCCCGGGCGGGCCTTGCCGCCTGGTAGCAAAATGCTACCATGCCGCCATGGGCCAGCCCGTCAAGCTCTCCGACGCCCTCGTCCTCGACGCCCGCGTGGTGGGCGAGACGGCCGAGCGCTCCATCGCCGGCCAGATCGAGTTCTGGGCGCGCATCGGCCGCGCCGTCGAGTCGGTGCTGCGCACCGACAGCGTGCTCCGGCTCAAGCAGCGGGGCGAGGCGGCGCCGCTCTCCGACTGCCTGCGCACCGTGGACGCCACGGAGGGCCGCGCCCGGCTGAAGGCCCACCTGGCCGGCCGGCCCTTCCCGCACTTCGAGCCGGCGCCCGGCAGGCCGGGCCTGCTGGTCCGGATCGACGAGGGCGGGAAGCGCACGGTGGGCCGGTTCGTCAACCGGGTGTTCCGGCCTGCCGGCCGCGCGTGAAGTCCCCCTTCGACGCGCGGCCCATCGTGGTGGCCGTGGCCGGGCCGAACGGGGCCGGCAAGACCACCTTCTTCGGCGCCCACCTGCAGCCGGCCGGCCTGCGCTTCGTCAACGCCGACGACCTGGCGCGCGAGCTCTCGGTGGACGCCTACCAGGCGGCCGAGGCGGCCGGCCGGCTCCGGCAGGCGCTGCTGGAGCAGCGGGAGAGCTTCGTCTTCGAGACCGTCTTCTCGGACCCGGTGGGGGAGAAGGTGGCCTTCCTGGAGCGGGCCGCCGCGCTCGGCCACGCGGTGGTGCTCTGCTTCATCGGGCTCGACGGTCCGGCCCTGAGCGAGGAGCGCGTCTCGATGCGCGTCCTGCAGGGAGGCCACGACGTCCCCACCGCAAAGCTCGTGGCGCGCTACCCCAGGTCCCTGAAGAACCTGGCCAGGGCCATCCGGTCGCTGCCCCACGTGCTGGTGTACGACAACAGCGACCTCGGCCGGCCCTTCCGCCCGGTGGCCGAGTTCCGGAGCGGCGCCGTGCTGGAGAAGCACGCGCCCTGGCCGCGCTGGCTGCCGCGCCCCCGCTGAAGGAGCCACCACATGCCCATCACCCACCCGGGCCCGCTGCGCGTCGGCCTCCTCGGCTACGGCCTGGCCGGCCGTACCTTCCACGCGCCGCTCATCGCCGCCGCCGCCGACCTGGTGCTGGCCGCCGTGGTGACGCGCGACGGGGCGCGGCGGGCCCGGCTGGCGGTGGAGCACCCGGGCGCGCTGGCGCTCGACTCGGTGGAGGCGCTGCTCGAGCGGCGCGCCGCGCTCGGCCTGGACCTGGTGGTGGTGGCCACGCCGAACCGGAGCCACGCGCCGCTGGCACGGGCGGCGCTGGAGGTCGGGCTGGCGGTGGTGGTCGACAAGCCGTTCGCGGCGTCGGCGGAGGAGGGGCGGGCCCTGGCGGGCCTGGCGCGGGAGCGGGGCCTGCTCCTCGGCGTCTTCCAGAACCGGCGCTGGGACGGCGACTTCCTCACCGTTCGGCGGCTGGTGGCCGAGGGCGCGCTCGGCGAGGTGCGCCGCCTCGAGTCGCGCTTCGAGCGCTGGTCGCCGGCGCCCCGGGCCGGCTGGAAGGAGCGGCCAGGGCCCGAGGAGGCCGGCGGCCTGCTCTTCGACCTCGGCCCCCACCTGGTGGACCAGGCGCTGCTGCTCCTCGGCCCGGCGCGGAGCGTCTACGCCGAGCTCGATCGCCGCCGCCCAGGGTCCCTGGTGGACGACGACGACTTCCTGGCCATCGGCCACGCCTCCGGCGCACGCAGCCACCTCTGGATGAGCAAGGTGGCCGCCCAGCGAGGTCCGCGCTTCCGCGTCGTCGGCGACCGGGCGGCCTTCACGCTGCACGGCCTCGACGGCCAGGAGCAGGCGCTGGCCGCCGGGGCCAGGCCGGGGGCGCCGGGCTGGGGCGAGGCGGCGCCCGAGACCTGGGGCCTGCTGGGGCTGGAGGGCGAGGCCCGCCCGGTGCGGACCGAGCGGGGAGACTACCCGGCCTTCTACGCCGGGGTCGCCACGGCGCTGCGGGGGGGTGGCCCGCCGCCGGCGGCGCCGGAGCAGGCCATCGCCGGGCTCGAGGTCCTGGAGGCGGCGCGGGTGGCGGCCACCACCGGCCAGGTGCAGCGGCTCGGGTCCTGACCGGGGCGCGCCCGCCGGGCCCCGGCCGTCCCGGGAACGCGGGACGCCCCGGGGGCGCCGCGGGAAACGGTTGGCGCCCAAACGGCCGCCGGGTATGCGCCCGGGCGCGGCATGCGGCGTGCTTGTGTGGCCGGGTATGTCGGTCTACCTCCCAGTCGTGGAGACTCGCGCGCCGGGCCTGGTGGTGGCCCGCTACGAGTGGCCGCACCTGCTGTTGCCCAGGTGGCAGGGGGAGTTGGTGGCCTGCGCCCAGGCCGCCTCCGAGACCGGCCCCATCGGCGTGGTCTTCGTGCTGGCCGAGCGGATCTGCGAGGTTTCACCCATCGTCAGGGGCTTCTGGCGCAGGGTGGTCAGCGACCCGGCCTCCCGCATCGCCGCCGTGGCCATCGTCTCCGGGTCCTGGGCGGTGGAGGTGGAGGCCATGGCCTTCGCCTCCACCATCGAGCGGCTCGGCGCGTCGGTGCGGGTGGCCACCTTCCTCGAGGAGCCCGAGGGGATCGAGTGGGCGGCGCGCATCGCGCAGTCCCGCCAGGCCCTCCGTCCCAGCGCCTGAGCCCGGTGGGGGGAGGAGCGGCCCGGCCGCGCCCCGGCGAGACGATCCGTGTCGGGGGTGTCGCAGCAGCGGGGGCTGCCACGGTGCGTCGCGGGCGGAGGGGACGGCGTCCTGCTTCAGCCCCGCAGGTAGCCCTTCACGTCCTCCACCGACAGCACCTTGCCGGTGGAGCGCACCTGGCCGTCCACCACCAGGGCCGGGGTGGACATGACCTTGAACTTCACGATCTCGCGGAGGTCCTCCACCTTCTCGACCTGGACGCCGAGCCCCAGCTCCGCCACGGCCTTCTCGGCCGCAGACGTCAGCTGCTTGCACTTGGCGCAGCCGGTCCCGAGCACCTGGATCTTCATGGTCCTGCCCCCTGTCAGAGGATGGAGTTGAACAGCCAGCCGACCAGCATGATCCCGGCGGCCACCACGCCCACGAAGGTCGCGATGAGCCGCGGCCGGAGCACCTTGCGCAGGATGATCATCTCCGGCAGCGAGAGGGCGATGACCGACATCATGAAGGCCAGCACGGTCCCGAGGGCCGCCCCCTTGCCGAGCAGGGCCTCCACCACCGGGATGATGCCGGCGGCGTTCGAGTACATGGGGACGCCGATGAGCACCGCCAGGGGCACCGACCACCAGGCCGACTTGCCCATGAAGGCGGCGAGCACCCCCTCCGGCACGTAGCCGTGGATGCCGGCGCCCACGGCGATGCCGGCCAGCACCCAGGGCCAGACCTTGCCGACGATCTCCCTGACCGCCTCCAGCCCCTTGTCCACGCGTCCGGTGAAGCCGAGCCGCTCCGCCTCGAAGGTGGCCTCGGCCTGCATCGACTCGTAGACCCAGGGCTCGACGAACCGCTCCAGCTTCAGGCGGCCGAGGACGAAGCCCGCGACGATGGCGATGGTGAGCCCGGTGGCCAGGTAGAGCGCCGCCACCTTCCAGCCGAACAGGCCGAAGAGCAGGACCAGCGCCACCTCGTTCACCATGGGCGCCGAGATGAGGAAGGAGAGCGTCACGCCGAGCGGGATGCCCACCTCGACGAAGCCGATGAAGAGCGGCACCGCCGAGCAGGAGCAGAAGGGGGTGACGATGCCGAGCAGGGCGGCCAGCACGTTCCCCACCGACTCCCGCTTGCCGGCCAGGATGGCGCGGGTCCGCTCGGCCGTGAAGAACGACCGGACGATGCCGACCGCGAAGACGATGAGCGTGAGGAGGAGCAGCACCTTGGGCGTGTCGTAGAGGAAGAAGGCCACCGCCTCGCCGAGGTGCGAGCCGCGCGCCAGGCCGAGGACCGTGAAGCTGAGCCACTCGGAGAGCGGGTGGATGGCCGAGTAGGCGGCGGCCCAGGCGGCCAGGCCGAGGGCGAGGAGCAGCGCGGTGCGGGTGGTGCGAGGCATCGGGGCTCAGGTCGCCGTGTAGAGGAAGTAGGCGCCGCCCGCCATGACGGCCAGGCCGGCCACGCCCCTCACCAGGACCGCGGCGCGGGCCCCGGCCTTCCAGGAGAGCCAGCGCTGGACGTTCTGGGCCGAGGCGCCGGCGGCCACGATGGCCACCGAGTGGCCCAGGCCGTAGAGCGCCACCAGGAGCACGCCGTAGGCGGCCTGGCCGGCGCCGGCGCGGAAGGCCAGGCCGAGGAGCGGCGCCATGAAGGCGAAGGTGCAGGGGCCCAGGGCCGCGCCGAAGACCAGCCCGAGGACGAGGGCCCCGGCGGGACCCTTCCGGCTGGCGCCGGCCGGCAGGGCCGACCAGGAGGGCAGGGGCAGGATCCCCAGGAGGTTCAGGCCCACGGCGAAGAAGACCGCGGCCAGCGCGTAGGTGACCCAGGGCCCCACGTCGCCGGCCATCCGGCCGGCCGCCACCGTGAGGGCGCCGATGAGAGCGATGCTGCCGAGGATGCCGAGGGCGAAGCTGCCGGAGAGCACCACCGCGCGCCGGCCGGTCGGGAGCTCGTCGCCGCCGCTCATGTAGGCCACCACCAGCGGGATGCTGGAGAGGTGGCAGGGCGACAGGACCACCGAGAGCACGCCCCAGAGGAAGGCGGCCGGGAGGGCCAGGGCCGCCGAGGCCTCGAAGGCCCGGCCGAACGCGGTGAGGAGCTCCACCACCGGGGCCTCCCTAGAAGCCCACGCCGACGGCCTTCCACTGGGCCAGGATCTGGTCCTTGCCCATGAAGCCCTCGTGGCGCGCCAGCTCCTGGCCGTCGGCGCCGAAGAAGATCTGGGTGGGGATCATGTGGATGCCGTAAGTCTCGCCGGCGGCGCGGTCCTTCCAGACGTCGATGAAGACCACCTCCATGCGGCCGACGTACTCGACCCTGAGCCCCTCCAGGATGGGCGCCATGGCCTTGCAGGGGATGCACGTGCCGGCGCCGAGGTCCACCAGGCGCGGCACCGAGCGAGGCGCCACGGCGGTGGCCGCCTCTCCCGCGCGGCCCTGGGCCGCGGCGGCGCTGGGCTCCGCCCCGCTCCTGGCGCAGGCGGCCAGGAGCGGGGCGCAGGCCACCAGGGCCAGCGCGGTGCTGCGACAGGATCGCCTCGTCACGGATCGCCTCCCTGCGGGTCGCCCAACCTATCGCATGATGACGATGAACGGACAACCCGAGGTCCTGCGGTCATCTGGCGCAGAGTCCATCGGCAACGAGATGGTGACGGCTGCGACGCCCCGTTGCGCGCGGCGCCTCAGCCATCGTAGATAGGCGATACATGCCCGCCCCCGCCAAGAAGGACCCCTGCGCCCCACCGGCCGCGCCGCGCCCCCAGCCCGACGCCCGCCCGGTGGAGGGCGAGGCGGCCGACGAGGAGCTGGCCCTCCTGGCCAAGGCGCTGGGCCACCCGGCCCGCGTGCAGATCATGCGGCTGCTGGTGCGCCGCGAAGCCTGCGTCTGCGGCGACATCGTGGACGAGCTGCCGCTGGCCCAGTCCACCGTCTCCCAGCACCTCAAGGTGCTCAAGGAGGCGGGTCTCATCCGCGGCGACATCGAAGGCCCGCGGGTCTGCTACTGCGTCGAGCCCCGCACCCTGCGCCGCCTGAAGGCGCTCATCGGCAGCCTCTAGGAGTCCGTCCGTGACCCAGCCCGCCGCCGGCGTCGCCGGCCGCC
>JADKCZ010000002.1:600000-767573 GCA_016718565.1 Anaeromyxobacter sp. | reverse complement strand
TGGAGCGGTTCGCCCGCTCCGCCACGAAGCAGCGCGCCGCCCCTGGCCGGAGCCAGGGTGCGGCGCGCAGGTGCCTCGACCGCCTGGTCCCGCCGCGGCTAGTAGACGCCGCCCGGGGTGTAGCCGAGGTGGTCGTTGTTCGAGCAGCCGGCGCCCAGGGCGGCGGTGCCGCCGCAGGTGGCGGTGCCCGCCGGGACGCTGGGCCCGGACAGCGGCTTCCAGCTGGTGGTCACCCACATGCCGCTGGCCCCGGCGCTGCGCATGAAGCCGAACGGGCGGTAGGTGTTGGTGCCGCCCACCGGCCACGCGTGTCGGTGCCCAGGCTGGGCGACATGGCGTTGAAGCCGTGGACGTCCTGCGCCGAGATGGGCCTGGCCGGCTTGCCGGTGTTGAGGCTGCCGTGGCAGCGCCAGCAGGAGGTGCGGGCGATGCCGCCGGGGCCTGTTGCCGCCGCCGGAGAAGGCCGAGCCCACGCCGTGCGAGTTGGTGGTGGCGCCCACCAGCGGGACCACCAGGTGGCAGACGGTGCAGATGTTGGTGGCGTTCACCGTCCAGCCGGCCTGGCGCAGCGTGGTGGCGCCGCCGTGGGCCGTGACCGTGGCGGTCAGGGTGGTGGCGCTGGTGGTGCCGAGCGGCGCGTGGCAGTCCCAGCACGAGATCAGGAAGCCGTAGGAGGCGACCGTGCCGATGGTGCCGGGGGTCTTGGCCGGGCTGCGCGTGTTCCACGGCGGCTGCATGCGCAGGTTGCCGACGAAGGAGTTGTTCTGCTGGCCCAGGATGGGGTGGTAGGAGGCGTTGGTGGTGGCGAAGGAGGCCGCCACGTCCACCACGCCGCCCAGGATGCCGCCCGCCGTCATGCCCGCGCCGGTGTAGGCCGCGCCCGAGATGGTGGTGTTGAACGGCTTCTGCGCCGTCCCGCCCGGCACCCGCGCCAGCGCGCTGTTGGCGCCGTTGGCGTCATGGCACTTGAGGCACTGGTTCACCATGATGGCCTGCACCGCCGGCTCGAGCACGTTGCTCGCGAGGTTGCGGCTGAAGTCGACCATGTTCAGCACGCCGGTCCCCACGCCGTAGCTGCCCGGGGGTGGTGGCCGTCGCGGCCGTGTAGGTCACGTTGACGATCTCGGTCCCGAGATCCGGGTCGCGCAGGTTGATGACACCGTTCTGGTGGACGCCCGAGACAGCGTTGCCGGTGGCGGGGTCGCCCTCCATGTGGCAGACGGCGCAGTCGAAGTTGGTCACCGCGCCGGCGGCCGACCGCTTGTGCGACCAGGCCAGGGCAAACTCCGGCACGATGGGTCGCCGCGCCCCCGCCGTCGTGGCGTGGCAGACGATGCAGGACCCGCCGGTCGCCTCCGCCGTCCCGTTCACGTGGATGGTCTTGTTCACCGTGCAGGCCGCCAGGTTGGTCACCAGGCAGGCGTAGCCGGTGTGGCAGGCGCTGCAGTTCTGGGTCCCGGCGTTGGCCGCCGTGTGGTTGGTGTTGTTCGGGGCCACCCGGTGGCAGGTGCCGCAGGCCTGCTGCGTCACGCCGCTGTTCCAGTTCGGCGCCGTGATGGTGCCGCGGTAGACCGCGTCGGCCGCCCACTTCTGCCCGTGGCAGTAGTTGGTGCAGGTCGGCGTGGCCTCCCAGGTGGTCAGGGTCGGCGTGGTCGCCGCGCCCAGGCCGGTGGCCGCCGACGGCGTCGGGACCAGCCCGCCGGTGGTGGCCAGCGCGTTCCAGGTGAAGCCCACCACCGCGTTGGAGTGGGTCTGCAGGGTCGGCACGGTGTGGCAGTCGCCGCAGGCCATGGCCGTGGCGCGCTGCGTGGTGCCCACCAGGTGCGCCTGGTGCCCGCCCACCTTCACGCCGGTGGTCGAGCCGTTGGTCGCCAGCGGCGGGGCGAAGTTGGTGGCCGACCCGTGGCAGCTCTGGCAGGTCGTCACCGCCGGCTCGTAGGCGCCGTTGATGTGGTTGGCCGCGTTCACCGTGCAGGTCGCCATGCTCCCGGTGGTGCAGTTGTAGCCCGGGTGGCAGTCCTGGCAGTTCTTGGTGGACGTCACCCCCACGTGCGCCGAGCTGGTGGGCGGCGCCCGGTGGCAGTCGTCACAGGCCACCATCGCAGCCGTCCCGGTCCAGGTCGGCGCCGGCGTGGCGCCCAGGTAGTTGGCGTTGGCCGCCCACTTGCCGCCGTGGCAGTAGTTGGTGCAGGTCGGCGTGGTCTCCCAGGCCGCCGCCACCGTGCCGGCCGCCGGCGTCGGCGAAGACGATGGTGCCGCCGGCGTTCACCACCGAGGCGTGGCAGGCCACGCAGACCGTCGCCGCCGAGGGCTTCGGCACCGAGGTGTGGACCGGGTCGGTCGGGGGCGAGGCGTGGCAGGAGTTGCACGCCACCGCCACGCCGGTGTTCCACGACCAGGTGGTCGTCACGCCCTGCTGCGCCACCGTGAAGGAGGCGCCGTGGCAGTAGGTGGTGCAGGTGTCCGCCGTGGGCGCCGTGTTCTGCACGATGCCCGGGATGATCCCGCCCAGGTTGGCCGCGGTGGCGTTGGCGAAGGTGAGATCGGTGGCCGAGTTGGTGTGGCCGCTGGTGTAGCTGTTCACCGCCACGCCGTGGCACTCCGAGCAGAGCACCGGCTTGTAGATCTGCTGGGCCGGCACCTGCGGAACCGTGTGCGAGATGTGCGGACCGACGCGGACGCCGGTGGCCGCCGCCGCCGTGTCGTTGGGCGGCACCGCCAGCAGGTTGTTGGCCGTGTTCACCGGGCCGAAGGTGCCCGTCACCGAGACCCGGCCAGCCGTGCCGTGGCAGGACGAGCACGTCCCGCCGCTGGAGTCAGGCACCCCGTTCAGGTGGGTGGTCAGGTTCACCGTGCAGGCCGCCAGGTTCGACGTGACGCAGTTGTACCCGGCGTGGCAGCTCGAGCAGTTGGTGGTGGTCGGGTACGGCACCGGGTGGATGGCCGAGGTCGGCGGGGCCAGGTGGCAGGAGTTGCAGGCCACCTGCGCCGCCGTCCCCGTCCAGCTCGGCGCCGTCACCACGCCGCGGTAGGTCGCGTTGGCCGCCCACTCCTGCCCGTGGCAGTAGTTGGTGCACGTCGGCGTCGTCTCCCAGGCCGCCGTGATGGTCGCCGGGGTCGGGACCAGGCCGCCGGTCCTGGCCAGGGCCCCCCAGGTCACGGTGGCGGTGCCGGTGGCGTGGTTCACGGCGCTCGGCACGGTGTGGCAGTCGGCGCAGGCGATGGCCGTGCCGCGCAGCCGGACGCTGGTCAGGTGGCGCTGGTGGGCGCCCACCTTGGGGTCGGTGGTGAGCGTGGCGCCGGTGGTGGCCGCCGGCGGGGCGAAGTTGCCGGCCGCGGCGGTGCCGTGGCAGCTGGTGCAGGTGGCGCTGCTGGCCTGGCGAACGCCGTTGATGTGCAGGGTGGCCGCCACGGCGCCGCTGCCGGTGAAGACGATGCCGCCGGCGGCGTTGACCACCGAGAGGTGGCAGGCGCTGCAGGTGGTGGCGGCCGAGGGCTTGGCCAGCCGGGTGTGGAACTGGTCGGCCGGCGGCGAGGCGTGGCACGAGCCGCAGTCGGCCGCGCCGGCGCTGGTCCAGGACCAGGTGGCGACCGAGCCGCGCTGCGCCGCGGTCAGCGACGCGCCGTGGCAGTAGGTGGTGCAGGTGTCCGCCGTGGGCGCCGTGTTCTGCACCAGCGTCGGGGTCACGCCGCCCAGGTTGGCGTTGGTGGCGTTGGCGAAGGTGAGGTTGGTCACCAGGTTGGAGTGCGCCGTGCCGTAGGTGTTCACCGCCGTGCCGTGGCACTCGGAGCAGAGGATGGGCCGGAAGACCTGGCTGGCCGGGGCCTGGGGCACGCTGTGCGAGAGGTGCGGGCCGACGCGGACGCCGCTGGCGGCCCCCAGGGTGTCGAGAGGCGGCACGGCGATCAGGTTGTTGGCCGAGTTGGCCGGGCCGAAGGTGCCCCCCACCGCGACGCGGCCGGCGGTGCCGTGGCAGGAGGCGCAGGTCTGCGCCGCGGCGTCGTAGACCCCGTTCAGGTGGACCGAGAGGTTGACGCTGCAGGCGGCCAGGTTGCCCGAGGTGCACGTGTAGCCCGGGTGGCAGTTGGCGCAGCTGGTGGTGGCGGTGACGGTGGCGTGCGCCGGGCTGGTGGGCGGCGCCAGGTGGCAGTCGTTGCAGGCCACGTCGGCGGTGGTGCCCAGCCAGCTCGGGGCGGTGGTGACGCCGCGGTAGGTGGCGTTGGCGGCCCACTTGCCGCCGTGGCAGTAGTTGGTGCAGGTGGGCGTGGCCTCCCAGGCGGCGTCGATGGTGGCCGGCGTGGGCACGACGCTGCTGGTGGAGGCCAGCGTGCCCCAGGTGACCGAGGTGGTCCCGGAGGCGTGGTTCATGGCGGTGGGCACGGTGTGGCAGTCGGCGCAGCCGATGGCCGCCGCGCGCAGGCTGGTGCCGGTCAGGTGGCGCTGGTGGGCGCCGACCCTCACCCCGGTGGCGGCCCCGGTGGTGCTCACCGGGGGGGCCGCGTTGCCGGCGGCGGCGGTGCCGTGGCAGCTGGTGCAGGTGGCGCTGCTGGCCTGCCGCACGCCGTTGATGTGCAGCGTGGTGGCCGCCGCCCCGACCCCGCTGAAGACGATGCCGCCGGCGGCGTTGACCACCGAGGCGTGGCAGGTGGTGCAGGCGGTGGCCGGCGAGGGCTTGGCCAGGCGGGTGTGGAAGGCGTCGCCGGGCGGCGAGCCGTGGCACGAGCCGCAGTCCACCGTGAGGCCGGTGTTCCACTGCCAGGTGGTGGTGGTGCCCCGCTGGGCCGCGGTCAGCGAGGCGCCGTGGCAGTAGGTGGTGCAGGTGTCGGCGGTGGGCGCGGTGTTCTGCACCAGGCTGGGCACCACCCCGCCCAGGTTGGCGGCGGTGGCGCTGGCGAAGGTGAGGTTGGTCACCGCGTTGGGGTGCGCCGTGGTGTAGGCGTTGACCGCCACGCCGTGGCACTCGGAGCAGGCCACCGGGCGGAAGATCTGCGCGCCCGGGGCGGCCGGGACGCTGTGGGCCTGGTGCGGGCCGACGCGGACGCCGGTGGTGGCGGCCTGGGTGTCGGTGGGCGGCGCGGCCAGCAGGTTGTTGGCGGACTCGGAGGCCCCCAGGGTGCCGACGGTGGCGGTCCGGCCGGCGGTGCCGTGGCAGGAGGCGCAGGTGAGCGTGCCGGCGTCGGCCGCGCCGTTCAGGTGGCTGGTCCGGTTGACCGTGCAGGCGGCCAGGTTGCCGGTGGTGCAGTCGTAGCCGGGGTGGCAGTTGCCGCAGTTGGTGGCGCCGGTCACCGCCGCGTGGGCGGTGCTGGTGGGCGCCACCCGGTGGCAGGCGCCACAGGCGGAGGCGGCGGTGCCGCCGGTCCAGGACGGCGCCGGCAGCGAGCCGCGGTACTGGTCGTTGGTGGCGCCGGCCGGGGCCCACCTGCCGCCGTGGCAGTAGGTGGAGGCGCAGGAGCCGGCGCTGGCGTTGGTGGTGGCCGAGGTGGACCCGGCGTAGGCCGGGACCAGGCCGCCGGTGCCGGAGAGCGCGCCGAAGGTGACGGTGGCGAAGGCGCCGCCGCTGCCGGCGCCGGTGGCATGGGCCAGGTTGCCGGCCGCCGGGACGAGGTGGCACTCGGTGCAGGCGATGGCCGCGGTGCGCAGGGTGGTGCCGGTGAGGTGGCGGCCGTGGGCGCCGACGGCGGGCGCCGTGGCGGCGGTGGCGCCGCGGACCGAGGCCGCCGCGGCGTTGAAGCCGGGGGCGGCGCGGCCGTCGGCGTTGCCGACGCCGGTGGCGGTCAGGTCGCCGTGGCACTCGGTGCAGCCGGTGCGGGTGCGGTTGGTGGTGCCGTCCACGTGGGCCGCGGCGGCCGCCCCGGTCATCGCCGTGGCGGTGGCGCCGGCCGGGTGGCAGGCCGCGCAGGTGGGGTTCGGCGGGTGGTGGGTGGCGGCGTTGAGCGGCGGGGGCGAGCCGTGGCAGGCGGTGCAGCCGCGGAAGGTCTCGCCGGCGTCGGTCCAGATCGGGGTGGGCAGCGTCCCGCCCCACTGGGCCTGGGAGGCGGCGCCGCCGTGGCAGGCGCTGGTGGCGCAGCTGGAGGCGGTGTTGGACCAGGTGGTGGCGACCCCGGAGAGGCCGGCGGCGAAGCTGACCTCGGGCGCGCCGCCGTTGGCGTGGGCCATCGAGGTCTGGTTGGGGTGGCACTCGGTGCAGGCGAAGGCCACCGAGCGGGTGGTCATGGCGCCGGTGGCCACGTGGGCCTGGTGCGCGCCCACGCCGTTGGTGTTGGCGACGTTGGCGAGCGAGGGCGGCGCGGCGTTGACGCCGGCGGTGCCGTGGCAGCTGGTGCAGGTGGCCGAGGTCTGGCGGGTCCCGTCGATGTGGACGGTGGTGGCGGCCGCGCCGACGCCGCTGAAGAGGATGGCGCCGCCGGCCGAGACGGTGGCCGCGTGGCAGGCGCTGCAGGTGGTGGCCGCCGAGGGCTTGGCGAGCGAGGTGTGGGCCGGGTCGGCCGGCGGGGAGGCGTGGCAGGAGCCGCAGCCGGCGGCGGTGATGGTGTCCCAGCGCCAGGCGGTGACCGAGCCGCGCTGCGCGGCGGTGAAGGAGGTGCCGTGGCAGTAGCTGGTGCAGCCGCCCGGCGCGCCCGGCGTCCAGGCCGAGCTCACGCCGCCCAGGTTGGAGCGGGTGGCGGCGGCGAAGGTGACGTCGGAGGCCAGGTTGGAGTGGGTGGTGGTGTAGCCGTTCACCGCCGCGCCGTGGCACTCGGCGCAGAGGAGCGGCACCAGCGCCTGCGTGGCGCCGGGGTTCACGTGGCCCTGGTGCGGGCCGACCTTGTTGGAGGTGGCGGCGCCAGCGGCGTCGCGGGGCGGCGCGGCGGCCAGGCGGGTGGCGCCCTCCACCGGGCCCAGCATCCCCACCGCGGCCAGCCGGCCGGCGGTGCCGTGGCAGGAGGTGCAGTCGAGCGTGACGTCCAGCGAGCCGCCGATGTGCAGGGCCTTGTTGACGGTGCAGGCGGCCAGGTTGCCGCTGGTGCAGTCGTAGCCGGGGTGGCAGGTGGCGCAGCTGGTGGTGGCGGTCACGCCGGAGTGCGCCGGGCTGGTGGGCGGGGCCAGGTGGCAGGCGTTGCAGGCCACCTGCGCCGCGGTGCCGGTCCAGCTGGGGGCGGTGGTGGTGCCGCGGTAGGCGGCGTTGGCGGCCCACGTGCCGCCGTGGCAGTAGTTGGTGCAGGTGGGGGTGGTCTCCCAGGCGGCGGTGATGGCCGCCGGGGTCGGGACCAGCCCGCCGGTGGAGCTCAGGGCGCCCCAGGCCACGGTGGTGGTGGCGTCGGCGTGGTTCTGGGCCGTGGGCACCACGTGGCACTCGGCGCAGCCGATGGCCGCGCTGCGCAGCCGGAGGCCGGTGAGGTGCACCTGGTGGGCGCCGACCTTGGGCTGGGTGGTCAGGGTGTTGCCGTTGGAGGCCGTCGGGGGGGCCGCGCTGCCGCCCGGCGTGCCGTGGCAGCTGGTGCAGGTGGCGCTGCTGGCCTGGCGGATGCCGTTGAGGTGCAGCGTGGTGGCCGCCGCGCCGGTGCCCGTGAAGACGATGCCGCCGGTGGCGTTGACCACCGAGGCGTGGCAGGCGCTGCAGGTGGTGGCCGCCGAGGGCTTGGCCAGGCGGGTGTGGAACTGGTCGGCCGGCGGCGAGGCGTGGCACGAGCCGCAGGTGGCCGCGCCGGTGCTGGTCCAGGACCAGGTGGCCACCGAGCCGCGCTGGGCCGCGGTCAGCGAGGCGCCGTGGCAGTAGGTGGTGCAGGTGTCGGCGGTGGGCGCGGTGCCCTGCACGATGGCCGGGGTCACGCCGCCCAGGTTGGCGCCGGTGGCGCTGGCGAAGGTGACGTCGGAGGCCAGGTTGGAGTGGGTGGTGGTGTAGCCGTTCACGGCCAGGCCATGGCACTCGGAGCAGAGGATGGGCTTGTAGATCTGGCTGGCCGGCACCTGGGGCAGGCTGTGCGACAGGTGCGGTCCGACGCGGACGCCGCCCGAGGCCCCCAGGGTGTCGAGGGGCGGGACGGCGGCCAGGTTGGCGGAGGAGTTGGCCGGCCCGAAGGAGCCGGCCGTGGCGGCGCGGCCCGCCGTGCCGTGGCAGGTGGCGCAGGAGAGCGGGGTCACGTCGGCCACGCCGTTCAGGTGGACGGCCTTGTCGACGGTGCAGGCGGCCAGGTTGCCGGAGGTGCAGACGTAGCCGGGGTGGCAGGTGGCGCAGCTGGTGGTGGCGGTGACCGCGGTGTGCGCCGGGCTGGTGGGCGGCGCCTGGTGGCAGTCGTTGCAGGCCACGTCGGCGGCGGAGCCCAGCCAGCCCGGGGCGGTGGTGGCGCCGCGGTAGGCGGCGTTGGCGGCCCACTCGCCGCCGTGGCAGTAGTTGGTGCAGGTGGGGGCGGCCTCCCAGGCGGCGTTGATGGCGGCCGGGGTGGGCAGGACGCCGCCGGTGGTGGCCAGCGCCCCCCAGGTGACCCCGGTGGTGCCGTCGAGGTGGTTCATGGCCGTGGGCACGGCGTGGCACTCGGTGCAGCCGATGGCCGCGGCCCGCAGGGTGGTGCCGGTCAGGTGCCGCTGGTGGGCGCCGACCTTCACGCCGGTGGTGGCGCCGTTGGAGGCGAGCGGCGGTGCGAAGTTGGCGGCCGAGCCGTGGCAGGAGGCGCAGGTCTGCCCGCCCGCGTCGGTGGCCCCGTTGACGTGGGCGGTGACGTTGACGGTGCAGGCGGCCAGGTTGCCGGTGGTGCAGTCGTAGCCGGTGTGGCACTGGCCGCAGTTCTTGGTGGCGGTCACCGAGGCGTGGGCGGGGCTGGTGGGGGCCACCAGGTGGCAGGAGCCGCAGGAGACCTCGGCCGGGCCAGCGGTCCAGTCGGGCGAGGTGTTGCCGCCGCGGTACTGGTCGTTGGCGGGACCGGGCGCGGCCCACCTGCCGCCGTGGCAGTAGTTGGCGCAGGTGGCGGTGGTGCCGGGGGTGACCCCGCCGGCGGCCGGCGTGGCCGGGGTCCCGCCGGAGGTGGCCAGGGCGCCCCAGATCAGGGTGACCGCGCCGTCGGCGTGATCGGGCGCGATGGGCAGCGTGCCGTGGCAGGCGGTGCAGGCGAAGGCGCCGGCCAGCGCGCCGGCCCGGACGTGGGCCTGGTGGGCGCCGACCCGCGGGTCGGTGGTGGCCACCGCGGCGCTGGAGGCGGCGCGCGGCGGGGCGTTGTTGCCGGCGGCGCGGGTGCCGTGGCAGGCGAAGCAGTCGAGCCCGGCCACCAGGTCCAGGGTGCCGTCGACGTGCCGGGCGGTGTCGATGGCGGAGGCGTCGTAGCCGTGGCAGGTGGCGCAGCCGGACGAGCTCACGGCGTGCCAGGCGGGGGCGGCGTAGGCCGGCGGCAGGCCGTGGCAGGTGCCGCAGGCGGCCTCGCTGGCGCCGCCGGTCCAGGCCACGGGCAGCGCCGAGCCGTCGGTGGCCTTCCGGGTGCCGCCGCCCAGGGTGGCGCCGTGGCAGTAGTTGGCGCAGGTGATGGGCGAGGCGGCGGCGGGGGTGCGGGGGTAGGCGCCGGCCGCCGGCGCCGGGGTGGAGCCGCCGGTGGCCGCCAGCTGCCAGCCGATGCGGACCAGGCCGTCGAGGTGGCCCAGGTCGGTGGGCAGCGGCGAGCCGTGGCACTGCTGGCAGGTGAAGGCGCGGGCCAGCGGGCCGGGCGCCACGTGGGCCAGGTGGGCGCCGACGGCGTGGCTGCCGGTGGCGCTCTCGTCCTGCGAGCCGAGCGGCGGCGCCGCCAGGGCGGCGTTCACCGGCGGCTGGCCGACGTCCGGCTGGCCGGCCACCGCGGCCCGGTTGGCCTCGCCGTGGCAGAGGGTGCAGCGCTGCTGCCAGGCCGTGCCGCCGTGGCACTGGTTGCAGGAGACGCCGTTCGAGGCCGGGCCGCCGTCCAGCGTGGCGCCGTGGCAGGCGCGGCAGGCGTCGAGGTCCTGCTTGGCCGGGCCGCCGTGGGCCGCCGCGGCGGCGAAGCCGGGCGCGTGGTAGTCCACGTCCTTCACGCCGTTGACGTGCAGGCCGTTGGCCACGTTGATGCCGCCGGTGGCGAGCACCGTGCCCGGGTGGCACTGGATGCACTGGGTGGCCACGTTGATGACCAGGCCGGCCCGGTCGGTGGCGGGGTGCGGCGCCGGCGGCGAGGCCAGGAAGTGGCAGGTGCCGCAGGTGGCGGTGCCGGTCCAGGCCGGGGTCTTGTTGCTGCCGCCGAGCAGGCCGGCGCCGTGGCAGTAGGTCGAGCTGCAGGTCCCGCCGGCCGCGCCGTAGCTGGGGCTCAGCGTGCCCGCCGGGCCCCTGGCCAGGGTGCCGGTGGCGGTGCCGAACTGGACCGGCGCACCGGCCGGGTGCGGCACGGCGGTGGGGACGGCGTGGCACTCGGCGCAGGTGAAGGGCGCGCTCAGGCGGGAGCCGAGGCCGGTCACGCTGGAGACGTGGCGCAGGTGGGCGCCGACCTTGGCCCCGGTGAGGGCACCGCTGGCGTCGGCCGGCGGCGCGGCCTTCGCCAGGGTCTCACGCTCGGCGCGGTCCGGGTCGCCGTGGCAGCCGGCGCAGGCCGCGGCGCTGTACTGCACCTCGCCGTCGAGGTGCAGGCCGCCGTCGCTGGCCGGCTTGAGGCTGCCGTCGGCCAGGGTGGAGTCGGGGTGGCAGGTGGCGCAGTCGGCCTGGGCCAGGCCGGCGCCGTGGCCCGCCGGCGCGCCGTTGGTGGCGGCCGTGCCGTGGCAGGCGCCGCAGGGGCCGCCGACCAGGGCGGGCGGGTTGCCGGCCCAGGTGGGCGTGACGCCCTCGCCGCGCGAGCCCAGGCGCAGCGTGCCGCCGTGGCAGTAGACGTTGGAGCAGGTGCCCTTGCCCCCGCCGCCGGTCCGGCTCCAGGTCGGGGCGGCGCCGTCGAGGGTGGCCTTGCCGGAGAACTTCACCTTGGGCGTGGCGCCGGCGTCGATGTGGCCGGCGTCGGCGATGCGGGCGGGCACCACGTGGCAGGCGGCGCAGTCCACGCCGGCCGCCAGGTGGGCCGTGTGGGCGCCGACCGTGACTGCCTCGGTGGAGGTGGCGCCGGCCACGTCGCGCGGCGGGGCCCCGGAGTCGCCGTCGACGTCGCCGTGGCACCCGGTGCAGCTCGTCGAGCCGGTCGCCGGCGCCGTGACCTGCCTGGCCTGGTCGCAGCCGGAGAGGGCGGCGGCCAGGGCGACGACGACGGAAGCGGCAAGGAGGTGCTGGCGCATGTGGTGGCCTCGGGGTGCCGGGCTTCCGGCGAACGGCTCAAGCGGGCTGCAGGGGACTCGCGCGTGACTGCACGGTCCAGGCCGTCCGACCCGCCCCAGGGCTTGATCTGGATCAAGCCCGAGCCATGAACGAGGGACGAGGTGGGGGATCTCACCCAGGCCGCTGGGGCATGGGGGATATGGCACGACCCACCGTCCGCGCGGCGGGGCCGCGAGGAGGGTGGGTCGGTCGCCCTTCAGCAGACGTTTACGACTTCGTCAGTAGACGCCGCCCGGGGTGTAGCCGAGGTGGTCGTTGTTCGAGCAGCCGGCGCCCAGGGCGGCGGTGCCGCCGCAGGTGGCGGTGCCCGCCGGGACGCTGGGCCCGGACAGCGGCTTCCAGCTGGTGGTCACCCACATGCCGCCCGACCCGGCGCTGCGCATGAAGCCGAACGGGCGGTAGGTGTTGGTGCCGCCCACCGGCCACAGCGTGTCGGTGCCCAGGCTGGGCGACATGGCGTTGAAGCCGTGGACGTCCTGGGCCGAGATGGGCCGGGCCGGCTTGCCGGTGTTGAGGCTGCCGTGGCAGCGCCAGCAGGAGGTGCGGGCGATGCCGCCGGGGCCGCTGTTGCCGCCGCCGGAGAAGGCCGAGCCCACGCCGTGCGAGTTGGTGGTGGCGCCCACCAGCGGGACCACCAGGTGGCAGACGGTGCAGATGTTGGTGGCGTTCACCGTCCAGCCGGCCTGGCGCAGCGTGGTGGCGCCGCCGTGGGCCGTGACCGTGGCGGTCAGGGTGGTGGCGCTGGTGGTGCCGAGCGGCGCGTGGCAGTCCCAGCAGGAGATCAGGAAGCCGTAGGAGGCGACCGTGCCGATGGTGCCGGGGGTCTTGGCCGGGCTGCGCGTGTTCCACGGCGGCTGCATGCGCAGGTTGCCGACGAAGGAGTTGTTCTGCTGGCCCAGGATGGGGTGGTAGGAGGCGTTGGTGGTGGCGAAGGAGGCCGCCACGTCCACCACGCCGCCCAGGATGCCGCCCGCCGTCATGCCCGCGCCGGTGTAGGCCGCGCCCGAGATGGTGGTGTTGAACGGCTTCTGCGCCGTCCCGCTCGGCACCCGCGCCAGCGGGCTGTTGGCGCCGTTGGCGTCGTGGCACTTGAGGCACTGGTTCACCATCATGGCCTGCACCGCCGGCTCGAGCACGTTGCTCGCCAGGTTGCGGCTGAACCGGGCGAAGGCCACGTCGGTGGCCGTCGGGGCATAGGAGCCGGGGGTGGTGGCCGTCGCGGCCGTGAAGGTCACGCCCTTGATGTTGGCGCCGGTGTCCGGGTCGCGCAGGTTGATGACGCCGTCCTGGTGGACGCCCGAGACCGCGTCGCCGGTGGCGGGGTCGCCCTCCATGTGGCAGACGGCGCAGTCGAAGTTGGTCACCGCGCCGGTGGCCGACCGCTTGTGCGACCAGGCCAGGGCGAACTCCGGCACGATGGGTCGCCGCGCCCCCGCCGTCGTGGCGTGGCAGACGATGCAGGACCCGCCGGTCGCCTCCCCCGTCCCGTTGATGTGGGTGGTCTTGTTCACCGTGCAGGCCGCCAGGTTGGTCACCAGGCAGGCGTAGCCGGTGTGGCAGGCGCTGCAGTTCTGGGTGCCGGCGTTGGCCGCCGTGTGGTTGGTGTTGTTCGGGGCCACCCGGTGGCAGGTGCCGCAGGCCTGCTGCGCCGCGCCGCCGGTCCAGCTGGGCGCCGTGACGCTGCCGCGGTAGACCGCGTCGGCCGCCCACTTCTGCCCGTGGCAGTAGTTGGTGCAGGTGGGGGTGGCCTCCCAGGTGGCGTTGATGGTGGTGGGCGTCGGGGCCAGGCCGCCGGTGGTGGCCAGCGCGCCCCAGGTCACGGTGGTGGTGCCGTTGGCGTGGTCCATGGTGCCGGGCACGGTGTGGCAGTCGGCGCAGGTGATGGCGGCGGTGCGCTGGGTGGTGCCGGTGAGGTGGGGCTGGTGGGCGCCGACCTCCACGCCGGTGGCGGCGCCGGTGGTGCTGGCCGGCGGCGCGGCGTTGCCGGCCGCGGCGGTGCCGTGGCAGCTGGTGCAGGTGGCGCTGCTGGCCTGGTTCAAGCCGTCGAGGTGCAGCGTGGTGGCGGCGGCGCCGCTGCCGGTGAAGGTGATGGCGCCGGCGGCGCTGACCACCGAGAGGTGGCAGGCGCTGCAGGTGGTGGCCGCCGACGGCTTGGCCAGGCGGGTGTGGAACTGGTCGGCCGGCGGCGAGGCGTGGCACGAGCCGCAGTCGGCCGTGATGCCCACGTTCCACTGCCAGGTGGTGATGCTGCCGCGCTGCGCGGCGGTGAAGGAGGCGCCGTGGCAGTAGGTGGCGCAGGTGTCGGGCAGGGTGGCGTTGGCGGCCGGGGTGTAGGTGGGGACCACGCCGCCCAGGTCGGCGCCCAGGGCGTCGGCGAAGTTCACCTTGGGCGAGAGCGCCGCGTGGCCGGTGGCGGGGAAGGCGTTGACCGCCACCGTGTGGCACTCGGAGCAGAGGGTGGCCCGGTAGATCTGCGCGCCCTGCGAGGCCGGGTTGACGTGGGCCTGGTGCGGGCCGACCTGCGGCGAGGAGGCCGCCTGCGAGACGTCGCGCGGCGGGGCGCCCTGGATGTGGTCGGCGGTGTCCTGCGGGCCGAGGGTGCCGGCGGCGTAGGTCCGGCCGGCCGTGCCGTGGCAGCCGCCGCAGCCGGCGGCGCCGCCGGTGAACTCGACCGTGCCGTTGATGTGGGTGGTGAGGTTCACCGTGCAGGCCGCCAGGTTGCCGGGCGTGCAGGCGTAGCCGGCGTGGCAGCCGACGCAGCTGGTGGCCGCGGCGACGGTCGGGTGGGTGCCGGTCGGGGCCACCTGGTGGCAGGTGCCGCAGGCCGCGGCCGGGGCCCCGGCCGTCCAGGAGGGCGACAGGTCGGTGCCGGCCACCGCGGGCGTCGTGGCCCACTTGCCGCCGTGGCAGTAGTTGGTGCAGGTGGGGCTCGCCTCCCAGGCCGCGTTGATGGTGGCCGGGGTGGCCGTCAGGCCGCCGGTGCGGGCGAAGGCGCTCCAGGTCACGTCGGCCGCGCCGGTGGCGTGGTCCAGGGTGGAGGGCAGGGAGTGGCAGTCGGTGCAGACGGCGGCCGTCCCGGTGCGCAGCGAGCTGGCGGACAGGTGCTTCTGGTGGGCGCCGACCTTCGGCTGGGTGGTCAGGGTGTTGCCGTTGGTGGCCAGCGGTGGGGCGAAGTTGCCGTTGGCCGCGAGGCCGTGGCAGCTGAAGCAGGTGGCGCCGGCCACGTCGATGACGCCGTTGATGTGGGCGGTGGTGGCGGCGGCGCCGCTGCCGGTGAAGAGGATGGCCCCGGCGGCGCTCACCACGGTGCTGTGGCAGGGGTTGCAGGCCGAGGCGGCGGCGGTCTTGCTCACCGAGGT
Source organism: Anaeromyxobacter sp. (assembly GCA_016718565.1). NCBI lineage: Bacteria > Pseudomonadati > Myxococcota > Myxococcia > Myxococcales > Anaeromyxobacteraceae > Anaeromyxobacter > Anaeromyxobacter sp. Next base: position 752,950 of record JADKCZ010000002.1, on the reverse strand, counting down.
GTGCACCGGATCGCCGGGCGCCGCGCCGTGGCAGGAGCCGCAGGTGGTGGTGATGCCGGTGTTCCACGACCAGCTGGTGATGGAGCCCCGCTGGGCCGCGCTCAGGGTGGCGCCGTGGCAGTAGGTGGCGCAGGTGTCGGCCACCGGGGGCGTGCCGGCCGCCAGGGTCGGCGTGAAGCCGCCCAGGTTGGCGCCGGTGGCGTTGGCGAAGGAGACCAGCGTGGCGCCGTTCGGGTGGGTCACCGCGTAGCTGTTGACCGCCGTGGTGTGGCACTCGGAGCACTGCACCACCTTGTAGGACTGCCCGCCGGCGGCGGCCGGGTTCACGTGGGCCTGGTGCGGCCCCACGCGGACGCCGGTGGCGGCGCCCTGGGTGTCGAGCGGCGGGACGGCGATCAGGTTGTTGGCGTTGTTGACCGGGCCGAGGGTGCCCGCCGCCAGGGTGCGGCCGGCGGTGCCGTGGCAGGTCGAGCAGGTCTGGCCGCTGGTGTCGACCGTGCCGTTGACGTGGGCGGTCACGTTGACCGTGCAGGCCGCGGGGTTGGACGCCAGGCAGCTGTAGCCGGCGTGGCAGCTCGAGCAGTTGACGGTGGAGCCCGCCGCGTTGACGGTGGTGTGGCTGCCCGTGGTGGGCGCCACCTTGTGGCAGGTGCCGCAGGCCGCCTGGCTCGGCCCGCCGGTCCAGCCCGGCGTGAGCAGCGTGCCGGCGGTGCTGGCGGTGGCGGCCCACTTGCCGCCGTGGCAGTAGTTGGCGCAGGTGGCGGTGCCGCCCGGCGCGTAGGTGCCCGCGGCGGGGGTGGCGGCCACGCCGCCGGTGGTGGCGAGCGCGCTCCAGCCCACCGTCACCCGGCCGTCGGCGTGGCCGTTGGAGATGGGCAGGGTGGGGCCGTGGCAGGCCGAGCAGGCGAAGGCGCCGGCCAGAGGCCCGGCCACCAGGTGGGCCTGGTGGGCGCCGACGCGCGGGTCGGTGCTGGCGGTGGCGCCGTTGGAGGCGGCGCGCGGCGGGGCGAAGTTGGTGGCCGAGCCGTGGCAGGTGGCGCAGCCGACGCCGGCGGCCAGGTCCACCAGGCCGTTGACGTGCCTGGCCTTGTCGATGCCGGCGTAGTGGCAGGTGCCGCAGGCGGTGTCGTTCGGGTGCCAGCTGGGGGCGGCGTAGGCGGGCGGCAGGGCGTGGCAGGTGCCGCAGGTGGCCTCGGCGGCGCCGCCGGTCCAGGTCACGGCGATGGGCGTGCCGTTGGCGGCCTTCTTGGTGCCGCCGCCCAGGGTGGCGCCGTGGCAGTAGTTGGTGCAGGAGACCGGCGTGGCGCGGGTGATGGAGCCCGCGGTGGGCGACGGGGTCGAGCCGCCGGTGGCCGCCAGCTGCCAGCCGATGCTCACCAGGCCGTTGACGTGGGCGATGTCGGCCGGCATGGCGGCGCCGTGGCACTGCTGGCACTTGAAGGCGTTGGCCAGCGCGCCGACCTGGATGTGGGCCAGGTGGGCGCCGACCGCGTTGGCGGCCGGGGTCAGCTCGTCCTGCGAGCCGACCGGCGGAGAGGCCTTGTTGGCGCGCATGGGCGGCGTGCCCACCAGGTCGTGGGCGGTGTCCTCGGCGCGGTTCGGCTCGCCGTGGCACAGGGCGCAGTTGGTCTGCCAGGTGGAGGCGCCGCTGGCGGCGTGGCAGGCGTTGCAGGAGATGCCCACCGAGCCACCCTCGAGGTCGGCGCCGTGACAGGCCCGGCAGCCGGCCAGGTCGAGCTTGGCCGGGCCGCCGTGCACCGCGCCGGCGGCGTAGCCGGGGGCGTGGAAGTCGATGTCCTTCACGCCGTTCACGTGCAGCCCGTTCGACACGTTGATCTCGCCGGTGGCGAGCACGGTGCCCGGGTGGCACTGGATGCACTGGGTGGTGGTGGTGATGAGGACGTTGCTGTTGTCGCGGGTCGGGTGCGGCGCCGGCGGGTTGGCGGCGAAGTGGCAGGTGCCGCACTGGGCCGCGGCCGAGGCGAAGGTGGTGGTCCAGGCGGGGTTCTTGGCGGAGCCGCCGAGCAGCCCGGCGCCGTGGCAGTAGACCGAGCTGCAGGTGCCGGTGGCCGGCGCGTAGGTCGGGGCGAGCGCGCCGCCCGGGCCCTTGGCCAGGGTGCCGGCGGCGGTGGCGAACTGCACCACCGAGGTGGCGTTGTGCGGCACGGTGGTGGGCACCAGGTGGCACTCGGCGCACTTGAGGGGCCTGCTGAGGCGGGAGCCGAGGCCGGCCACGCCGGAGAGGTGGCGCAGGTGGGCGCCGACCTTGGCGCCGGTCACCTCGCCGTTCGAGTCGACCGGCGGCGCCGCCTGGACCCCGAGGTCGGTCTCGGCGCGGGTGTCGTCGCCGTGGCAGGAGGTGCAGGAGCCCGCCACCGACTGGACCTCGCCGTCGACGTGCAGGCCGCCCTCGGCCCGGGGCTTGATGGTGCCGTCGGGCAGCACGGTGCCGGCGTGGCAGTTGTTGCAGTCGGTCCGGTCGAGGGTGGAGGCGTGGCCGGCCGGCGCGCCGTTGGTGGCGGCGGTGCCGTGGCACGAGCCGCAGGGGGCGCCGGGCATGGTGAGCGGGCTGCCGGACCAGGTGGGCTGGGTGGCCTGGCCGCCGGCCGCCAGGGTGGCGCCGTGGCAGTAGACGTTGGAGCAGGTGCCCTGGCCGCCGGCGCCGGTCCGGTTCCAGGTCGGGGTGGCGCCGCCGAGCACCGCGGCGCCGGAGAACTTCACCTTGGGGGTGGCGCCGCCGTCGATGTGGCCGGCCGAGTCGACGCGGGACGGCACCGCGTGGCAGGCGGCGCAGTCGACCCCGGCCGCGAGGTGGGTGCTGTGCGCGCCGACCGTGACCACGCTGGTGAGGGTGTTGCCGGCCACGTCGCGGGGGGGAGCGCCGGTGGTGTTGTCGACGCCGCCGTGGCACCCGGTGCAGCTGGTGATCACGCCGCCCTCCGGTCCCTGGGCCTGCCGGGCCTTGTCGCAGCCGGAGAGCGCAGCGGCGCCGGCGAGCAGGGCGAGGAAGACGAGTCGGTTGGCGCGCATGTCGGTACCCCTGAGCCGTTCGGGAGGTGCTCCGGCCCGACGACAGGCTGGAGGCCTCCACGTTTAGCCGTTCCGGGAGTCCGACTTCTTGATCACGATCAAGGCGCGGCCGTGGAAGTTCGTTTGTGGCGCCGGGGGGTTGGGCGCCGACATCGCGCGGAATGGGGACACGTTGTCGCGCCCGCCGTACCGCCTGAGTCTACCGGACTGGGGCCGTCGGATTCGCGCCCGGCCGCTGGCGCACCCCAGGTCCTACTTGATGAACCGAATATACTGCTGGATCTCCTCGGATTCGCAGGCCGGCTCGGAGCGGCTGGCGTCGAACCGGATGGCCAGGCAGTGCGCCAGGATGGCCACCTTCTCCTCGGTGCAGCGCCCCAGGCCGTCCCGGTAGCCGGCGGCGGCCTCCCTGGCGCGGGAGAGCACGTCCTCCGACTGCCGCAGGTCGCTCTTGAGGGCGTAGGCCTTCTGCCGCTCGCCCTGGCCGATCTTCAGGAGCGCCTCCTCGTGGCGCAGGTCGTCCTTGAGCCGGTCGCGGCGCACGCCGTGGTAGCAGGCCAGGGCGGAGTGCACCGTGCGCATGAAGCCCGGGTCGCGCGCGTGCACCGTGTCGAGGGTGGCGTGGGTCTCGGCCAGCTCGGCCTTGCTGCCGGCGCGCAGCTCGGCCTTCTCCTCCTCGGTGAGCCTGGAGACCGGCTTGGCGGAGAGCCGCTCCAGCCGGATCTGCGTCCAGATCTCCGACCGGGCCTCCTCGGAGGCGGTGGGGCCGGCGCGCCGCTCCAGCTCGGCGACGTCGGCGGCGCGCTCCACGTCGGCGGCGCGGGTGAGGCGGGCCACGCGCAGGCACTCGTCCAGCGCGGCCTGGGCCGGCTCGTTGCGCCGGGCGATCTCCGCCCTGGCGATCCCCTGGCCGCCGAAGAGCTTGATCCGCTTCTCCAGCACCTCCAGCTCGGAGGCGCAGGCCTCTCGGTCCTCGGCGCCGAGGGGCCTGGCGGCGGGGCGTGTGGAGGGGGGCGGCTCGGCGCCGGAGGCAGCTGCCGGCGCGAGCGCGAAGGTGAGCGCGAGGACGAGGAGCTTCCGCATGAACCCTCCCGAGGAGCGGAGCCGCCTTCTAGCACGCCCGTGGACCCGTCGGGGGTGCGCCGTGCGGCCGGCGACATCCCGGCGCGGCCCCGCTATGCTCGAACGCGGAGCGGACCAGGGAGGTCGCGTGACGCAAGCGGAGCGGGTGGCACGGCAGGAGATCCTGCGCACGGTCATCGCCAGGCTGGAGTCCTACCTGGGAGAGCTGAGGGCCCAGCAGCAGGCGGCGCTGGAGGGCTGCGAGCACACCTACCCGGACGGCCGCCAGGCTGCCACGGGTGCCGCCACCAAGGTCTGCGCCATCTGCGGCCAGATGCTGAAGGGGCGCGACGACAAGCTCTGGGGCTGAGCGGTGACGCCGCCCGGGCCAGCGCGCGCGGTCTTGCTGGTGGAGGACGTCGACGGCGTGCGCCACGCCGTGGCGGAGCTGCTGACCCTGCAGGGGCACCGCGTCGAGGCGGTGGCCACGGGCGCCGAGGCGCTGGCGCGGGCCGCCGCGTCGGTCCCTGAGGTGGCCCTCATCGATCTCGGGCTGCCCGACCTCGACGGCCTGGAGGTGGCGCGTCGGCTCCGCGCCCGCCACGGCGCGGGGCCGTTCCTGGTGGCGCTGACCGGGGCCGCCCGCGAGTCCGACCGGCGCGCCGCGCTGGAGGCCGGCTTCGACCTCCACCTGGCCAAGCCGGTGGATCCGGCGGCGCTGGAGCGGCTGGTGGCGCGCGGCCGGGACGGGTGAGCGGAGCGCCCCCGGCGGGCGCTCCACCCGGGCGCGGGCCGGCTTCAATCCCGGCGTGCTAGAACCGCCCCCTTCCACACCCCGGGGAGCACCCGCACATGGCCATCCTCCGCCCGTTCCGCGCCCTCCGCCCGCCGGCCGCCCTGGCCGCCCGCGTCGCCTCGCCGCCCTACGACGTGGTGAACACCCGCGAGGCCCGGGCCCTCGCCGCCGGCAACCCCGACAGCTTCCTCCGGGTCTCGCGCCCGGAGATCGACCTGCCCGAGGGCACCGACGAGCACGCCGACGCCGTCTACGAGCAGGGGCGGCTCAACCTGGCCGAGCTGACGCGGCGCGGGGTGCTGGTGGCCGACGCCGCGCCGCGCTTCTACGTCTACGCGCAGCGGATGGGGCGCCACCGGCAGGTCGGGCTGGTGGCCTGCGCCTCGGTGGACGAGTACGACCGGGATCTCATCAAGAAGCACGAGAAGACGCGGGCCGACAAGGAGGAGGACCGGGTCCGCCACATCGACACGCTCTCGGCCCACGACGAGCCGGTCTTCCTCACCTACCGGGCCCGGGCCGAGGTGGACGCCGCCATCGCCGGGGTGATGACCGCCGCGCCCGAGTACGACCTGGTCACCCAGGATCAGGTGGCTCACCAGCTGTGGGTGGTGCCGGAGGCGGTGGGGGCCGGGCTCGAGGCGCTCTTCCGCGACGTGCCGGCCCTGTACGTGGCCGACGGCCACCACCGCTCGGCGGCCGCCTCGCGGGTGCACGCCGCCCGGCGGGGCCAGCCGGGCGACCACGGCCAGTTCCTGGCGGTGGTCTTCCCGCACGACCAGATGCAGATCCTGGCCTACAACCGGCTGGTGCGCGACCCGCAGGGGCGCTCGCCGGCGGCGCTGCTGGAGGCGCTCGGCGAGGTGCTGGACCTCGAGCCGGCCGTGGCCCCGGCGCCGGACCACCCGCTGGCCTTCGGCGTCCTGGTGGGCGGCCGGTGGTGGCACGCCCACGTGCGCCCCGGCACCTTCCCGGCCGAGGACCCGGTGGCCTCGCTCGACTGCCAGCTGGCCCAGGACCAGCTGCTGGGGCCGATCTTCGGCATCCAGGATCCCCGCACCTCGAAGGACGTGGACTTCGTGGGCGGCATCCGCGGCCACGAGGAGCTGGAGCGGCGCGTGGCCACCGAGGGCTGGGCCATGGCGCTGCACCTCTTCCCCACGCGGGTGGAGCAGGTGATGAGCGTCTCCGACGCCGGCTCGATCATGCCGCCGAAGAGCACCTGGTTCGAGCCGAAGCTGCGGAGCGGGCTGTTCGTGCATCCGTTCTAGCGGGCGTCGCGGGAGGTTCCGTAGACGGACATGCACCTGGCGCACCGGCTGCTGGTGCTGGGGCTCGGGCTGCTCGCCGGCGGGCAGGTTGTCGTCGTCGATGGTGCCCTCGTAAGCCTGCCTGCCCGCGCCGAACGCGGCGGCCGCCTTCTTGAGCGCGTTGCTGAAGCCGCCCTTCCTGGCGTCGGCCTCGGAGGTGGCGATGTGGCCGCCGTCGGCCAGCGCCTCGGCGAAGGGGACGAAGGCTCCGTCGATCCACTCGCCGAGCTCCAGCACCAGGTCGCAGACCACCTCGTACGCCTTGCGGCCGGAGTTGGTGGTCAACTCCTTCACCACCACCTTGCGGTGCGTGCGCCAGCCGCCGATGCCGAGCGCCTCGTTGAGCCGGTTGATGATGAACTGCGCCTTGATGCCGGTGGTCGAGTAGCCCTTGCCGGTCTGGCGGCCGTCGGTGCGCTCGATGGCCTCTTCGGGGAACGCCAGGGAGAGCTGCTTGTAGAGCGCCTTCTTCGCCTCGGGTGTCATGGTGCTGCTCCTCGGGCGCGTGCGCGCCCATGAACAACGAAGGCCCCGCGCTCACCATGAGCGGGGGCCTCGGTCGGGTAGAACTGTGTGTGCTGGTGGGCCTTACGGTATGCTTCGCGGGAATGGGCCTATTGCCTTTCGAGAGGTTCTACGCGGAATCGGAACTGGCGCCCCAGGAACTGCTGCGCCGGCTCGCCGAGGCGACCGACGCCCCCAGGTGGTGGGGCCGGTCGCCGTGGGATCCGACCGACAAGGCGCTTGAGGGTCGGGTGGGTGGAAACCGATTCATCGTCTGGACGTTGCTCAAGTTCCAGCGGGACTCGTTCCGCCCAGTTGTTGTCGGCTCCGTCGAGCCGCGTGGAGGTGGGTCCGCCATCCGCGCTGTGCTTCGCCTTCACTGGGCCGTAGCGGTCTTCATGGCATGCTGGATTGCGCTCCCGCTAACCGTTGGCGCGCTGGGCGCCGCTCGCCTGGTTCGCCTCGATGAGGGGTTCTGGGCGCCGTGGCTATTCGCCTTGGCTGGCTATCTGCTCTGCATGGTCTTCTTCTGGTTGGGCTCCAGGCGCGTCAAGCGCATCCTGATCAACGTGACACGGACCTGAGGAAAGAGAACGCGCACCGGCGCGAGCTGCGCGTCCCGACGGCTACCGCTTCACCTTGCCCTTCGCCGGCCCCGACAAGACGACCTCGGCCGCCGCGATCAACACGGCGACCGCGACCTTCTTGAGCAGGGACTTGTTCAACAGCAACGCGACTGGGAGCACGAGCTCCTCCGATCCGGCGGGCCCGCCGAAGGTGGGGGCGGAGGAGCTGCGGTAGCCGATACCCTTGCGGGCACGCGACGCTGGCGTCGCATGCGTCGCGCCTACGCGGCCAGCATCTGGGCGCCAGCCTCCTCGGTGATGGCCGACAGCGCGGCCTGCTTGAGCCCCGCCGCCCGGCCCATCCAGATGGAGGCCAGCCGGGCCCGACGCGGGTCCTCCCGGCCGGTATCCCGCACCAGGCGGTGGTGGTCGGCGTACTCGGTCCAGCCCTGGAAGGCGGCCCAGGCCGTGCCGCGCACCCGCTCGATGCCGATGGCGGTCTCGAAGAGCTGGACCACCTTGCCGCGCTCGGCCTCCAGCCGGCCGTGGTCCCGGTCGTCCTTGGGCACCGGCAGCACCCGGTCGATGGTGGCCAGGAGCCGCTGGTCGGTGAACGGGGTGGTGGCCAGCACGTTGGCCAGCTCGCCGAACCGGATGTAGGACTCGGCCAGGCGGCGGAAGGCCCGGCCGGCCTCGTCGAGCCGCTGCTTGGCGTTGGCGGTGTGCTGGATGCGCCAGGTGGCCCCGCCGCGCTCGCCCAGGGCGACGCCCAGGGTGTTGGCGCAGACCACCCGGGTGGCCACGTTCTTGATGACCACGGCGGTGACGCCGTCGTGGCCGGTGGTGCCGAGGACGTACTTCCTGATGGGCGACGGGTCGCCCTTCACTTGATGGGGTCGGGGAGTTCGCCGAGCAGCCAGCCCTTGATGCCGACCGGGCCGAGCGTGCCGGCGGTGGTGAAGACCGCCTTCACGTCGCCGGCGGCCTCGACCAGGGTGCGGGCCACCTCGGAGAACTGGACCACCTCGTAGCCCTTGCCGACGACGGCCAGGTACTCGCCGCTGTCGCCCCGGACCAGCGCCTTCTTGTCGGGGATGGGGGTGCGGAAGGGCGGGACGTAGACGTCCTTCTCGACCGCCTCGTAGAAGCCGGCGGCCTGGACGATCTCCTCGTAGCTGGCGCGGGCGGGGAGCCGCACGCCGAGCCCGTGCCAGGGCATCTCGCCGACGTAGATCATCTTGTTGATGTCGTGAGCCATGTGGAACCTCGGGACGGACGTCTCCCCCGCCGGCCAGGGCCAGGTGGTTGACGCCGTGATGTTGGTGGTGGAGCGCGGGCCAGGACGGCTCGCGATGGCAGGAAGTCCCTACCAACACCTTATGCCGTAGAAGTCCATGAACTTGCGTTCGCAACCGTCGGGAAGCGAAGTCGATGCTCCTGCGTGCGGATTCGCGCCTCCGTCAGGGCGGCCGCTGCCGTACGGAAGTCCCGGTCATGGCTTCGATTGTCCGGGGCCCACTCGTCCGCCCAGTGCTCTGCTTCACCAGAGTTTCCACCAGGGCTTGCGATCCGTTGACGCTTGCGGCTGATGGACCACCCCCACTTGCGGGTCGTAGAGCGTTAGCCCGTGCTTGGTGGCGAGTTCAAGTAGGAGGGACTTGGTGTGGTCCGCCCGCGACCAGACCGACGCGATGACGAGCGACCCCGGAGACCTGTCCATGGCGCAACTCCACGGGCACAACTCGTGATCCTCGACCCGCTCCTCGGGCACGTCGTCAATCTCCGGATGGCTTGCCGTCAGCTCTTCGTAGAAGGCATCGACGGCACGGTGAGGCTGCACCACGGTTTGGTCACCCTCGCAAAGACGCTCATAGAGCTGCTGCGCCTCACGAGGAGTCAGTGGCTTGTCCGAATGCCAGATCCCGAAGTCGCAGCTCACGTCGTCCTCTCGTACTGAAGATGGTCACATGGCGCACCCATCTTGACCCCCATTCCTACGACGTTCCCGAACGGATCGATGATCTGCCTCATTGGTGACCTACCTCTTCGATCGCCGCGACGAATCGGGCTTGGCGCTGTGAAGTGCGGCGTGCACCAGTTGCGACAGGGCAGGGCCCCTACCTCAAGCCGGATCGCCGTGAAGCCGTGCATGGAGCAGGTCGAGCGCCCAGTGGTTTCCGACCGCGATATGGGCCGCCACCTTGGGGTTCTTCGCGAGCTCCAACCAAGCGGCCTGGAAGCCACGCGCCGCGTCGAGCTGTCCTTCTGCTAGGGCAACGGCTGCCTTGGCCAGGCTGGCGTAATCCTCCATCTTGGCAGCCCCCTGCTGCTCGGCCTTCGACAGCCGCAGTCGAGCCAGGCCCCGGTCTCCCTGGACCAGCGCGGCGAACATGGCACCTTGGAGCCACAGTTCACGCCCCGCCCACCCGTCTCGGCTCACCTGGTCGTTCAGCCCGCGCTCGATCAGGCTGGCCGCCAGCGTGTTGTCGCCCCCATCGACGGCGACTGCAAACGCGCCCAGCATGACGAAGGCCTCCTCGTCCCGGCTGAAGGCGAGGCCGAGCAGATCATCAGGCTGAAGCCCCCACTCCCTCGCTCGGCGGTTGGTCGCGATGGCCTGGTGCAGGCGCGCTGCTGCGGGTCCAGGCGGGGCCGCTCGCCAGGCGCGCCTCGCGACCCTGATGCTGAATGCGGAGGCCAGGACCGCACCGCCGGCGACGAGGTAGACCCCCACCCGTGAGGCGGCATCGATGCCCCCGGTCAGCACGGCGGTCACAAGCAGCACAGCGAGCAGCGCCGCGCCGGCGGCTGCGACCATGGAAGCGATGAAGGTGAACCACCTGGTGACCGTGAAGCTCCACATTCCCATCTGCCTTAGCACGGACCAGCAGTGCAATAGGTGGGGATCGCAGCTTCTACGCTACTGGGGCTGGAGGATGCGCCTGGCCTGCTCCGCCGCCCGTCGGAGCACCCCGTCCACGAGGGTCCAGTCGGCATCGGACGCCGCGAGCTGCTCGGCCACGACGGCACCGGCCCGGATGAAGAGCTCGGCTCCGGGGGCGGGGAGGGTGGGCAGCCGCTCTGGCCGCAGTCCGCCCGCAGTCCAGGCGTCGAGGTCCCGTGCGCCCGCGTGCGCTGTATGCGAAGCTGGTGACCTTGGGGCTCCAGCGGAACCAGCCGCTTGAGCCCCTGTGCAGCCGGGTGAAGCGCATGCGAGATGGACCTGCTCGGGTCGAGCCGAAGCTGCGGAGCGGGCTGTTCGTGCATCCGTTCTGACGGGATCGATCTCGGGATACTCAGTATCGTCGGGCGGCTGGGTGTGGGTTCCGGGCTCCGGAGCGCGGTTGCTGCGAGGACTTCCTTGGCGACACGTTCCTCGGGCTCCCTCGCCTCGACGAGCGCGCGGCGGCCATCGCGGCCTACGGGGTGCACGAGTCCTCGCCCGGTTCTGCGCGAAGGTCAGAGCCCAGGCAGGGCCTCGCTCTTGACCTCGAGGCCTCGCGGCGGCGGTGGGCGCTTGCGCCTGCTCCCCCCGCGCGACCGCCCCAGCGCCGCCTCCGCGGCCAGCCGGTTGTGGAAGGCGCAGCAGCAGCGAAGGTTGGCGGCGGTGGTCTCGCCGCCGAGGGCGAGGGGGACGACGTGGTCGAGCTCCAGCTGCCAGGTGGCGCCGCAGACGCCGCCGGCGTCGAGGGGGAACTGGCAGCGGTCGCCGTCGCGGCGCCGGACCTCGCGCTCGATGGGTGCGGGGACGATCGGGCGCTGCGCGGCGGTGTGAGCGGGCGGAATCGGCGTCGAGGCCGGCGCCGAGTGGAGCTTCCTCGGCCGCTTCACCAGCGCCTTCGCCCGCGCCTGCCTCTCCAGGAGCAGGTCGAGTGCCGCCTCCAGCACCTCCGCCGTGGTGGCCCCATGCCGGGCATGGGAGAGGCCGTCGCGGGCGGTGGCGACCTTCCGGAGGAGCCGGGAGGGGACGGTGACGTGGAGGCGGCGCAGATCGGCGTCGAGGGGCTCGACCTCGTCCTTCCACGCGGCGGAGCGGCCGGCCCGCGCGGGGTGGGTAAAGCCAACTTCGTGCGCACGAAGCGGAGTTGCGGCCTGGAGTGCCGGGGACGCCTGAGCCGGGCTCGACGTGGGCGTCGATTCGGACGCCGATCCTGCCGAGGAGTCGAGTGGGAGGCTTCCGGCCGGCTCCCCGCTCCGTCGCGGTGACACCGTGGCCGCCACCGCCGTCACCACCTCCCTCTGGGGCGGGCTCGACCGGGGAAGGATGGCCGCCGCCACCTCCCGCGCCTCCCGCGACGACCTGCCGTAGAACCGCGGCAACACCTCGGCCTCGTTCTCGGCGGTGAGCACCCGCGCCAGCTCACCCACTGCCGACAGGCACAGCCTCCCGCCGCGGAGCGCCGTCTCGACCGCCGGGTGGCGAGGGAGGAGCCGGGCCGCGGTGAGTCGCAGCCAGGCGGCGCCATTGGAGAGGCCGAGCTCCCGCGTCAGGAACGCGAAGAGGCTGGCGTGGCCGAGCCGCTCCCAGCCGCGCCGGCGGTCGAAGTCGGCGACGGCGAGGAGGAAGTCGGCGGCCGCCTCCCGCTCCCGGGCGAGGAGCCGCGCCAGGGCGTCGCGGTCGACGCGGGCCTCGGCGAGGGTGGCGGGGGGCAGGTCCGGGGTGAGGCGGGAAGGATCGAGCGTGGGGTCGAGGGCGAGCATGAAGCGATCCTCTCATGGAGATCCGCGCCCTCCTGGAACGCACCAGGATCGCCGTGGCGCGACGCTCGGGCCCCCGACCTCGCGAGCCCGGCCGCCGCGCCCGCGCGTCGCCTGCTGGGCGCGTGGGTGCGCCAGGAGGGCCTTGCCGTGGAGTCGCCGCGGCGGAACGCGATCCGAGCGCAAACCTCGTCAAGCGGCGCGTTGGTCCCTGATGTGGTGCGTCGAGCCCGTAGCGTGCGAGGACCGCTGATTCCGACGGTCCTGGTGCCGCCCCGCCGCTTCCATCTCCAACTCTTCCTAGGTGACAGCAGCCCGATCCCCCGATCCCACGTAGTGGTTGGGAGCGAGGGTTCGGGCTGCTGGCGCTCGGCCTGACGCACGCTCCGTCGACACCCTGCAGCGGCGCGGGGCGCTGGAGGATCGCGGCCTTGAGTCGCTCATGCCAGGCGACAACGCCGGCGCCCTTGGTGTCTCGGTGCCCGTTGAGCCCGCGCGACACGTCCCGTCAACGGACCTCGGTCGACGGGGTTCACCCCATCGCCCCTCCGATCTTCATCCGCGGCGAAGACCGCCACATCTTCAGGCCCGTCGAGGCTGCGGAGTCGTCCCTGGAGCCCGTGGACGTGGAGCCCGGTGAAATCGGCTTCGACCCAGAAGGCCGGCTGCTGAACGTCTTGGTGCGCGGGCAGGGGAAGCGGAGATGGTTTGGGATCGACTAGAGCAAGGCCCGAGTCGAGATTGGCCTGGCTGAGCAGACGCCCACGAATGCCGAGGAACTGCTGGCGGTCCTGGGCGAATGGCTCGGGCGGGTCGAGAAGGCGCCGGAGCTCGCCACCGGGCCTCTCGCAGTACTCGTGGCCAGGGCAAATAGACACGTCATGTAGACTTGAGCAGTAGCACTAGCCGGCACGCGAGCCGCAGCACATGCAGGGGCTTTCCACGGATCCGGCCCCAGGACGTAGAGTGCGAGTGATGAAAGACCCCAGACCCATCCTCACCGCGCCCAGCGGCAACCCGACGTACCTCCCGTCGGGCGACATGCAGGCGTCGCTTCGAGCGAGCGACACGGCGTGCTTTCGAGCGTGCCTATCCCGGGCCACGCACATGTCGCTCGCGCTATTCGGGCAGCGAATCACCTCGGAACCCGGTGCGAAGGCCCGCAAACACCTGTCTGAAGCGGTTGCGACGCTGGCGCCCGTGAAGGTACTGGCCTTGTACGCGGCGCGTCGATGGCTCACCACGAGCCGAGCCGCGTCAGCCATCCTGTTCGCCGAGGTCAGCGACCAGGTCCGCAACCAGGTCAGGGATGCGTCAGAGGTATTCTTCTCCATTGGGGCCTGGGAGGACCTCGCCCTCTACCGTTCAGACCGGATCCTGCTTTGCACGGAGACGCACGAGAAGGAGGGCATGGTGTACGGCGACAGTGCCGAACTGCGGCGGTGGGGCTTGCAGCCGAGCCCGGTCCAAGCTGTGCGGCTCGAAGCAGAGCGGATCGGTGACCACCACTTGGGAGAGATCTTGGCGGCTGCCTCTAGGTAGCCCGCGGGAGGCTAGCGGACTGCTCCGCCGCCCGCCGCAAGATCCCCGCCACCACTTCGCGGGACGCGCCCGCGGCCACCGCGCGCTCGGCGACGACAGCCCCCGCCTCCGCGAACAGCTCCATCTGCACCGCCGGTAACGCGACCTCGCCGCCGGCCCGCAGTTCCCCAGCAGTTCTCGCCTGCACACCGGACGCACCAGGCTTGTCTCCGTGGGAAGTTCGCTCCTCCGCGAGTGCAGTGGATTCGCCCCCTTGCGGCCCGATGCGACCCGGTGAAGCCGGTGCTTTACCCTGCGTCCCATTTCGAACCGAAGCTGCGGAGCGGGCTGTTCGTGCATCCGTTCTGACGCCCGTCGCCTCCGAGACGCCAGCAGCCACGTCTGACCGAGGGACGCCACCGCCCCGGGAGCGCCCGCTCCCGGCGAGGGCCACCTGCGGCCGCTCGGCGCCCCGCGCCCCTTGACAACACGTAACCTAGTGGTTACATGATGTCGCATGGACGAAGCCGCCAGCGCCGTGGCCGACCCGACGAGGCGGGACATCCTGCGCCTGCTGCGGGATGCGCCCCGGCGGGCGGGGGCGATCGCGGGCGCGTTCCGCGTGACCCGACCCGCCATCAGCAGGCACCTGCGCGTGCTGCGCGCGGCCGGGCTGGTGGTGGACGAGGCGCAGGGGCGCGAGCGCGTCTATCGGCTGGAGCTCGGGCCGCTGGCGGCCATCGAGGAGTTCATCGCCGAGCTGCGGCGCGATCCGGCAGGCGAGTGGGAGCGCCGGCTCATGGCGCTCGAGACGGAGGTGCATCGCGTGAAGCGCGAGTCGAAGCGGCGCGCGGCGGTGAGGCACGTGGTGGGGCAACGGCGAGAGAAAGGAAGGACCGGATGAAGAACCCGACAGGACGGCTCGAGGGCAACGACCTGGTGCTGACGCGCAGGTTCGAGGCGCCGATCGAGGACGTGTGGGAGAGCATCACCCGGAGCGAGAGCACGGCGCGCTGGTTCGGCTCGTGGACGGGCACGCCCGGCGTGGGGAACACCATCACCATCCGGATGGTCTTCGAGAAGGACGGGCCGGAGTCGGAGGCGCACATCGACGCGTGTGAGCCGCCGCGGCGGCTGGCGCTGACCACCAAGGGCGAGTGGGGCATGACGCTCGAGGTCACGCTCACGCAGGCGGGCGGCGTCACGGAGCTGCGGTTCGTGCATCGCCTGACCGATCGCAAGCTGGCGCGCGACTTCGGACCGGGCTGGGAGTACTACCTCGACAACCTGGTCGCGGCGCGCGCGGGCGAGCAGCTGCCGGCCTTCGACGAGTACTACCCGTCGATGCAGGGGCACTACACCGACCCGTAGGGCCGGGGCGGACCGAGGTCGGCGGGCGCCCTGGCGGGGTCCGCCCGGGGACCGCCTCACGCCGCCGCCCTCCTCGTGTCGTCGCGCGGGGGGCGACGCCGCCACCTGCCCCGCCCCGGCGCGCCACCCGGTCAGGCCAGGGGTGGCTCCCCGCGCCAGAAGCGGTGCCAGTCGGCCATGGCGAGGCCGCGGTGCGCCCGCAGTGACCACCAGAGCGCGGGCGCCAGCAGCAGCGCCACCGGCAGGTACAGCAGGACCACGGCCGGCGGCTGGCCGCCCGGCAGCACCGCCGAGGCGAAGAGCGTGAAGTCCCACAGGGCGTGCACGATCATGAGCGGCCAGAGCGCGCCAAGCCTGATCGCCAGCGGCGCGAAGACCAGGCCGAAGGCGCCGGTCACCAGGACCTGGACGCCGACCGCGCCGGGCGGCGAGCCGCCCAGGAGGTTGACGGCGTGGAGCAGCGCGAACCCGAGCGCGCTCACCCGCATGGCGTGGGCCATCCCGGAGTGCCGCCAGGCGCCCTGCAGCAGGAGGCCCCGGAAGACCAGCTCCTCCGAGAAGCCGACCAGCGCCGTGCAGGCCGCCACCAGCGCCAGCAGGGTCCACCGCGCCGGCGTGAGCTGCGGCGCGGCCTGCGCCAGCGCCAGGGCGAAGGTGACCACCCCGGCCAGCACCGGCAGCGCCAACGGCAGGAGCCAGAGGAGACCGGAGGGCCGCGGCCGGCCCAGGGTGAAGGCGCGCCACCCGCCGTGGGCCCGCGCCGCCACCACCGCCCAGGCGGTCAGGAGCACCTCCACCGGGGCGATGACGTACACCATCTCGGGCTGGCCGTAGGCGTAGCCGAAGCCGTGGTGCATGACGGCCATGCCCACGGCCATGATGGCCACGTACGCGGCCGCGGCGGCGGCGGGGCCGAGCACCTAGGGGGCCTTGCCGGAGAAGGTCAGGGTCTCCCCGAACTGGTAGGCGTAGGCCAGGCCCAGGGTGGCCCCGCTCTGGTCGATGGTCTCCAGGCCCGGGTAGCGGGCCTGCCGCCGCTCCGCGCTGGTCTCGAGCTTCACCGAGTGCGGCCCGGAGAAGCGCCAGGTCAGGTCGAGCTGGCTGAAGGTCATGTCCTCCCACGACCCGCTCTCGGCCGTGGCGCTCCCGGAGACGAAGTACTCCCGGCCCAGCGCCTCGAGCCAGAGGGTGTCGCGCCAGACCACCCCGATGTTGGTGAACACCACGGCCTGCAGCCCGAAGTGGTAGTCGCGCCGTCCCACCGGGTCCTGCAGCGAGCCGCCGGCCCCGTAGCCCGCCGAGAGGATGGCCTGGCCCTGCAGGAGGAAGTCCCCGCCCAGCGGCACGTGGTACACGGCGCCGATCCCCAGCGCCGAGGAGCTGGCCCGGAACAGGGTGGGGGTGAGCAGGTCGTAGGTGCCGTAGAGCCCCCACAGGCCCTTGGCCTGCCCCACCCCGAAGGGCGCCCCGACCAGCAGCCCGTGGATGGAGAAGTTCCCGGTGGCGCTGGCCCCGCCGGCGTCCTCGCTCAGGCCGATCTGGGCCCGCACGTCGAAGTAGTCGAAGGGGGCGCGGAAGCCGTGGCCGCTGCCCGGGTGCCCTTGCACCACCTTGGCACTCACCAGGCCGGTCTGGGTGTGCCCCAGGCTGGTGCCGTCCTGCTTCGAGGCGCCGGCGTACTGGAAGCCGAGCGTCAGCTCGCCGGTGAGGGGCAGGTCCTCGGGCGGCGGGCGGTAGCGGTCGCCGTGGAGCACGCGGTTGAACCCGTTGACAGGCGAGACCGCCGCGGCCCCCAGCTGGCGCCAGCGGGAGGGCGCGCCGCCGCCGTCGTCCAGCACCCGGTTGGCGAGGCGGAAGAGGATCTCGCCCAGGAAGGACCCGGCCACGGTGGTGGTGATCTGGTCGTTCACCGAGGGCGGCTCCAGCTCCCCGGCCGTCTCCCAGAGCAGGCTGCCGGTGAAGGCGAAGGCCGAGGAGACCCAGAACCCGTGGCCGAGGGTGCGCGCCGTCGAGAAGTAGAGGTGCCCCTGGTACGGGTGGCCGAACTGGTTGGTGGCGAACTTGTCCTCGTCGTACCACCACGGCCCGTTGAGGTGATCCTTGAAGCTGGCCCAGGTGGAGTGGAAGGTGGGGTCATCGATCATGGTGCGGCCCCACAGGCTCAGGACGGTGCTGACCCCCACCAGCTCGAGCGGCGGGAGCCACCAGCTGGGGGGGCGCGCCGCCACCGCGGGTGCGCCGGGCGGGGTGAGGCGGAGCTCGGGCGCGGTGGGCGGCTGCACCGCCAGGTCGGCCGCGGGTGCGCCGGAGGCCTGGGGGGCCGGCGCGGCGCCGCCCACCGCCTCCTGGGCGCCGGCCAGGGCCGGGGTGGCCAGCACGAGCCAGAGGCTGAGCGCGGGCAGGGCGCAGGCGGAGCGGGACGGCGGAGCGGGCGGGCGAGGGAGCCGGACGGCGCTGGGAGGAGCCATTTGACGGCGGGTTTTACGATCCTCCCCGGTCCGGTTGCACGGGAAAATGCCGACTCGGCGCGCCGACCCACCCCCCGCCGTAGTAGACCGGTGCCCATGAACGCGCCGACCACCAGCCGGCCCGCCCGGCCGCTCCCCGCGCCGCCCTCGCGCCTGGCCACCGCCCTGCTGGCCGCCGCCCTGCTGGCCGCCGCGCCGGCCGCGGCCGACACCTCCAACTTCCGCCCCTACCTGGTGGGCGCGCGCGCCGCCGGCATGGGAGGGGCCGCCACGGCGCTGGCCGACGACGGCGCCGGCCCCTGGTACAACCCGGCCGGCATCGCCTTCGTGGAGCGCTCCCAGCTCTCGCTGAGCGGCTCGGCCTACGGGCTGGTCTCCGGCACCTTCGAGGACGCGCTCGGCGACGGCCGGCGCTTCGCCTACAGCACCCTCGACAGCTTCCCGACCTCCACCACGGCCGTCTGGCGGCTGCCGGATCCGGCGCCCGGCGAGTCCCAGGCGCTGGGCGTCGGGGTCTACCTGCCGGACGGCTTCTCGGCGGACGACCGCGACCGGTTGGGCTCCCCGCAGAACGCCTTCCTGTTCACCAGCACGCAGCAGACCCTCTGGTTCAACGCCACCTGGGCGCGCCGCGCCGGAGCCGTCGCGGTGGGCGTGGCGGCCTACGGCCTGGTCCGCACCGCGCTCGACTCCTTCGACCTCACGGTGATCGACGCCACCGACCCCTCCCGCTTCGCCACCATCACCCAGCGGGTCGACTCGACCTCCTACGGCGCGGTGCTCGCCGCCGGCCTGCGCTGGGACGCGGCGCCCGGCCTCCACCTCGGGCTCTCGGTCACCTCGCCGGCGCTGGGCTTCGGCGCGCGGCGGGTCTACTCGCGCGCCACCACCGGCGCCGGCCTGTCGGCGCCCGGCGCCCCCGCGGTGGCCGAGGTGGTCAACGAGGACGGGCTGGACGCCGCCCCCACCGAGCCGGCCCGCCTGCGGGGAGGCGTGGCCTGGACGCGAGGTGCGCTCACCCTGGCGGCCGACCTGATCTGGCGGCTGCCGCGCACCGTGGTGGACGACGCGGACCGTGCGGCCGAGGGGCTGGAGCGGCGGGTGGTCCAGCTCGGCGTGCTGGACGCCTCGGTCGGCCTGGAGGTGGTGGCGGCCGGGCGCTTCCCGCTGCGGGCCGGGCTCTTCACCGACCGCGCCGCCTCGCCGGGGCGGGCCGGGGTGGTCAACACCGCCCGCATCGACCGCTACGGCGCCTCCGCCTCGGCCGGGTTGCAGACCGCCCAGACCTCCTCCACGGTGGGCCTCAACCTGAGCTTCGGCACGGGTCACGACGTGGTACCCGACAACCTGGACTTCACCCAGGTCAAGACCACCCGGGCCACCCAGCGCCTGCTCTACGTGTTCATGGCCACGTCCTACGAGTTCTGAGGCCCCCGGGGTGCGCGCGGGCGGCGGCGGCGAGCGCCGTGGCCCGCGCCGCACCGCCCCGAAGGGCGTGGCGCGCCAGCGCGTCGCGCGGCATCTCCTGTGCCGTGCCGCTTCCCGCCGCTCCCGCCCCCGCCGCGCCCGCCCTGGTGCTCTACGATGGCGCCTGCGGGCTCTGCCGGGGCGCGGTGGCCTGGCTCCTGGCCCACGACCCGGCGGGACGGCTCCGCTTCGCGCCGCTCGGGGGCGAGACGGCCCGGAGCCTGGCCGCCGGCCGCCCGGGCCTGGAGGCGGACGCCGACTCGGTGGTGCTCATCGCGGGAGGGCGCACCTGGCTGCGGAGCCGCGCGGTGCTGCGGGCGCTCGGCCACCTGCCGGCGCCCTGGCGCTGGGCGGCGCCGCTGGCCCGGCTGCCGGCCTGGCTGCTCGACCCGCCCTACCGGCTGGTGGCGCGACGGCGCCGCCTGCTGCGGCGCGCCGCGCCGGCCTGCGCCCTACCGGACCCCGACCACGCGACCCGCTTCCTGCCGTGACGGCCCGAGCAGCCCCTCCACGGCACCGACCAGCTCGGCCACGCCGAAGGGCTTGTGCAGCACCGCATCCACGGGGAAGGCGTCGCTCGGCGTCGGCATCCCGGTGGCCAGGATGATCTTCAGCTGGGCCAGCCGGGTGTCGGCGCGGATGCGCCCCACCAGCTCCGGCCCGCTCAGGCCGGGCATCATCATGTCGAGGATCACCACGGAGGGGAGCGGCTCCCGCCCCAGGGCGGCCAGGGCGGCGTGCCCGTCGGCCACGGTGTCCACCACGCAGCCCTCCAGCTCGAGGGCCTCCGCGAGGTTCTCCCGCAGCGCGGCGTTGTCGTCGACGACCAGGATGCGGGTGCTCGGGCTCACGAGCCCACGATCTAACCCCGTGTCACGGGCGGGGCAACCCGGGCCGGGCCTGGTCCGGCGAGTGGAATAAGCGGACGCTTGGGCCGTAGGGGTCAACGACATGGTCACCTTCCTGCTCTGGCTGCTCCTGCTGGTCTGCTGCTGGCCGTTCGCCCTGCTGGCGCTGCTGCTCTACCCGCTGGTGTGGCTCCTCTCGCTGCCCTTCCGCCTGCTCGGCGTCGCGGTGGACGGGGTCTTCGGCCTGCTGCGGGCGGTGCTCACGCTGCCGGCCCGCCTCCTGGGCGGGCCGGGCGCGCTGCGCGGCTAGGGAGCGCCACCGCCACGCCTCGCCTGGCCGCGGCGGGACCGGCGCCGGTCCGCTACACGAGCGTCGGCGCGCCGTCCGCCTGGCGCGCCGCCGCAGCGGGTGCCTTCCCGAGGAGGCGACCACGTGACGCCGACCGAACGGGCCATCGACGCCCTGCCACCCCACCTGCGCCGCTGGGTGGTGGTGCAGGACTACGCGGCCTACTCCGCCGAGGATCAGGCCACCTGGCGCCTGCTGCTCGGGCGCCTCACCGCCCAGCTGGCGGACACGGCCGATCCGCGCTACCTGGCCGGCCTGGCCCTGACCGGCATCACGGTGGACCACATCCCCAGCCTCGACGAGATGAACCTCGGGCTGGCGCGCGCCGGGTGGAGCGCGGTGGGCGTGGGCGGCTTCATCCCGCCGGCGGTCTTCACCGAGCTGCAGGCCCGGCGGGTGCTGGCCATCGCCACCGGCATCCGGCGTCCGGAGCACCTCGACTACACGCCGGCCCCGGACATCGTGCACGAGAGCGCCGGGCACGCCCCGTTCGTGGCCGACCCGCGCTACGCCGAGTACCTGCAGGCCTGCGGGGAGGTCGGCTTCCGCGCCATCCCCGCCGCCGAGGACCTGGCGGTCTTCGAGGCGGTGCGCCACCTCTCGGAGGTGAAGGAGCGGCGCGGGGTCGCGCCCGCCGAGGAGGCCGCGGCGGAGCGGCGGCTGGCCGCGGCCCAGGCGGCGGTGCCGTTCGCGTCGGAGGGGGCGCGGGCCAGCCGCCTCTACTGGTGGACGGCCGAGTACGGCCTGGTGGGCGGCATGGACGCGCCGCGCCTCTACGGCGCCGGCCTGCTCAGCTCGCTGGGTGAGTCGGCCCGCTGCCTCGGACCCGCCGTGGCCCGGCGCCCGCTCGACGCCGGCTGCGCCGAGGTGCCCTTCGACATCACCCACATGCAGCCGCAGCTCTTCGTGGTGCGCGACTTCGACCGGCTCTTCGAGGTGCTGGAGGCCTTCGCCGCCACGCTCTCCTTCCGCCGCGGCGGCGACCACGGGCTGGCGGAGGCGCTGCGCGCGCGCACGGTGGTCCAGCTCGGCCTCCCCGGAGGGCGCGAGCTCTCGGGGCAGGTGGTGCAGCGGTGGGCCGCGCCGGCGCCGCTGGCCGCCGGCCTGCGCACCGCGCTGGTCCACCTGGCGCCGCCGGTGCTCCGGTCGCGGGGCGGGCGGGCCGAGGGCGGCTGGGTGCAGCACCCCGGCCTGGTGGCCTTCGGGCGCGGCGTGCTCCCGCCGCCGGGGCCCTTCACGCTGCGGCTCGAGAGCGGCCTGCGCCTCTCCGGCAGGCACCTCGGCGGCGGGGAGGTCGAGGGGCTGGCGGGCGCCCTGGGAGGGCGGCCCCTGGAGCTGCCTGCCCGCGCCCTGCTCGAGCTGGCCGAGGGGCTGCCCTCGGTGGCCGGAGGTCCGGCCGACCCGGGCCTGGCGCGGCCCGCCGCGGCGGCGGGGGCCGTGCCCCTGGGCGGCGCGGCGCCGCCGGGCTGAGGCTCAGGCCGGCGGCCGCCGGGCGGGGCGCCGGGCCGGGCGGCGGTCGGAGCCGGCCCGGGCGGGGGACCTGGCCAGGTGCTCCGCCAGCCGGGTGTCGTTCACCGCGATGTGGAAGCGGAGCCACTCGATCACCCGGACGCGCAGCCACTCGCCGAGATCCGGCGTGGGGCCCTTCACCGCCAGCTCGGCCTGCAGCTGCTGGAGGTCGGCCAGGAAGGTGTCGTGCGCCGCCCGGTGGCGCTCGCGGTCCGGGAAGAGGCTGGCCTCCATGAGCTGGCCCTCCTCCACGGTGTGGTCCAGCATGGCGTCGCAGAAGGCCGCCAGGGCGCGCCGGGCGTCTGGCATGGCGCCGGTGCGGAGCGCCACGTCGGCGGCCTCCAGGAGCTGGAAGAGGCCGCGGTGCTGGCGGTCCAGCTCCTCGTGACGCAGCGTCAGCTCCGGCGACCAGGCCACGGCCATCTCCACTCCTCCTGCGGTGCCGGAGTCTCACCACGTCCCGCCAGACCGCTCAAGTCCCACGGACAGGCGGAGGGCCGGATCGTGACCGGTGTCACGCAGGTGGCACACCGGCCCACCCGGGCGAGGTGGGGCCAACGTTCGCTTGCGCCCCCAGGTGCCGCTGCCGCTGCCGCGAAAAGGTTTGCTTCCATACGACCGGTACCATCCGGGGCGGGGCGCCTGGTCCGGCCCGGCGGTTCAGGGTGGGGGCGGCGGGGCGGCCGGCCGGGGCTCGGCCGGCTCGCCGGTGCGGATCTGCCGCTCGGCGCGGCAGGCGCCCTGGTGGCCGGCGGCGCAGGCCTCCACCACCAGGCGGAGCCCGAGGTCGGTGTCGCGCGGCACCCCCTCGCCGTTGAAGGCGGTGGCGCCCGCCGCGTAGAGCAGGTTGGCGGCGGCGTCGCGCAGCCCGGCGGCGCCGCCCTCCGCCAGCAGCGCCCGGGCGACGCCGGCCGCCCGCTCGATCTGGCCGCGCTCCAGGGCCACCACCCCGCCGGCGTAGTCGGCCTCCGGCGTGCGCCACCCGGCCTGCTCCAGCCGGCCGAGGGCCTCCGCCGCGGCCGTGAAGTCCTCCCGCCGGAGGGCGTCGAAGGCCAGGCCCTCCAGGTGCTGGCCGGTGAAGCGCGACAGGCCGGCGCGCGGCCAGACCGCGGCGACGCAGGCCGCCAGGAGCAGCGCGGCCAGGGAGGCCAGCCAGCGGGGGCGGTGGCCCGGCGAGGTGAGCGCCCAGGTGGCGGCGGCGCCGGTGACCAGGCCGCCGAGGTGGGCGGCGTGGTCGATGGGCAGCTTGCCCACCACCGCCACCACGGTCCAGGCGGCCAGCTGCCCGACCACCTGCACGGTGGCGGGGCTGGTGGCGAAGGCGCGCCAGCCGGGCAGGGCGCGCCGGTGCAGCGCCAGGGTGACGCCGATCATCCCGAAGAGCGGTCCCGAGGCGCCGGCCGAGACCACGTCGCTGGCCAGCAGGGAGGCGGCCGCGGCGCCCAGCCCGGAGGCCAGGTAGAGGCCGAGGAAGCGCCAGGGCCCGGCCAGCCGCTCCACCGCGCGGGTCCAGGAGAGGCCGAAGGCGACGTTGAGCGCCAGGTGGATCCAGCCCACGTGCAGGAAGGAGGCGGTCAGCAGGCGCCACCACTGGCCCGCCTGCACCATCCCGCGCTCCAGCGCGCCGGCCCGCACCAGCACCCGCCCGTCGGTGGTGTCGCCCAGGGCGAAGGTCACCCAGGCCAGCACCCCCACCTGCAGCGCCACCAGGGCCAGCGAGGCGGGGGTGGTGGCCAGCGAGGCGAGCCACTCGCGGGGCGAGAGGCGAGGCGGATCGGCGGGGGAGGGGGTGCGGAGCACGCCAGGACGATACCCCGGCGCCGGCCCTCGAGTTCGTCCCGGCGCCGTGCCGGCGTAGGATGCCCCCCCGTGACCGACTACATCGTGAACCCGCGGCGGGCGCCGCGCGCCCAGTCCCGCTGCCGCGTGCACGTCCGCATCCAGGCGCCGGCCCAGGTCTGGGACGCGGAGACCGAGGACATCGGGCCGCACGGCTGCCAGCTGGTGGCGCCGGCGCCCCAGCCGCGCGGCACCATCCTGCTGCTGGAGGTGCAGGGCCCGGCCGCCCGGGAGCCGCTGCGCGCGGCGGGCCGGGTGGCCTGGGTGAACTCCCAGCCGCCCTGGCGCCTGGGCGTGGCCTTCGAGCAGGCGGCGCGGCCGACCGCCGCGCGGTGGTTCTCGGCGCTGCTGGCCGACAACCCCGGGCTCGGGAACTACCGGCGGGTCCCGGACCGGCTGCCGGTGGACGCCATGGTCTTCCTGGCCCTCCCGCCGCGCTTCGCCGACTTCGGTCCGGACGAGCTCGAGCTGCTGCGCCACGTCGCCGGCGGCGCCACCATCGCCGCCCTGCGGGCCCGGCTGGAGGGCAGCTGGGCGGTCAAGCAGCGCACCCTCTTCGCGCTGCTGTCGCGCGGGCTGCTCACGGTGTCGCGCGGCGCGGCCGCCCACCCGGAGACCTGGAAGCACGTCATGGCGGAGTACGGCACCTACTTCCTGGCGGAGGCGCCCGCGAGCCGCGAGTCACCCGTCCCGACCTGGGTGCCCCAGGCGCCGCCGCTCCGGGCCCCCCCAGGCGTCCCCGGCTCGGCCGCGCCGCCTCTTCCGCCGCCAGCGCCGGCCAGCGCGCCGCCCGCCCCGCCACCTTCACCGGCCGCGCCGCCGGCCGCCGCCCAGCCGCCCCCGCAGGCGGCTCCCGGAGCCTCCCTCGAGGCCTCGGCGGGCACCGGGTGGCGGGGCGCCGCCCGTCGCCGCTCCATGGAGGCCCAGGAGGCGTTCGACCTGGGTCGCCAGGAGGCGGCGGCCGGCCGCGGCAGCTCGGCCCTGGCGCTGCTGCGCCGGGCCCTGCAGCTCGCGCCCGGCGACACCGACGTCGCCGCCGAGCTCGCCAGGGTGATGAAGGGCTGAGCGCAGCTAAATTGTGGACCGGATTGGTCAATTCGGTCCTGCGCCGCGCCTTGACTGGGGTGGCCCGAGATTGGTACTCCCCCCGTTCCTTCACGCCGTCCCCACCTGACACGGAGGGTTCACTCCCCGATGTATACGATCGTCCGCCGCGAGGCGTTTTCCGACACGACGTTCCTCTGGGAAGTCTCCGCCCCCGACGTGGCCAAGGCGGCGCTGCCGGGCCACTTCGTCATGCTGCGCCTGGGGACGGGCGCCGAGCGCATCCCGCTCACGGTCGCCGACTACGACCGCGAGAAGGGGACCATCACCATGGTCATCCAGGCGCTCGGCAAGTCCACGCGCCAGATGATGACCGACTACAAGGAGGGCGACACCTTCGAGGACTTCGTCGGGCCGCTCGGCCTGCCGCAGCACATCGAGAAGGTGGGCCACGTGGTCCTGGTGGGCGGCGGCCTCGGCGTGGCGCCGGTCTACCCGCAGCTCAAGGCCTTCAAGGAGGCCGGCAACCGGGTCACCGGCATCATCGGGTTCCGCAACAAGGGCCTGGTGTTCTGGGAGAAGAAGTTCGCCGAGTACTGCGACGACCTCATCGTCTGCACCGACGACGGCAGCTACGGCAAGCCGGGCTTCGTCACGCAGGCGCTCAAGGAGGTCTGCGAGAAGGACAAGCCGGCCGTGGTGGTCGCCATCGGCCCGCTGCCGATGATGAACGCCTGCGTCGAGACCACCCGCCCGTTCGGCGTGAAGACCATGGTCTCGCTCAACGCCATCATGGTGGACGGCACCGGCATGTGCGGCTCCTGCCGCGTCACGGTGGACAAGAACGTCAAGTTCGCCTGCGTGGACGGTCCGGACTTCGACGGCCACCTGGTGGACTTCAAGGAGCTGCTCTCCCGCCAGCGGCGGTTCAAGGCGCAGGAGACGCGGGCCACCGAGGACTACGCCCACGTCTGCAACCTCGAGAAGCAGCTCTTCGACGAGAACAAGCACAACTACAAGAAGATCAAGGATCTCGCCCCCAAGCAGACGGTCATGCCGGAGCGGGACCACGTCGAGCGCGCCCGCAACTTCAAGGAGGTCAACCTCGGCTACTCGCTGCAGGACGCCCTCGGCGAGGCCGAGCGGTGCATCCAGTGCGCCAAGCCGACCTGCATCTCCGGCTGCCCGGTGGAGATCGACATCCCGCGCTTCATCAAGCACCTGGTGGTGCGCGACATCGACGGCGCCCTCGAGGTGATCCGGGAGGCCTCCATCTTCCCGTCGGTCTGCGGCCGCGTCTGCCCGCAGGAGACGCAGTGCGAGGCCCAGTGCGTCATCGCCAAGAAGGTCGAGTCGGTCGGCATCGGCCGGCTCGAGCGCTTCGTCGGCGACCACGGCAAGCTCAAGCCGACGGTGCCGCCGAAGTTCGCCCCCGCCGACATGCTCGGCAAGGTGGCGGTCTGCGGCTCCGGCCCGGCCGGCCTGGCGGTGGCGGCCGACCTGGTCAAGTTCGGCTGCGACGTGACGGTCTACGAGGCCCTGCACGTGGTGGGCGGCGTGCTCCGCTACGGCATCCCGTCCTTCCGCCTGCCGCGTGACATCATCGACCGCGAGGTGAACAGCCTGGTGGAGCTGGGCGTGAAGATCGAGACCAACAAGGTCATCGGCAAGACCTTCACGGTGCCGCAGCTCATCAAGGAGAAGGGCTACGACGCCGTCTTCCTCGGCGTGGGCGCCGGCGCCCCGGCCTTCCTGGGCATCCCGGGCGAGTTCGCCGGCCAGGTCTACTCGGCCAACGAGTTCCTCACCCGCGTCAACCTCATGGGCGGCGACAAGTTCCCGTTCCAGGACACGCCGGTCTCCATCGGCAAGTCGGCCGTCGTCATCGGCGCCGGCAACACCGCCATGGACTGCCTGCGCGTCGCCAAGCGGCTCGGCACCGAGACGGTGCGCTGCGTCTACCGGCGCACCGAGAAGGAGGCCCCGGCCCGCATCGAGGAGATCCGCCACGCCAAGGAGGAGGGCATCGAGTTCTTCTTCCTCCACTCGCCGGTCGAGATCTACACGGACGCCGACGGCAACGTGAAGGGCATGAAGGTCGAGGAGATGGAGCTCGGCGAGCCGGACGAGAAGGGGCGCCGCAAGCCGGTCGCCACCGGCCGCTTCAAGGACCTCGAGTGCGACACGGTCATCTACGCGCTCGGGACCAAGGCCAACCCCATCATCACCCAGTCCACCCCGGGCCTGGCCCTCAACAAGTGGGGCAACATCGTCGCCGACGACGGCAAGACCCAGACCACCTCGCTCCAGGGGGTCTTCGCCGGCGGTGACATCGTCACCGGCGGCGCCACCGTCATCCTCGCCATGGGGGCGGGCCGCCGCGCCGCCCGCTCGATCGGCGCCTACCTGAAGGGCGGCAAGAAGAAGTGGCCCATCACGGAGGAGGACATGACCGCATTCGTTCCACCCACCCCGCTCGGCGCCGCCGGCGCCACCGCCACCGGCCCGCAGTCGGCGGCGGCCTCCGGCACGGTGTGCCCCAAGTGCCGCCAGCCCCTCGAGGGTGACGAGGCCTACGTCTGCTGCGCCACCGCGCAGCTCACCTGGAAGTGCCAGGACTGCGCCAAGGTGAGCGAGGGCTTCGCCTTCCCGTACGGCATGTGCCCGGCCTGCGGCGGCAAGCTGGCGGTGGCCGACCCGGCCAAGGCGTCCGAGGCGGCGGCGCTCGATGCCGTCCGCATCGCCTTCGAGATCGAGCTGGGCGGCCAGGCCTTCTACGGCCGCGCCTCCAAGGAGGCGCCCGACCCGCTGCTGCGCGAGCTCTTCGGCCGCATGGCCGAGATGGAGAAGGAGCACATGGCCACGCTGTCGCGGCGCTACCACGCGCAGATGCCGGCGCCCGGCGACTTCAAGGTGGACCGGGCCGCCATCTACGCCGGCATCCCCAACCGGCCGGAGGACCCGGCCAACCTGTTCCGCATCGCCATCGCCTTCGAGGAGCGGGCCGTGCAGTTCTTCTCGGAGCGCGGCGCCGCCGCGGCCGAGGGCACGCCGGAGAAGGAGCTCTACAAGGAGCTGGCGGCCGAGGAGCGGGAGCACGTGGACCTGCTCACCACCGAGCTGGCGCGCTGGCAGGCCGGCAAGCCGGGCCTCATCTAGCGCCGGCGGCAGGTCGCTGGTCCGCGGGGCCCGGTCGAGAGACCGGGCCCTTCGCCTTTCCGGGGAGGCCCGGCGCGACGCCGGCCCCCAGCCGGGGAAGGGCTCCGCGGCCGTGCGGCCAGGGTGCGGCGCCTTGCCCTGTGGCCATTCGCCACAAAGCGAGACGGCCTGGTGGTCCGAGCGCCTGGAGCCCCGAGCCAGCGGCTCAGGCGATCTCCACCAGCCCCGGCGCGTAGCAGGAGAGCGCCAGCAGGCTGGTGCGCTGCCACTTGCGCGCCGGGCTGGAGAGGAAGCGCAGCTTGTAGCGCTGCGGCTCCGGCAGGGCCTGGACGCGCTGGATCCAGTGGATGAAGGCCTTGAAGCCGGAGGAGTTGCAGAACTCCAGCTCCTGGAAGTCCACCCGGATCTCCTTCACGTTGGCGCCGGCCAGCTGGCCGTGCACCGCGTCCACGAAGGGGTTGAGGATGCCGGCCGGGTTGACGGTGCTGATGGTCCCCCGGAAGGCCACCTTGAGGCCGGCGGCGTCGTTGACCAGCCCAGCCGAGTACTTCTCCTCGGACACCTGCAGGGACGCGCCGCGCGAGCCGATGACACTAGACATGGAGACCTCCTGGGACCTGGATCACTGGGGCGTGGAGCAGGCCTCGGGCCAGGACGGTGACCCGGCGCCCCTCCCGGATGACGGACAGCTCGAGCTGGGCCTCGAAGCGGACGCGGGCCAGCCCCAGCCCGCCGCGGGTGGCGGCCGGCGCCTCGGCCATGGCGCGCAGGTAGCTGCGCAGGGCGTCGGGCTCGCTGTTGAGCCGCTCCACCCTCTGGCGCAGCTCCTCGAACGCCTCGTCGCTGCAGGGGTTGCTGACCGCCACCTCGATGCGGTCGGCCGCCGGGTCCACCTGCAGGGTGAGGTCCACGTCCTCGCCGCAGGCCTGCGGGATGGCGTTCTGCATCAGCTCGTGCACGGCCAGCGCCACCTGGGCCTCGCGGCTCTGGCCGGGGCAGGCGCACAGGCAGAAGGACTCGACGAAGCGTCGGATCTCGTCGACGAAGACCCAGGGCGGTCTCATCCTGAGCATGAGGTAGATGGGGCGCCCTCCGAAGTCAGCTGTGGTCGTCATGCGTTCGCCTCAGGATCACCGCGGTCATGTCGTCGGACTGGGTGGACAGGAAGGCCTCGGCCCGCTCGAAGATCAGCTGCAGCACCTGGGCGGCGGTGCGGGGGCCGGGCTCGCACAGCAGCGCCGCCAGCCGGTCCTCGCCGAAGAGCTCGCCACCTGCCGAGGTGGCCTCCACCACGCCGTCGGTGATGAGGCAGAGCAGGTCGCCGGGCCCCAGCTGGAACTCGCGCTCCACCACCCCGGGGCCCACCTCCTCGGTGAGCCCCATCCACGGCCCGGCCGGCTCGAGCACCTCCACCCCGCCGGCGGCCCGGCCGATGAAGACCGGCTGGTGGGCCCCGGCGCAGAGGAAGCGGCCGCCGCCCAGGTGTCGCACCGCCATGAGGGTGAGGTAGTCGTCGCGCCCCATCCGCTTGACCACGTTCTCGTGGATGACCCGGTTGACGGCGGTGATGACGCTGGCCGGGCGCCCGTGCGGATCGTCGGCGATGGCGGCGTAGGCGGCCGCCTGGGCCATCATCATCACCAGGCCGGAGTTGATGCCGTGGCCGGAGACGTCGCCGATGAGCACCCAGAAGGTGTCGGGGAAGGCCAGCACGTCGTAGAGGTCGCCGCCCACGTCCTCGGCCGGCTTCATGCGGGCGGCCACCTCGTAGCCAGGCACGGCCGGGCTGCTGGGCAGGATGGCGGTCTGGATGCGGTGGGCGATCTGCACCTCCCTGCGGAGGGCCTCGGTGCGCTGCAGCTCGTCGCGGGAGCGGGCCACCTCGGCGACCATGGTGTTGAACGAGCCCACCAGGTGGCCGAGCTCGCCCGAGTGGACCTCGGGCAGGCGGGTGGTCAGGTCGCCGCTGGCCACCCGGGACATCGAGACGGCCACCTCGCTCAAGGGGCGGGTGGCCGCCTGCAGGGCCCAGACGCTGGCCAGGGCCGCGCCCACCAGCACCACCCCGTAGAGGACGGCCAGCACCAGCCGCATGGTGGCCAGCCGCCCGTAGGCCTGCGCCTCGCGCTCCACCATGGCCGAGGACCAGCCCGGTGGCTCCTCGGCCGGCGCGGTGCGCACCGCCAGCAGCGCCTCACCCGAGGGCGAGTTGAGCCGCTCCAGGGTGCCGGGCGCCCCGGCGAGCCGGATCAGCTCGTCGAAGGTGGACGGGTCGACCCCGGGGGGCACCAGCACCAGCGCGTGGCTGGCGTCGTGGACCACCGGGACCAGCGCCGTCTCGTTGCCGTTGATCTCCGCCAGGAGGCGGCCCATGGCCCGGGTGGAGATCGCCGCCAGCATGGCGCCCACCACGTCGGAGGCGAAGTCCTTCACCGGCACCGCCACCAGCACCACCACCTCGTCGCCGCCGTCGGCGTCCACCTGGGACAGCCGGCCCAGCTCCATCGAGAGCGGCGTGCCCTCCAGGGCGGCGTCCACGATGTCGAGGCGCAGCGAGCGATCGCGCTGCGCGGACAGCGCCGTGCCGCGCCGCGCCCCGGCCGCGCCGGCCCGGACGCCGGCGGTGAGGGCCGCCTCGGGCCCGACCAGGGCGGCGGCGGCGATGCTGCCGCCCTGCTCCTGGATGAGCCGGCGCAGGTAGTCCTCGGCGAACTTGGGGTCGCCCGAGTCGAGGGTCAGCTGCATGGCCTCGGCCTCGGCCCAGTTGCGCACCGTCAGGGCCCGCTCCTCCTGGAAGCGATGCACCGCCTCGTGCACCTCGCGGGAGCGGGCCGAGAGGTGGTCCAGCACCGCCTCGGTCACCACGCCGCGCGCCACCTGCTCGAAGCCCGCCGCCGCCGCCGCCAGCGCCAGCGCCACCAGCACCACGGTGGCGGCCAGCAGGCGGAGCCGGAGCGAGCTGGCGCGGCGGGGCACCGGCTACTTCCCGCCTGCCTGCCGGCCCGCGTAGTACTTGAGGAACTCGTAGATGTCCGCCGCCTGCTCCTCGTTGATGCCGGAGTTGGGGCGGCGGATCATCTTCTTCATGTAGCGCTTCCACTCGCTCGAGTCGAAGCGCGAGTTGATGGCGCGGGCCGCCGGGTGGCACTTGGAGCACTTCTGCAGGAAGGTCGGGTACTGGCGCTGCTGGTCGGGCGGGTAGGCCGACACGTCGACCGCGCCGGGGCCGTCGTCGCGCGGGTCGTGTGGGGCCTTCTCGGCGCCGCCGGGGGCGCCGGCGCCGAGGGCCGCGGCCAGCGCCAGGCTGGTGAGGCAGGGGATCATCTAGAACGCTCCTCCGAGGCCCAGGTGGCCGGAGTGGAACTCCGCCCAGGCGGTCGGCATCCAGTACTCGTATGACACCTTGAGGTAGAGCGACGAGGCCAGCGAGGTCATCAGGCCCGCGGTGGCCCGGTCGATGCGGGTGGCCGGGGTCATGGCCTGCGCCGACCCGGGCAGGGGCACGCCCCGCCGCTCCAGGCGGTCGAAGCGGGCCACCACGCTGGAGGAACGGCCCAGGGGGTGCTCCAATTCAGCGTAGAAGCCCTGCTTGTCGAACCAGGGGTCGACCACGTCGTAGGCGTAGCCGGCGGCGGACGGGTCGAGCCGGGTCCGGCGCAGGGCCCACTCCCCGCGCAGGGTGGCCTTCCAGATGGGGAGCGCCGCGTCGACCGCCACCGCGTCGTAGCGGAGGCGCGCCGCCTTGTCGAAGCGCCCGCCGGTGTAGGAGGCCCCCAGGCTGACGTCGCCGAGGACGTGCCCAGGCTCGGAGGTCAGGGTGAAGGCCAGGCGCCCGCCGTAGGCCGGCTCGGCGTTGTTGTCGGCGTACGGGACGCTGCGCAGCGCCATCCAGTCCACGTCGTTGCCGCCCTTGAGGCCGGCCACGGCGTAGGCGCCGTACCAGACCTGCACCACGTCGGCCAGGAAGAACATGCCGTAGGCCAGGGCGCCGGTGTCCACGTAGGGCAGCATCACCACCGGGCCGTTCAGGTTGGCGCGGTCGGCGAAGGCGGAGCGGCCCATGTCGTAGATGAGCGGCCCCGAGGTGGCCTTGTGGCCGGAGGGGTCGATGCGGTTGGAGTACTCGCCGAAGGGGACGGCGATGCGCCCGACCTGCAGGTTGAACCAGAGCTTCGGCTGGTAGTCGAAGGCGGCGTGCTCCAGCTCGATGCCGTGGCAGCTCAGGCAGGCCTTGGTGGAGAACGAGAGGTCGTCGTCGATGTCCACGCCCACCTTGAGCGAGCCGTCCGGCGTGACCCCGCGGGTGGCGCGCACCGCCGCGCCGTCGGGGATGACCCAGGTGTCCACGTAGAAGGAGCCCGAGACCGCCACGCTCGGCGCGGCCCGCGCGGCGCCGGCGCCGGCGCCGAGGCAGAGCAGGAGCGCCAGCCAGCCGGCGGCCAGGGCGCGCCGGCGGGGACCAGGGGGGGCGCCGCCGGGCCGCTCAGTCATCGGCCGCTCCGGCGGAGACCCAGCCCTCGATGGCCAGCAGCTCCTCTGCCGTCAGCTCCTCGCCGCCGGGCGGCATGGGGGTCCCGTAGCCGCCCACCGCCTCGTGGGTGCCACGCAGCTTGATGACGAGGTAGCTCTGCGCCAGGTCGCCGGGGGTGACGAGCGGGACGGCGGGCGCTTGCTCGGAGGGGATGCCCACCAGCGCGCCGAAGGACTCGCCAGCCACCAGCGAGAGCGGCGTGCCGTTCCCACCCACGTGGCAGGCGGCGGTGGCGCACCGGGGGGAGAAGACCAGCGACTGCACCGACGACAGGGTCGGCTCCAGCGACGGCAGGCCGCCGCCCGGGATGGCGGCGCCGACGTCGGGCCCCGTCAGGCAGGCGGTCAGCAGGACCGCCAGGGCCGGTGCGCGCAGGTGTCGCATGAAGCCTCCATGATACGGGGGCGCCGGCGGTGGGTGTCAATGCGCACCTGGCCGACAAGAGGCTGATTTCTCGCCCCTTTCGGCGTTCGGTGGGCGGCGTGTCCCGGGGACGGGGGACGAGCCTGCCTCCATCAGCCAGCGGAGGCGCGGGGCCGGCGGGCCTTTCCTGGGGAGGCGGCCACCAGCGCCAGCTTGGCGGCACGTGGGAGCCGCTTGATGGCGGCCTCCCGCCGGAGCGCCGCGCTCCGATCGCCGACCTGCTCCTGGTGGACCAGCACCACCGGCAGGCGCGAGCGGGTGTAGCGCGCCCCCTCGCCGGCGGCGTGGCGGGCCACCCGCCGGTCGAGGTCGTTGGTGGCGCCGGTGTAGAGCGAGCCGTCGCGGCACCGCAGCAGGTAGACGCGCCAGCCGGCCCGAGGCTGGGCCACGGATGGGCTACCGGCCGCGCGGCGCGCTGCGGACGATGGGGCGCTGCGCGTTGAAGGGGTTGCTGGGCTTCCCGGCCTTGAGCGGCGCGGCAGCGACCTTGGCCTCCGGGCCGTGGGCGTGCTCCGACTCGGCGTGCACGGGCTCGCTGCGGTGGACCGGCTTGCCTTCCTTCTTCCGCTTCTTGCTCACGGGCATGGTGTCTGGGCTCCAGGGGGCTGTGGGTGGGACGCCAGGGGCCACGGTAGTCCGGAGCCGGCGCGGCGTCACGCGACCAGCGGGGGCTGGTGGCCGGTCGCGGGGCGCGCCGGCGGCCCGGTCAGGGCGGGAGATTGGCGGTGAAGGAGACCAGCGCGTCCTGGCGGCAGCGCACGGTGCGCTGGGCGGGGCGGCGCCCGGGGTGCACCAGGCGCACCTCGACCGGCTCCCCTGGCCGGCAGTCCACCGTGGTGAGGAGCGGGGTCTGCCCCTGGTCGAGGCCGTCCACCAGCACGGTGGCGCCCGCGGGCCGGGAGTCCACCGAGAGGCCGAAGCCCTGGAACGGCGAGACCAGCTCGCCGCTGGCGTCGGGGACGGCCGGACGGGGGGCCAGGACCTCCACCTTCTTCCAGCCGCGCTGCGCCTCGGCCAGCGCCTCCTGGGCGGCGCGGTTGGCCTCGATCTCCTCCACGGTGGGGCCGTCGCGGCGGGGCGGCTCCGCCGCGGCGCCGGCCGGCCCGCCCGAGGGGGCGTCGCCCAGGGCGGCGTCGGCCTGGCGGGCAGAGGCCTGGGCGGCCTGCTCGGCGGTGCGGACCGCCTGGCGCGCGGCCGGCACGGCCGCCCCGGGGCCCGGACCCGTCGGGGCGGTGGCCCAGCGCCGCACGTGCGGCAGGGCCACCGCGGCCAGCACCAGCGGCACCACCAGGAAGGCGGCCCGGATGGCGAAGCGGAGGGGGCGCGGCTCGCTCACGGCGTCACCTGGAGGCGCGGGAGAAGGCCGAGCCGACGGCCGCCGCGCCGAGCGCCAGGGCCGAGAAGATCCCCATCTTCAGCCACTCGCCGGCGTTCATGGCGGTCATGGCGAGCCAGCCGCAGGAGAAGACGGCGAAGGCGCTGAGGAAGGTGCCCAGCCTGGCCATGGTGCGGTTCACGGCGCCTCCGGCGCTGCGGGGCGGGGAGGGGCGGCGGGCGGCGCGGCGGTCGTGCGGGACATGGCTGCGGTTGTAGCGCGCGACGCGGCCGGTGCAAACCCGCCTCCGGTGCGGTGGCCCCCCGGATCGGGGTGACGCTGCGTCCGAAACATGGTCTCTTCCGCCGGTCCCGGCCGGCGCGTCCCGTGCCCCCACCGGCCCGGGGCGCCGTGCCCGTCGCCCGTCACGCCGGGCGCCGGGGCGTCTCCCTGTACCGTCCCGCCGCCCGCTCCCGCCGCCCCGAGGTCCTCGTGCCCCCGTCGCCGCCCGCCGCACCGCTCCACCCCTCCGTCGCCGCGGTGCAGGGGGACCGCGCCTTCTTCGGCCACCCCCGCGGGCTGGGGCTGATCTTCGTGGTCGAGATGTGGGAGCGCTTCTCCTACTACGGCATGCGGGCCCTGCTGGTGCTCTACCTGGTGAACGGGCTGCAGTGGGACAAGGCGGAGGCGGCGCGCCTCTACGGCACCTACACCAGCCTGGTCTACCTGACGCCGCTCATCGGCGGATACCTGGCCGACCGGCTCATCGGCACCCGCCGCTCGATGGTGCTCGGCAGCGTCATCATCGCCCTCGGCCACTTCGCGCTGGCCATGCCCGGCCTGCCGTCCTTCTACGCCGGCCTCGGGCTGATCATCGTCGGCACCGGCTTCTTCAAGCCCAACGCCGCGGCGCAGGTCGGCCAGATGTACGCGCCCGGGGACTCGCGCCGCGACGCCGGCTTCACCATCTTCTACATGGGGGTCAACGCCGGCGCGGCCATCGGCCCGCTGGTGTGCGGCTACCTGGCCCAGAGCGAGCGCTGGGGCTGGCACTACGGCTTCGGCGCCGCCGGTGTGGGCATGGTGCTCGGCCTGCTCATCTACCTGTGGGGGCGCGACCGCTACATGCCGGGCATCGGGGTGGGCGTGCCGGCCAGGCAGGCGGCCGGGGTCCAGCCGGGCGAGGGCGAGGTCGGTCCGCCGAGGCGGGTGCTGCTGCTCGACGCGGCCGGCGGGGCGGCGGCGGGCGGGGCGCTGGCGGCCCTGCTGGGCGGCCTGGCGCTCCAGCCGGTGGTGCTGGGCGCGGCCATCGGCGGCGCGCTGGCGGTCACGGTGCTCGGCACCCACGGCGAGGAGCGGCGCCGGGTGCTGGCGATCTTCCTGGCCGCCTTCTTCGTGGTCTTCTTCTGGGCCGCCTACGAGCAGGCCGGCAGCTCCATGAACCTGTTCGCCGACAAGTTCACCGACCTCACGGTGGGGGGCTTCGACATCCCGTCCTCCTGGTTCCAGTCGGTCAACCCGACCATCATCCTGGTCTTCGGGCCGGTCTTCGCGGGGCTGTGGGGGGCGCTGGCGCGCCGTGGCAAGGAGCCACCCACCGCCCTCAAGATGGTCTTCGGGCTGGCGCTGCTCGGGGTGGGGTTCCTCTTCCTGGTGGCCGGTGGGGCGCGGGCCGACGCCGGGGTGAAGGTCAGCCCGATCTGGCTGCTGCTGGCCTACTCCTTCCACACCTTCGGCGAGCTGTGCCTCTCGCCGGTGGGGCTGTCCTACGTGAGCAAGATCGCGCCGGCTCGCTTCGCCTCCCTGCTCCTGGGGGCCTGGTACCTGGCCAACGCCACCGCCAACAAGATCGCCGGCGCGCTGGCCGCCTACACCCCCACGCCCGGGCAGGCGCCCGCCGTGCTGGAGGAGGGGCTGGGCGGGGCGGTGCAGCGCATCTCCCAGACCAACGCCGGCTTCTTCTCCATCTTCGTGGTCACCAGCCTGGCCGCGGCCGGCCTCATGCTGCTCTGCGTGCCCCTGCTCCGAAGGCTGACCAGCAGCGTGAAGGCCTGACCGGCCGGCGCGCTGCGCCGGCCAGGACCGTTCCCGAGTTTCCAGTGGAGACACCCATGCCGCGCTCCCTCCGCACCTCCCTCGCCGCCGCGCTGACGCTCGCCACGCTGAACGCCTGCGCCACCACGACTGCGACCCCGACCGCGACCACGACCCCGACCGCGATCCCGACCGACCCCGACCCCGACCGCGACCCCGACCCCAACCCCGACCGCGACCCCGACCGCGACCCCGACCGCGACCCCGACCGCGACCGCGACCGCGACCGCGACCCTGGCCGACAACCCCCTCCTCGCCGACTGGAACACCCCGTTCGGCCTGCCGCCCTTCGCCGAGATCAGGGTCGAGCACCACCTGCCGGCCTTCGAGGCGGCCATGGCCACCGAGCGGCGCGAGGTCGAGGTCATCGCCACCAGCCAGGCGCCGGCCACCTTCGAGAACACGGTGGCGGCGCTCGACGGGGTCGGCGAGCGGCTCGCCCGGGTCTCGGCGGTCTTCTTCGGGCTGGTCGGGGCCGACACCACCGAGGCGCTGCAGGCCATCAACCGGAAGGTGACGCCGCTGCTCACGACCCACCGGGACGACATCGCGCTCGATGCCCGCCTCTACGCCAGGGTCCAGGCGGTCTGGTCCCAGCGGGAGCGGCTCGACCTGGCGGTGGACCAGCAGATGCTGCTGGAGCGGACCTGGAAGCGCTTCGTCCGCGCCGGCGCCGAGCTCGGGCCGGCGCAGCAGGTCCGGCTCCGCGAGGTGAACGCCGAGTTGGCCAGCGCCGGCGTGAAGTTCGGCGACAACCTGCTGGCGGAGACCAACGCCTACAGGCTGGTGCTCGACCGGACGGCGCAGCTGGCCGGCCTGCCGGAGCGGGTGGTGGCCGGCGCCGCCGAGGCGGCTCGGAAGGCCGGGCTGGAGGGGCGATGGGTCTTCACGCTGCAGGCCCCGTCCATCTGGCCGTTCCTGCAGTACGCGGAGGACCGCGAGCTGCGCCGCCAGCTCTTCACCGCCTACACCACCAAGGCGGATCACGGCGGCGCCACCGACAACAACGGGCTGGCCTCCCGGGTGGCGGCGCTCCGGGTCGAGAAGGCCCGGCTCCTCGGGTTCGCCACCTGGGCAGACTACGTGCTCGACGACTCCATGGCCGGCACCCCGGCGCGGGTCTACGGGCTGCTCAACCAGCTGTGGGGCCCGGCCAAGGAGGCGGCCGCCGCGGAGGCCGAGGCGCTGGCCGCGGCGGTCAAGGCGGCCGGCCGGGACCACCCGGTGGAGCCCTGGGACTGGTTCTTCTACACGGAGAAGGTGCGCCAGGCCCGCTACGCCCTCGACGAGTCGGAGCTGCGGCCGTACTTCCCGGTGGACCGGGTGCGCGACGGGGCCTTCGCGGTGGCCGGCAAGCTCTACGGCATCACCTTCACCGAGCTCACGGGGGTGCCCGTCTACCACCCGGAGGTGAAGGCCTTCGAGGTGAAGGACCGCGACGGCTCCCACCTGGCGGTCTTCCTGGTGGACTACCACCCGCGGCCCGGGAAGCGCTCCGGGGCCTGGGCCTCCGGCTTCCGGGGCCAGTGGGTCAAGGACGGCAGGGAGATCCGGCCGCTGGTCTACAACGTCGGCAACTTCTCGCGCGGGGTGGGCGACGCCCCGGCCCTGCTCTCGCTCGAGGAGGTGGAGACCCTCTTCCACGAGCTGGGCCACGGGCTGCACGCCATCCTCGGGAAGAAGCGCTACCTCGGCCTGGGCCAGGTGCCGCGCGACTTCGTCGAGCTGCCGAGCCAGGTGATGGAGAACTGGGCCACCGAGCCCGAGGTGCTGCGGGGCTACGCCCGCCACTGGAAGACCGGGGCGCCCATCCCGCCGGCGCTGGTCGAGAAGATCCAGCGCACCGCCCGCTTCGACCAGGGCTTCAAGAACGTGGAGTACCTGGCGGCGTCGCTCCTCGACCTGGAGTGGCACACCCTCACCACCACCGCCGAGGTGGACGCCAAGGCCCTCGAGCGGGTGGCGCTGGCCCGCATGTCGCTGCCGTCCACCATCGTGCCGCGCTACCGGACCACCTCCTTCCAGCACATCTTCGGCCCGGGCGGCGGCTACTCGGCCGGCTACTACAGCTACAAGTGGGCCGAGGTGCTCGACGCCGACGCCTTCGCCGCCTTCCAGGAGAAGGGGCTCTTCGACCAGGCCACGGCGCGCCGCTTCCGCACGCTGCTCGAGAAGGGGCGGTCGGAGGATCCCATGAAGCTCTACGTCGACTTCCGCGGTCGCCCTCCCTCCGTGCAGCCGCTCCTCCGGAAGCTCGGCTTCGACCGGCCCGGGCGCTGAACCACCGGCGCGGCCGGGCCGGCGCCTCCGCCCGGGCGCCGCCGGCGCCCGCCCCGGCTAGGGCCGGCGCGCCGGCTCCACCGCGCCGGGCGCCTCGGGGCCCAGCACCCGGTAGCGCTCCAGCAGCGCCTGCTGGCGCGAGGCCAGCGGCGCCTGGCGCCCGCCGATCCACATGGCCAGCGGCCGGCTCGACAGCTCGAGCGGGTCGCCGCTCCAGAGCACCAGGTCGGCCACCACGCCCTCGGCGACGCGGCCGCCCGGCAGGCCGTAGGCCTCGGCCACGCCGGCGGTGACGCCGCGCAGGGCCAGCGCCCACGGCAGCCCGTGGGCCACGGCCAACCCGGCCACCTGCCGCAGCGTCCTGGCCTGGTGCGGCTCGCCGGCCATGCCGCGCGGCGCGATCAGCACCGGCACCCCGGCGGCCGCCAGCAGGGCCGCGTTGTCGGACCGCGCGCCCAGCTGATCGAAGGAGGCCGGCAGGTCCTCCTGCGGGTCGAGCAGCACCGGCACCCGCGCCTCCGCCAGCTCCCGCGCCACCAGCCAGGCCTCGGCCCCGCCGCGGACCACCAGCCGGAGCTTCCACTCGCGCGCCAGCGCCAGGGCGGCCAGCAGGTCGGAGACCCGGTCGGCCTCCACCACCAGCGGCAGCTGCCCGGCCAGCACCGGCTGGAGCGCCTCCAGGTCCAGGCGGCTGGCCGAGACGCGGCGCAGCCTGGCCCCGTCGAAGTCGGACCGCCTGGCGGCGTAGGTGCGGGCGTCGTCGAGCAGCTCGCGCAGCCGCTGCAGCGCCGCGCCGCGGGTGGAGTGGAGGGCCTGGGCCCCCGCCACGCCGAGGCTGGCCGCCAGGCCCACCGAGGCCACCCGCACCTGGCCGTCGGTGCCCACGAAGGCGGCCTGGCCGGACACCAGCCCGCCGCCCGGGAAGGCCACCGCGCCGGTCAGGCCGCCCTGTCGGGCCACCGGCAGGAGGGCCGAGGCGGGGTTGACGCTGTCGGCGGCGCGCAGCGCGGCGCGCACCGGGTCGGGCGCCGCCGCCCCTTCGCCGCCGGGGCCGAGGTCGCGCGCGCCCTCCTCGCCCGAGA
The DNA here is from genome assembly GCA_016718565.1 of Anaeromyxobacter sp. Classification (NCBI taxonomy): domain Bacteria; kingdom Pseudomonadati; phylum Myxococcota; class Myxococcia; order Myxococcales; family Anaeromyxobacteraceae; genus Anaeromyxobacter; species Anaeromyxobacter sp. The sequence continues at coordinate 713,684 of JADKCZ010000002.1, read as the reverse complement.
CCTCCTCCAGGCCCAGCGTGGAGACCGGGTCGAGCAGGCCCGGGGAGAGCACCAGGCCGCGGCCGTCCACCTCGCGGCAGCCGGTCGGGGCGGCCAGGCCGGGCGCCACCCGGGTGATCCGCTCTCCCTCCACCACCACGGTGGCCTCGCCGGGCGGGCCGGCGCCGCCCACCACCCGGGCGCCGGTGATGGCCAGGCAGCGGTCGGCCGTGACCGGCAGCGGGGCCGGGCAGGGGACGGCGCCGCCGTCACACGGGGCGGCCGGCGCCGGCGCCCCGGCGGGCCTGCCCGGCAGCGGCGGCGCGGCGGCCGGCGCCTGGCGCGGCTCGCGCAGCTCGAAGTCGCTCGGCGACAGGCCGGCGCGGACGTCGTAGGCCAGCAGGCCGTCCAGGTAGACCTGCTCGGCGCGGGCGTAGACCGAGAACGGGTGCCCGCTCCAGACCACCACGTCGGCCATCTTGCCCGGCTCGAGGGAGCCGGTCTGGCCGTCCACCCCCAGGACCCAGGCCGCGTCCAGCGTCACCCAGCGCAGCGCCTCCTCGTCGGAGACCGGGACGCCGGCGGCCCGCGCCGCCCACATGGCCTTGGCGGCCTCCTGGCCGAGCCGCTGCCCGACCACCGGGGAGTCGGACTGGATGGTGGCCCGCCCGCCGGCGCGGGTGGCCAGCCCGGCGTTCTCCGGGATGCCGTCCCAGGCCTCCAGCTTGTAGCCCCACCAGTCGGCGTGGGTGGCGGTGGCCACGCCGCGCGCCGCCAGCAGGTCGCGCACCTTGTAGGCCTCCAGCGCGTGGTGGAAGGCGCGGATGCGGAAGCCCAGCTCGTCGGCCACCGCCAGCATGGCCGCCAGCTCGTCGGCCCGGTAGCAGTGGATCTGCACCAGCACCTCGCCGCGCAGCGCGGCGGCCAGCGTCTCCAGCTTGAGGTCCCGCCTGGGCGCCGGCCCGGCCGCCGCGCCCGCCTCGGCCTGCTTGGTGCGCCACTCCTGCTGGCGCGCCTGGTAGTCCTGGGCGTCGAGGAAGGCCTGGCGGAAGAGCGACACGTTGCCCATGCGCGTCTGCGGGGCCTGCTTCTTCCCCTCGCCGTAGATCCGCCGCGGGTTCTCGCCGCAGGCCATCTTGAGCGAGTCGGGGGCGCCCGGGAAGCGCGCCTCGGCGGCGCTGCGGCCAGGGCGCAGCTTCACCGGCAGGCCGCGGCCGCCCACCAGGTTGGCGCTGCCCGGCAGGACCAGCGCCGAGGTGACGCCGCCCGCCAGGGCCCGCCCCAGGGCCGCGTCCTGCGGCCAGTAGGCGTGCTCGGCCGAGGCCTCGGCGGTGATGGGGGAGGTCATCTCGTTGCCGTCGGAGTGGGCGAAGGACTCCGGCTGGCCATAGACGCCGAGGTGGGTGTGGGAGTCGACCAGGCCGGGCGTGACGAACCGGCCGGTCAGGTCCAGCTCGCGGGCGCCCGGCGGGGTGGCCACGGTCGCGCTCGGGCCGACCGCGGTGATGCGGCCCCGCTCCAGCACCACCGCACCGTCCGGGATGGCCGGCCCGCTGGCCGGCAGCACCGTGGCGTGGCGCAGCACCAGCGCCTGCGGCTGGCGCGGCACCGGGCCGACCAGCGGGGACGGGGCCGCGGGAGGCGCGGCGACGGGCGCTGGCGTGGCGCAGGCGGCGAGGGCCAGCGGCGCCGACAGGGCGAGGAGCGCGGCGAGCGGCGCGAGGCCGCGGCGGGGCGAGGGCATCCGGGGAGTGTAGCGAGGCCGCGGGCCCGGCGCTGTACGCTGGGTCACATGGGGGGCGGCGGGGACGGGCCGAGGTCGGGGTCGGGGCAGCGCCCCTTCCTGCCCCTCGGCGCTCCTCGTAGGATGCCATCCCCCGGAGCCCACCATGACCTCCCTCGCCCTGGCAGCGCTCGCCGCCCTCACCCTCTCCACCCCAGCGACCGCCCTGGCCCCGTCGGCCCGCTCGCCCCGCGTCGAGGCGTTGGTCGCCGCGGTCGAGCCAGCCCGCCTGCTGGCCACGGTGACCAGGCTGGCCGCCTTCGGCACCCGCCACACCCTCTCCGACACCCGCTCCGAGGTCCGCGGCATCGGCGCGGCGCGGCGCTGGCTGGCGTCCGAGGCGCGCGCGCTGGCGGCCCTGCCGGGGTCGCGCCTCCAGCCCTTCGACGACCGCTTCACCGCCCCGCCGGAGCGGCGCATCCCGGCGCCGGTGGAGCTCTGGAACGTGGGCGTCCTCCTGCCCGGCACCGACCCGGCCCGCGCGCGCGAGGCCATCGTGCTCACCGCCCACTACGACAGCCGCGCCACCGATCCGATGGACGCCACCTCCGACGCCCCCGGCGCGGTGGACGACGCCAGCGGCGTGGCCATGCTGCTCGAGCTGGCGCGGGTCCTGGCGACGGACCGGCCGGCGGTGGCCGTCTACCTGGTGGCGGTGGCGGGCGAGGAGCAGGGGCTGACCGGCTCGACCCACCTGGCCAGGCGCCTGGCCGCCGAGGGCCTGGCGGTGCTGGCCATGGTGAGCGTGGACACGGTGGGCAACGTGGCTGGCCAGGACGGCGTGCGCGACGACGTGGCGGTGCGGGTCTTCAGCGAGGGGGTGAGCCCGCTGGAGGGCGAGGCCGCCCGGAAGCTCCGCGAGGCCATCGGCGGGGAGAACGACGGCGCGGCCCGCGAGTGGGCCCGCTACCTGGAGCGGATGGCCGAGCGCCACGTCGAGAACCTCGACCTGTGGGTCATGCTGCGGCGCGACCGGATCGCCCGGGGCTCCGACCACCTGGCCTTCGCAGGCCAGGGGGTGGCGGCGGTGCGGCTCACCGAGGCGCACGAGCACTACGACCGCCAGCACCAGGTGCCCCGGCTGGAGGCCGGGCGCGCCTTCGGCGACACGCCGGCCCACTTCGACGCCGCCTACTGCGCCAAGGTGGGCCGCGGGCTGCTGGCGGCGGTGGCCACGCTGGCCGCCGCGCCGGCGCCGGTGACCGGCCTCACCCTGGGTGGGGCCGTCAGCCCCGACACCCGCCTGCGCTGGACGCTGCCGGCCGATCCGCGGGTGGCCGGCCTGGTGGTCTACCGCCGGCGCGCCGACGCGGTGACCTGGCAGCGCGCCACGCTCCACCCCCGCGCTGCCTCCCTGGTGGTGAAGGGCGTGGTGCCGGACAGCCACGTCTTCGCCGTGGCCACCGTGGACGCCGAGGGGAACGAGGGGATCCCGGTCCACCCGTCGGCGCTGGAGTGACGGCTCCGCCCGGCGCCCGCGCCCTGCGCGGGGCGCGGGCCGGTGCGGAGAGCGCCCCGGTCGGCCCCTAGAAGCCCAGCCCGAGGCTGAGGCCGGCGCCGCTGACCGGCGAGGCGCCGCGGATCGAGAAGGTGTTCCACCAGTACTCGGCCTGCAGGCGAATGCTCACGGTGGAGAGCCGCCCGACGATGACCCCGCCGGCGGCGTAGGGCTGGAAGCCGTTGCCGCCGCCTGCGCCGTAGTTCACCCAGGCGTAGCGGACACCGGCGCCGGCGTACGGCGAGAGCGTGGTCCGGCTGAACGGGTAGGCGGCGCCGAAGCCGGCGGTCACCTGCTTCACGTCGGCGCCCCAGGCGCCGTCGAACGCCAGGTCCACCAGGAAGTCGCGGGTGTCGTAGGCCCAGAAGAGGCCGGCGCCGGTGCCGTGGCCGGAGGCGCCGGCGCCGCGCGGCCAGACCATGCCGAGCCGGAAGCCGGTGCTGCGGGCCGCCTCCACCCGCTGCACCGGCCGGGACTCCTTCTGCGTCACGGTGTCGAGCTCGGCCACGGCGGCGGCCGACCGGCCCCTGGCGTAGCCCTTGGCGAGCCGCTCCAGGGCCGGGTCGAGGTCCGCGGCGGAGTCGGCCGGCATGTCGTCGTCGTGCACCAGCGCGCCGCTGGCGGCGTCGTACACGGTCAGCCGGGAGCGGAGCACCGTGCCCAGCCCCACCACCCGGACCACGGCGGCCCGGCTGGCGCCGGCGGCGCGGGCGGCCGCGGCGGCCTCGGCGCCGCTGGCCTCGGCCTGCTGCCCGCCCGGACCCTGGACCAGGCGCACCTCCAGGCCGGCGCGGGCCAGGTGGTTGCGCAGCACCTCCGAGGTGGCGGCCAGCGTGCCCTGGTCCACGTTGACGCCGGTGGCCGGCAGGAGCGCCAGCACCTCCGCGGCCTGGGCGGTCAGCGGGGCGGCCAGCCCGAGCAGCGCCAGGGCGAGGGCGGGGAGGGTGGCTGACGGCATGGCGGCTCCAGGGGTGGGCGGGCCGCGGCGGCGCGACCACCCCGCAGTGTGCCGCTGGCCGGCGGCGACGTCGAGGCGGAACCGCCCCCGCTCCCGGCCCGCCGGCCGGCTCAGGGGCCCGGGGTGGAGGTGAAGCTCCACTGGTAGACCAGCTGTCCGTTGTCGGCGCTCGCCGAGGCCTGGAGGCCGTCGGCGGAGACCTGGGGCACCCAGTCCGGATCGGCGTCGCGCACCATGTCGAGCCAGGTGACGGTGGTGGTGTGGGAGGTGACGGTGGTGCGCCCCTCGGGGTCGACGCAGGTGAGGGTGTAGCTGGCCTGGTGGCCCGAGCCCCCGCCCATGTAGGCGCGGTGGAGCCGCCCGCTGATCACCTGCGGGCTGAAGGTGAGCACGCCCGCCTGCAGGCCGTCGTCGCTCCAGGCGTCCTGGCCGGCGTAGGTGCAGTCGTCCACCGTGCCGGAGATCGCCCAGGTGAACTGCCCGTGGGCCAGGCGGAAGAAGGGCTGGCCCGCCATGTCGTAGGCGGGGTCGCGCAGGAACTCCACCGCGGCGGTGATCCGCTCCATCGGGCCGGGCAGGGCGGCCTGGCTGGTCACCGCGGTCACCGTGCCCTGCCAGCGGTAGCAGCCGATGTTGCTCACCCAGAGGCGCGGCAGGTGCCCCTCGGGCTTCAGGCGGTGGCCCTTCCTGGGGGCGCTGTCGCCGAAGGCGATCATCAGCTCGTCGAGCCGGGCGCCCGGGTCGTCCTGGCAGGCGATCAGCCCGCCCGGCGCAGGCGAGGCCGCGGGCCGCTGCCAGGAGCCGTCGCGCAGCTCCAGCAGCCGGGTGGCCACGTCGAGGAAGCGCATGGGGTCGTCACCCGCGGTCGAGTCGGGGATGAGGAAGGTGGAGCCGTCGACGTCGGTGAACTCGATCAGGGGGTAGGTGAGGCCGTCGTAGAAGTAGAGCTGGCGAGCCGTCGGGTCGGGCAGGGTGAGGTGGTGGTAGCGGGTGGCCAGGTGCTGCACCGCCGCCTCCAGCTCCAGCTGCAGCTCGCCGCCGGCCATCCGCACCTCGGTGGGTGGGACCTCGCTGGCCCTGGCGCCGAGCTCCAGGCCGTCCGCCGCCCAGAAGCCCGAGGCGGGGTCGCGGTTCCAGGCCAGCTCCATGAACGGGCCCCACTGGAAGTTGAAGCCGATGCCCATCTGGAAGGCGTGGTCCACCGCGGCCAGCGCCTTCTCCCGCTGGAAGTTGTCGAAGGCCCGGCGCACGAAGTCGCGGGTGCCGAGCCCGCGGGTCATGCCCTGGAAGAAGAGGTAGCTGGCGTAGGCGTGCATGGAGTCGGCGTCGTCGAGCGACAGGTCGGGCCGGTCCAGGAAGTGGCTGGTGTACTCCTGCTCGGTGTCGACGTCGGGGTAGACGTCGTCCTCCGCCCAGGTGGCGATGCCGTCGAAGATCCACTGCGCCTGCGAGTACCGCTCGGCCTGCGCGTAGCTGTCCTGGGCCGAGTGGGTCATCTCGTGGGCGGCGCTCTGGAAGAGGCCCGGGGGGCTCTTGCCCGTGAGCGGCAGGCCCTCCTGGAGCTGGATCCAGGAGGGGGAGGGGGGCCGGAGGTAGGGCTGCTCGACGCCGGAATCGGCCAGGCCCCGCGCGATGATGATGTTCAGCTTGCCGCGCACCCCGTGGAAGTCGGCGCTCGGCACCAGGGCGTCGGCCAGGATGGGCAGGTGGTCGGCCCTCCACACGGCGAGGAGGCCGGGCCAGATCCTGGCCTCGATCTCGTCCCGGAGCGCCGTGGCCGTGGCCAGGCCTCCGGCCAGGTCGCTCAGGTAGTAGACGGCCACGTGCGCGCCCACCACCCACCGCCACTCCGGGGCGGCGGGGGCCGCGGCGGCCGGCCGCGCGCCGGCGGCCCCGGGCGACGGGCGCTGGCGGAGCGAGTACCAGCTGCCGGGGGCGATGGCCGGGAGCAGGAAGGGGCGCACCACCTGCTGGGCGGCCGGCGAGAGGGTGGGGAACTCCTCGGCCACGAGCTTCAGGGCGCCCGTGCCCGAGGGGCCGCGCTCGCCGCCCTGGTAGGCCGCCGGCAGCCGCGCGTCGCCGTACACCGAGAAGGCCAGGTACTGCGCGGCGGTGTCGCGATCGAGGCGTCCCTCCGCCAGCGCCCGGCGGATGAGTCCGGTGCTGGTGGTGGGGGTGGGCAGGGCGGCGGGCTGGCGCACCTCCACCAACAGGTCGACCGAGGCGGTGGCCCCGGCGCCGTCCCCCACCGTGAGCGTGAAGGTGAGCGCCTCGCCGGCCGCGTCGACGGCCGGCGCCAGGAAGCCGGGGCGAGGGGTGTCGGCGCCGGTGAGGGTCACGGCCGGGCCCGCCGCCTGCGCCCAGCGCCAGGTGGCGACGGCGCCCGCGGGCGAGAGGGAGCGCGTCCCGTCCAGCGAGACCTGGGCGCCGCCGGCCACCGTGAGGTCGGGGCCGGCGTCCGCGGTCAGCGCCGCCGCCGCGGTGGCGCACTGCCCCCCGCGGCACGCGCCGTTCAGGCAGTCGGCGGCGCCGCCGCAGGCCTGGCCGTTCGGACAGGCCGGACAGGTCCCACCGCAGTCCACGCCCGTCTCGCCGGCGGAGTGCAGGCCGTCGCCGCAGGCGCTGCGGTCGGTGGGCAGGCAGGCCCCCGCCGAGCAGGTGCCGCCGGCGCAGCTCGCCCCGTCGGGAGCGGTGGGCTGGGAGCAGGTCCCGGTGGCCTCATCGCAGGCGCCGGCCAGGTGGCAGGCGTCGATCGCGGCGCACACCACGCCGGCGCACCGGCCGGGCGGCGGCTGGTCCGGGGAGCCCGAGGAGCAGGCGGAGGTGGCGAGAGCCAGGATCCACGGTGCGGCCAGGAACAGCGCGCGGGTGGCGGACATGGTGTTCCCCCGGTGCGCCTCGGGCGGGCTCCAGCTGGCGCTCGAGTGGAGCGGTGGCGTGCCGGGCGCGGTGGCCCATGTGAGCCTCCCGTTCGACGCTGTGTCGATACCATGAGCAGGCGAGCGACGATTTGAAGCAGCCCGGATGGTGCGGGCCCCGCCGGGGGGCTCCCCACTCTCCGCCCCCTTTTCCGGCCCGGACCGCCGACAATGGTCGGCAGGTTCGGAGTTCACCGGGGGTGAGGCCATGGGTCGATCGGCGAAGCGTCTCCTCGGGGTCCTGGCCGGCGCCCTGATCGCGCTCCTCTCGGCGAGCGGCTGCTCCGGGGGCAAGGAGTCCGGTCCGGCCACGCCGCCGGTCACGGTCACCATCACCACCGACGCGCAGCTCGTCGCGGTGGACGACGGCACCGGCTGGCGGCGGCTGGCGCCGGCCTCGCCCTCCGACGGCGCCGTCTACACCTTCGAGGCGGCGGGGCGGTACGGCGTGGCGCTGGTGGCGCCCGACGCCCAGGTGCGGCTCTACCAGCTCACCACCGGCGAGGTGACCTCGATCCGGCGGGTCTTCGAACCGCCCGCCCTGACCTACGCCTTCCTGTCCGGCACGGTCTCCAACCTGGCGCCCCCGTACTACTCGATGCTGGTGACCAACCAGGTGAACAGCTCCACCAGCGGCTCGCCGCGCACCTTCAGCAACTTCCCGATGCTCCCGGGCACCCTGGACTTCATGGGGGTCGAGTTCTCCCCGGACTTCTCCACCCGGAGCCGCTTCCTGTTCATCCGCCGGGACCTGTCGGGCGACACCTCCCTCGGCGGCGTGGAGGCCGACTTCGCCGGCGCCGCGCCCTTCGCCACCGTGCCGGCGACCGCGGTGGGTGGGCGGCTCGCCAGCGGGCTGCTGACCCGGAACGGCACGCGGGTCCAGCTGGGGGAGCTCGACGCCGGCACGGCCGGCCCGCTGCTCCTCCCGTCGGCCGGGCTCCTGGCGGGCGACCAGCTCTGGCTCCAGGGCTCGCTCACCGACGGGGGCCACACCCAGTGGCACAAGAACCTCGACGCCCGCGCGCCGCCCGCCGAGGTGACCATGGACTTCACCGGGATCACCCGGTACGCCCCGACCTTCGCCCAGGCGACGCGGAGCTTCACCGGCCTGGCCTACGCCGCGCCGGCGCGCTGCCCACCCTTCGTCGGCGACCTGCTGGTGGCGGCGCACCAGGGGACGCCGTACGCCATCTGGTACGCCTGGGTCTCGAAGGAGTGGCTCGGCAGCGCCACCAGCTACGCCCTGCCGGATCTCTCGGGAGTGGCCGGGTGGAACGCCGCCTGGACCTTCCCGGCCGCGGGCGGCTCCGTCAACCTGGCCACCCTGCGCTGGCTGTCGACCACCCCGCTGCAGCACTTCCTGGAGCGCGACGTGGACTTCTACGAGGTGAACCGCGGCGTGCCCGTGCCGGGGCTCGACCTGCTCATCTCCGGGGCGGACGACATCGACATCTGAGGGGTGGACGGTCCGGCCGAGGCATCGTACCATCGGTACGTGCGCTCCCGCCCTCCTGCCTGGCCGCTGCTCCTCCTGGCCTTCACCATGTGCCCGGGCATCTCCAGGCACGAGCTGGCCTGCGAGGAGGCCAAGGCCCACCTGATGGCCTGCTGCCCAGGGTTCTCGGGGGCCATGCTCTCCTGCGACGACACCTCCGACGAGCTCATGGGCTGCGACGACGTCGGCCTCGACCTGGCCGACGCCCGCTGCCTCACCGGGCGGAGCTGTGAGGTCCTCGTCGAGTCCGGGGCCTGCGCCCGCGCCGAGGCGAGCCTGGACACCCTCCCCACCACCTCCCCGTGGACCCCGGTGTGCCTGCCGTGAGGGCCCTGGCCGCCGCGCTCGCAGTCACCCTGTGGCCCGTCGCCCGCGCCCAGGAGCCGGCCGAGGCGCCGCGGCCCGCCCCGGTGCTGGCGCCCCCGCCCTCGCAGCAGGACCTCCCGGCCCCGGCCCGCTCGACGGCCTGGCGCGCCTCGCTCACCGCGGCGGGGGGGTGGGAGTCGGCGCGGCTGCAGGAGGTCCCCTTCTCCGGCCCGGCCATCGAGGTCGGGGTGCTGCTGGCGCCGCGCGAGCTCCCCGGCGACGGCTTCCGGGTCCGCATCGGGTTCCACCTGGCCGGTCGCGTGGCGGAGACGCCGCAGGGGCTCGCCGGGTACCAGGGGAGGATGGGCACGCTCCTGGGCGTGGAGCACGGGCGGTTCGGCCTCGCCGCCGGCCTGGACTGGGTCTGGGTGGACGTCAGGCGGGCCACCTCAGGCTCGATGCGGGCGTACGACCTCGCCCTCCACGCCGCCGGGACCGTCGAGCTCGTGCGGCTCGACGGGGGTGCCCTCTTCGCCGAGGTGGCCGGGTCGGCCGCCAACGCCACGCGCCAGGACACCCTGGCGCTGCTGCTCGGCTGGCGCTTCCACCTGAACTGAGGCCCGGCCGGACGACCCTGGCGGGCTTCCCCGCAGGGGCTGGTCGAGGCGCCTCCGAACGGTCGGCGAACGTCCGTGCCGCGCGGCGCCGGCGCCGGCCCACCTGGAAGGCCGCGTCTTCCTGCCGCTCCGGCCCGTGGCGTGGCGCGTGCACTGCTGGCCGCGAGGACCTGGCTCCCGTCGCAGGCCCGGCCAGCACCACCCAACTTCACCAGCACACAAGGAGGGCACATGGAAATGCCCAGTCTGCACCAGCTTGCCTTGATGACCGCCCTGGGGCTCGGCGCCTGCACCACCACGGCGCCCGCGCCGGAGCTTCAGGCCCAGGCCACCGACACCCAGGCGGACGACGACCTGGCCGAGGCCGGGCTGCGGGAGCACCACCGCCACCAGCACCGCGGCGGCGTCACGCAGTTCATCGCCATGAGCCTCGACACGCTCGATCCGGACGACGCCCAGCGCCCGCAGGTGCTGCAGCTCCAGCGGGACATGTACGTGTGCATGGCGCCCGCTGGCGCCATCCAGCAGCGCCTGCACCTGACGCTCGCCGAGGGCATCACCGCCGGGGCCGTCGACCTGGCCAAGGTCGACGGGATCCTCGTCGAGCTGGACGCGGCCGACGCCGGGGTGCGCACCTGCAGCGTCGGGGGGCTGAACCAGCTCCACGCGCTCCTCACCCCGGCCGAGCGCGGCGAGCTCGCCGAGAAGGTCCAGGCCCACTACGAGGTCTGGCGCGAGGCCACCAACGAGGACGGCGCGGCCAGCCGGGTGCGGGGCGGCCGCCTGGCGCGCCTCACCGTCGACCTGGGCCTCTCGCCGGACCAGGTCGAGAAGATGTCGGCGGCGCTGCACACCGCGCTGGCCGGCCGCGCCGGCACCTACGACCGCGCCAAGGTGGACCCGGCCATGGTCGAGTTCGCCCAGGCCTTCGAGCGCCCGACCTTCGACGCCACGGTGACCCTCCCGTACGCCAACGGCCGCCTGGGGAGCCACGGGGCCTCGCGGATGGCCATCTTCTACGAGACCGTGACCCCCATGCTGTCGCCGGAGCAGCGCGTCGTGCTGGCCGCGCAGGTCCGGGCGCACGCCGGCCAGCACCCCACCATCTCAGCCAAGTGAGGAACCCATGACCCGAACGCTCGAACGGATGTTGAAGGGCGCGCTGCTGGCCGGTGCCATCGCCGGTTGCCTGGCGGCCTCCCCGGCGCAGGCGCAGATCCAGGTGCGGATCAACACGCCGCCGGCCTGGTTCATCGCCACCACCCGGCCCGTCTACCACGACGGCCACGCGTCCTACTGGTACGGGAACCGCTGGCACTACCGCGAGGGGCGGTCCTGGCGGCAGTACCGCCAGGAGCCCAGCCAGCTGCGGGATCACCGCCGGAGCCACCGCAACGACCGGCACCGCTACGGCCGCGATCGCGACGGCGGGTACGGCCGCGACCACGGTCGCCGGTAGTCGCCGGTCTCGAGGGCGCTCCCGGTGCCGGGGGCGCCCTCTGTCCGCGGCCGCTAGGTCGGCTGCCCGTGCGGGTGGCCGCCCGGGTGGCCGGCTGGGTGGCCGCCGGGGTGGCCGTGCATCTGCGGCATCTTCATGCCCAGGAAGGAGAAGTGCTCCTGGTAGCCCTTCATCATCTCCTGGAAGGCGCTCAGCATGTAGCGGCGCTTGAAGCCGTCCGGCAGGCGCATCACCTCGTGCATCTTCTGGGCGTAGAAGGTCATGTAGCACTGGCCGAGCGCCACCATGACCTCCTCCAGCGTCATGTCGAAGGGCTCGATGATGGGCGTGGCCAGGTTGTACTTCGACCAGTCGGTGACCCGGACCCGGTCCTTGAACTGCTGGTAGATGGGCGTGAACGGCATGGGCGTCAGCACCGGGAAGACCGCGATGTCGGGGTTGACCCGGATGGCCTCGGCGATGGTGGCCTGCACCGACTTCCAGGTCTCCAGCGGGCCGCCGATCATGAACGACGCCTCGGTCATGATGTCGTGCTGCCGCGCCAGGTCCACGGCGCGCTTGTTCTGGTCCACGCTGGTGCCCTTGTTGAGCGTCACCAGCATCTCGTCGGTGCTGCCCTCGGCGCCGAGGTAGAGGTGGATCACCCCGGCCGCGCGGTACTTCGGGAGGATGGCCTCGTCGCGGATGATGTCCTCGACCCGCGTCTCCATCAGCAGCCGGACGTTCATCTTCTCGGCGATGAGCAGGTCGAGGAGCTTCTCCCAGCGCACCGGGTCGTTGGTGGGGTAGGGGTCGATGAGGGTGATGAACTCGACGCCGTGCACGTCGACGAGCTGGTGCATCTCCTCGATGACGTTCCTGGGATCGCGCGCCCGCCAGTCGCCGCGCCAGAACTGCCGGTGGCTGCAGAAGGAGCAGCCCATCATGCAGCCGCGCGAGGTGAGCATCGACGCCATGCGCCCCCACGGCTCGATGTTGTAGTGGTAGTCCTTCCAGTCGAGCAGGTGCCAGGCCGGCTTGAGGGTGTTCAGGTCCTGGATGTGCGGGCGGAGCGGGGTGGCGACCACCTGGCCGTCGCGGACGTAGGCGATGCCCATGACGCCGGCGACGTTCCCCGAGGGGAGGGCGGCCACCAGCTCGGGCAGCGTCTCCTCGGCCTCGCCGCACAGCACGAAGTCCACCCGGTTGGCCGGGTCGGCGAAGATCTCCTGGTACATGAAGGTCGGGTGGGGCCCGCCGATCATGGTGACGATGCGGGGGTCCACCTCCTTGGCGACCGTGAGCGCCTGCAGGGCGGCCGGGACCGTGGCGGTGCTGATGGCGCCCGTCACCGGCAGGTAGTCGAGCGTCACCACCACGTCGGGCTTGAACGACGCCACCTCGGCGCGGATGTCCTCGAAGGTGGTGTACTTGTTCATCGCGTCGTAGATGCGGCACGTGTGGCCGGCCTGCTCGGCGGTCCCCGCCAGGTAGGCGAGCTGGAGCGGCGGCCACGTCCCGATGACCTGGACGCCCCAGCACAGGTAGGGCGGGCCGATGAAGAGGATCCTGCTCATGTGGCGCGTGTCCGTTCGGTTCGAGGTGAGGAAGGCACGTCCTGAGGGGTAACGTCGACGTCACTCGGACGCCATGCCGCTGGTCTATGGGACTGTCGACCCGCTGTCCTGGAGCAGAGAGTTTGCTTACACAAGTCGAGGCGCCGAGGCTGGGGAGGGGGCGGAGCCTCGCACGGCGCCGGGAGCCGCGGCAAGTGGCTCCGGAGGGCCCGGTCGGTCAGGGCAGCACGAGCCAGGCGGTCAGCGGGAAGGAGACCGCCCCGGCCAGCGTGGAGAGCAGGATGGCGGCCGAGATCCGCTGCGGCGCCGCGTCGAAGCGCTGCGCGAAGACGAAGGCGTAGGCCGCGGTCGGCAGGGCGGCCACCAGCGTGCCGGAGGCCACCCAGTCCGGGCCGAGCCCCGCGCCGGACAGGAGCGCCCAGGCGAGCAGCGGGTAGGCCACCAGCTTGGCCGCCACCAGGCCGGCCACCGGCCCGAGGCCCTCCCCGAGCCGCTGGCCGGCCAGCGTGCCGCCCAGGGCGAAGAGGGCCACCGGCCCGGCGGAGCCGCCCAGGAAGGTGAGGAGCCGATCGACCGGGCCCGGCAGCCGAGCCCCGAGGAGGCCGAGCGCCGCGCCCGCCGCCACCCCGAGGACGATGGGGTTGAGGAAGGTGGCCCGGGCCAGCACACCGGCCAGGGTGCGGGAGGCGCCGGCGCGCGGGTGGCCCAGCCCCATGCAGGCGAGCCCCAGGGGCATCAGGATGCCGGCCTCGGCCAGGATGGCCATGGCGATGGGCCCGGTGGCCCGCTCCCCCACCACCGCCAGCATGAGCGGCACGCCGAGGAAGGCCTGGTTGCCGCCGGTGGCCGCCTGGGCGTGCGAGCCGGCCACCGCCAGGCCGGCCCGCCCGCGCCGCAGGGTGAGCAGCGCCACCGCCGAGAAGACGGCCAGCCCGGAGGCCAGGATGGCCGCGAAGAAGCGCGGCTCGAAGGCCTGGCCCAGCGGCTGGCGGGCCAGCATGCTGGTCATGAGCGCCGGCAGCGCCAGGTTGAAGGCGTAGGCGGCGAAGGCCGAGAAGCCCTGCGGCGACACCAGCCGGAGCCGCGCCGCGGCGAAGCCGAGCGCCACGACGGCGAAGATGGGGGCGCTGGCCAGGAAGAACTGGAGCATGGTGGTCGGAGCGGGCCCTCCCCCTGGGCGGCGGACGGCCTCGGCGAGGCCCCTGCCTCTATCACGGCAGGCGCTCGATGGCCCCGACGTCCGGGCCGCCCCCGGCCGGCCGCGAGGTCCCCACCTGGTCCACGTCCGTGGCGCCGAAGACCCCCGAGGTCCAGGTGGTGGAGGTGGTCTCGACGTTGGGGCCGAAGGGCCCTGCGGGGAGCGAGGCCCAGAAGAAGTCGCCGAGCTGGACCGCCCCGAGCCGGTCGCCGATGGCCTCCTCGAGCCCTCGCCAGAAGGCGATCCAGGCCGCGTTCTCGGGGTTGGAGGGCCAGGTCACCCCGGGGCCGTGGAAGGTCACGCCGGTCGGATCGGGCAGGCTGGCGCCGAAGTCCGCGCCGAGCTGGTCGCCGTAGCGGGCGCGCACCTGGGCCAGGACCTGGGCCAGGAAGTCGTCGGTCGGCCCCACCTGGGTGTAGTCGGCGGTGGTGGTGCTCACCTCGTACGGGTAGACCGGGATCCGATCGACCGCCAGGCCGACCGGCCGGTACCAGAGCACCACCGGCGCCCCCGGATCGACGCCCGCGGAGGTGACGTCCGGAGCCAGGGCCGGCGCGGCCAGGTCGAGGACGGCCGCGGCCTCGACGCGGTCCTGGTCGCCCGGCTTGGGCCAGTGGCGCCGCGACAGCGTCCCCCACCACGGCGCCGGCACCAGCATCTGCGAGAAGTCGAGCCGGCCGACCAGGTTGAAGCCCTCGCTGTGGAAGTTCACCAGCGAGCCGGTGAAGAGGTCGTCCGCGGCGCCGCCGCGGGTGTTGCCCACCACGATGCTCTGGCGCAGCTGCATCGACTCGACCACGTGGGCGTCGCCGATGGTGGCGCCCACGCCGCCGCCGCCCATGTTGGGCTTGCCGCGGAACACCGCCGGCACGCCCGTCACCACGTTGCCGGTGATGGTGCAGGCGGTGGCGGCCAGCCAGCCGTTCGACAGGTAGACCCCGCCGCCGCGGTAGTAGTACTGGGCGCGCGCGTCCTCGGCGACGTCCGGGTGGTCCTCCACCACGTTCCCGGCCACGGTGCAGCCGAGGAGATCGAGGCCCATCATGTTCCCGGGGCCGCCGCCGTCGCTGTAGACGCCGCCGCCGTAGGCGTGCTGGCCGGTGACGCGGTTGCCCGTCACCGAGCTGCGCGAGAGCCAGGTGGCGCCGGTCTCCACGCCGCCCACCGAGTAGATGCCGCCGCCCGCCGCGCCGAAGCCCCGGGCGGCGTTCCCGCCCACCACCGAGTCCTCCAGGACCACCGAGTCGGCGTACAGGCCGCCGCCGAAGGCGCCGCGGTCGCGGCTGGCCAGCAGGTCGCCCGAGGCGCGGTTCCCGGCCACGGTGCAGCGACGCAGCGTGGCCTGGCCCCACACCGCCAGCCCGCCGCCGCGCCCCAGCGTGAAGGGCTGCGCGGGGTCCGCCAGCGGCTCGGCCAGGGCGTGGCCGCCGCGGACGGTGACGTTGTCCAGGGTGAGGTCGCCGAGCACCGCCAGGACGCGGGCCGGGCTGGCCTCGCCGCCGCTCCACGCCAGCGTCACGCCGTGCGGGAGGGCGCTGGCGTCGATGGTCAGGGCCTTGGCCGCGTAGAGGGCGGAGCGGCCGTAGTCTCGGGCGAGGAAGCCCTGGAAGGTGAAGGCGCCGGCCGCGAAGGTGTAGACCTCGCCCTTGAGCAGCGAGTGGGGCTGGCCCACCAGCGACAGCGCGATGACCTGGCCGTCGAGCGCCGGGGCGAAGGTGATGGTGCCGCCCGGGTCGAGCCGGGCCAGGGCCTCACGCAGCGTCAGCTTGCCGGGCGGCGGCGGGTCGACGTCGGCGGTGGAGTTCACCACCAGGGCGGCCGTGCCGGGTGGCGTGGTGCCGAAGAAGTCCACGGCGCCGCGGTTGGTGCGCCCGCCCACCGAGGCCACCGCCCGGTAGTAGTAGGTGGCGCCTGGCTCGAGCTCGCCCAGGGTGGCGCTGGTGGCCCGCGCCGCCCCGCCGGCCGGGACCGGGACGCGCGGCGTCTCCAGGGCCGCCGCGAGCGAGGGCTCGGTGCCCCACTCGAACCAGGCCAGGCCGGCCTCGCCGCCCACGGTCACCTGGCCGTGGATGGTGGCGACGGTCTCGCCGATGCCGTCGGGGCCGGCGGTGTGGACCAGCGGCGCTGCGGTGGAGAACCAGAGCTGGGCGCCCCGCACCGCCGTGCCGCCCTGGGCGGCCACGACGCGGAAGGAGTAGGTGACGCCGGGGTCGAGCCCGTCGAGCACGAGCGAGAGGGGGGTGGACGTCGCCCCCGCCGCGACCGCCACGGGGGCCGAGGTGGCGCCGCCGGAGAGGAGGTCGGGGCCCCACTCGAACCAGGCGGTGGTGGCCGAGGGCGAGGTGACGACGGCGTGCAGCGTCGCGCCGGTGTAGCCGACGCCGTCGGCGGGGAGGGTGGTCGCGGTCGGCGGCGCGGGCTGGCTGCCGCCGCCGCCGCAGGCGCCCATGGCGAGGGCCAGCGCCGCGGTGAGGGCCGCCTGGATCCCGGTTCGGCTGGACATGTCTCCCCCTTGGAGGCGGCGCGGCGAGAGACCGCGCCCGGTTCGAGCCGACCAGCTATCGGCCAACCCGAACCATGCGTCCTTGACGGGGGTCAGGCGACGGGGCGACGGGGTGAGGCCGCGGCGGCGGCCCGCCCGCGGGCGTCCGGGGCCGTGGCGCCGCTACCGGCCCGGCGTGAACGCCGCCAGCCGGGCCCGCACCTTCCCGAGCGGGGAGCCGAACTCCGCGGCCACGGGGAGCCTGGCCGGGCCGGTGGCGATCCAGAGGGAGACGGGCACGCGGAGCGGGCGGGCGCCGGCCCGGTGGAGCTCGCCGTCCAGCCGCAGGGCCTCGAACCGCCCGGCCGGCGTCGTGACCTGCTCGGTGCCGGCGCCGACGCGCCCCGAGACGCGCCAGGCGCTGGTGGCGCCCACCGCGTCGAAGCAGAAGGCGGCGCCCGGCCGGAGCACGGCGGCGCGCAGGTACGGCAGCGCCGAGGCGAAGTCGAGGAGCCCAGGGCCGCGCCGGTAGGCGCTGCTCCCGGCCCGGCCGTCGGCGCGCCAGTCCAGGCGCACCGCGAGCGCGCTCCGGGCCAGGTCGGCGTCGGTGGAGCGCCGGCCGCCGGCGCCCTCCTGCTCGTCGTGGAACCAGCCCGGCCGCAGCGTGGCCTCGCCGAGCGCGGAGCGGGCGCGGAAGGTGGTCCGGCCCAGGATCGTTCGGTGGCTGGCCTCGACGGTGACCGGGAGCGTGCCGTCGGAGGCGGGGGCCAGCACCACGAAGGTGGCCTGTCCGCCGGTCTCCGCGCCGGCCAGGCCCACCTGGTACGACAGGACCTCCCCCGGCGCGAAGGGCCGCGTCGCGGCCAGCGCAGGCAGATCGCAGCCGGCGGCGGCGAGGATCAGGGCGAGGGCGGTGGGGGCGAGCATGGCGTCCACGGGAGAGACGCCGGGCCCGCCGCGGGCATTCAAGGCCGATCTGGTCTCCGAAACGGGAGCGGCCCGGAGCCGAAGCCCCGGGCCGCCGTTCGGTCCATGAGGGCCGCGTGGCCCTCGCCTAGCCGGGGGGCAGCTTGGTGGCGAGGAACTCGTACCCGGACGAGCAGGTGACGGCGCTGAACGGGATGTCGGCGACGTTGCAGGTTCCCGACTCGCGCGCGACCTCGAAGGTCAGCTCGAGCCGGGCGTCGTCGACGCCGACCAGCTCGCCCTGCACCCGGCGGTGGATGCGGAGCAGGCAGTCGGTGCCGAAGGGGCCGGCCAGGTAGTTGGCCTCGACGGCGACCGCGATGGTGTTGCCGGTGAGGGTGGCCGTCGGCAGCGAGACGAGCGGGGCGCCCGAGTCGTTGGCGAGGTTGAAGGTCACGGCGGAGCCGGCGACCGCGATCCCGATGACCTTGGCAGGGTCCTGGTACGCGGCCAGGATGCCGCACTGGTCGACGGGGCGGAGGGCGGTGGTGGTGGCCCCGGACAGGTCGTAGGTCCCGGTGCTGAGGGTGAAGACGGTCTCGTCGGTGCTGCCGCAGGCGGCGAGCGCCAGCAGCGGGGCGGAGAGGATGAGCGAACGGAGGTTCATGGTGGTCTCCCTGGCCTAGAAGCCGGCGGCCTTGGCCTTCTGCTGCACGGTGGCGTCCTTCTTCAGCGGCTCCACCACCTTGACGTCGGCCTTCTTGACCGCGGCGGCGGTGGCGGCGGCCTTCTTGGCCACGGCGGACGCCTTGGCCTTGGCGGCGTCCAGCTGGGAAGAGGCGGAGGCGGCGGCGTCCGCGGCGGCGGCCTCGAACTCCGTCAGCTTGGCCTGCAGCGCCGTCTGGGCCTGCTCGAGGACCGTGACCTTGGCCTCCGCGGCGGCCTGCGCGACCTTGAGGGCCGCCAGCTCCGCCTGCGCCTTGACCGCCTCGGCCTTGCACACGGCGAGATCCGCCGTGGCCTGCTGGCCGCAGCCGGCCAGTGTCCCGGCCAGCGCGATGATGATTGCGAGCGTCTTCATGTTCTCGACTCCTCTTGCGTGAGCTGGATCCGGCCTGGCAGCGCGTGGCGTGCCGGGGCCGACGTGGATCGGCGCGGACCTGGTTGCGGACGGCACCTGCCGACGGGCGACCACACCGACTCCCGGTGTGGCGTCGACGGCGGCGGCCAACCTAGCCGAATCGTCCCGGTGACGGAAGCGGTCCGAACGGGCGGACCCCCCGGGCCGGCCGGGGCGGGCCGCGCCACGCCCCGTTTGTCCAGGTCTCCGCCCAGCCGGCGCGAGGCAAAGTGACTCAGCGTATCACCTGCCCGGGAGGGGCCATGCTCAAGGGATTCAAGGACTTCATCGCGCGCGGAAACGTCATCGACCTCGCGGTCGGCGTCATCATGGGCGGCGCCTTCGGCGCCGTCGTCTCGTCGCTGGTCGCGGACGTCATCACCCCGGCGCTGGGGATGGCCTTCGGCAAGCCGGACTTCTCGGGCATCACGCTCGGGTCGATCATGGTCGGGAAGTTCCTCAACGCCATCATCGCCTTCCTGCTGGTGTCGATCGGCGTCTACTTCTTCATCGTGTTGCCCATCAACAAGCTCAAGGGGCCGCCGCCGCCCGTCCCACCGCCCGGCCCCAGCGCCGAGGAGAAGCTGCTCGTCGAGATCCGCGACCTGCTGGCGCGGCGGTAGCGTCCCGGCCCCTCCCGCCACCCCCGCCGCCCGCGGGGGGGCGGCGCCAGTCGCGCCCGCCTCAGCGACCCGTGCCGTACTCGAGCGACTGGAGCTCGAACTCGCCGTAGCTCCAGGCGCCGCTGGCGGGGTGCCACCAGGTCTCGGCCCTGCGGGGAACCCGGGCCGGGCCCACCCGCGCGTGGTCCCGCGCCGGCGTGGTCCAGCGCGTCGGCGCCGCGGTGCTGCCGTCGGGCGAGGGGGTGCGGTCGTCGGAGGAGAAGTCCACCAGCTCGGCGGCGTCGTTGAAGTGGAGCGTCGCGGCGATGGTGTTGGCGCCCAGGGTGTAGCGCACCCGCGCGGTGCGCCCGTCGAGGGGCTCCCAGGTGACCGAGGGGCGCACCAGCTCGCCAGGAGCGAGGACGCAGAGGTCGTTGAAGAGCGTCACCGTCTCCGACCGGGTGAGCACCGGGCCGCGGGCGTCGACCATGGTCTTCAGCGAGAGCAGCCGGACCCGCATGGTCGCGCCGCGCTCGTCGAAGACGTGCAGCACGTCCACCGGGAGCCCCTTCATCACCGCGTCCATGAGGAAGAAGCGGCGCGGGGGGTCGAGGGTGTCGAGCTGGTCCGCGGTGAAGGCCATCCAGGGCTGGTCCGGCCCGGCGCGGATCCTGCCAGTCCAGGTGGCGCGGAAGCTGTGCACCCGGGGCTGGCCCACCACCCCGGCGGCGCGGACGTAGCGCCGCACCGGGTCGGGGAGCCCGGCCAGATCGGCCTCCGTCAGCACCTCGCCGGGGCGGGCCGGTGAGGCGAAGGCGAGGTGGCGCCGGTACTCCGCCGGGAGGCTCCACGGCCCCTGGTGCGCGAACCCCCAGGCCACCGCGAGGAGCAGGAGGAGGTTCGGGAGGGAGCCGAACCTGGCGTCGCTCCAGCTGGAGACGATGACCACCTGCGAGGCGACCAGGGCCACCGCGCCCACCGCCCACCACCAGCGCGGGGCCAGCGGCAGCAGCGCCGCCGTGGCCAGGGTGAGGGCGCCCGCCGCCAGCCAGGCCACCCCCCACGGCCGGGAGATCGGCTGCGTGAGCTGCGGCAGCTCGGCCAGGCCGAAGCCTTTGGCGAAGCCGAGCAGGTGGAGGAGGCCATGCAGGCCGAGGACGACCAGGAAGGCGGTGCGGATCATGGAAGGGCCCCGTCGCGGCGGGGCGGTGGGTGCCCGCCGCGATCGGGGCAAAGCCTACGCCTGGCCCAGGGGCGCGGGGTGGCGCTTCTGGTCGCAGCCGCCCCACGGGCCGCTGGGGAGCGCGGCGTCGCGGCCCGCCAGGTCCGCCTGGGGTCGGCTCCTGCGGCCGCACCCGGCGCGGCACGCCGCCAGGCCGTCAGTCGATGAACTTCGAGAAGACCAGGTCGGTGCCCTTGGCGCCGCCGGCGTGGCACTCGTAGCAGCCCTTCACCACGTCGACCCCGAGCGGCTTGCCGTCCGGGCCGAACGCGTTGAACCACCACCCGCCGGTCTGCTTGGCCGCCTCGTCCTTCTTCATGTAGGCGTCCATGATCTTCTTCCCCTGCGACAGCATCGCGCCGTCGGTGCCGACCTCGTAGAAGGAGGTGACGAACTCGGCGCCCTTGGGGAAGGGCTTTCCGCCGCGCAGCGCCTCGAGCGCGGCCGGGTTGGCGTAGGTGTTGTGGAAGCCGTAGAGGCCGTGGCTCTTGTCGGTGATGACCATGGACTTCACGTGGCCCCAGGTGCGGTAGCCCTTGGGGAGCTCGTGGTGCATGGCGAGGACCTGGAAGGCGACGAGCGCGACGGCGAGGGCGGCGACGGCGACGGCGGTGCGGCGGAGCATGTGGTTCTCCTGGGAAGCGCCGGACTGGGCTGGCGCGGGTTCACCAGGGCAGACACCGGGGGAGAGACGGGCGCGACAGGAGGCCCCGGAAGGAGTGGACGGCGAGGGCGACCTCGACGGCGACCTCGACCGCGACCCGGCGGCCCCCTCACCCCGGCCCTCTCCCCCAGCAGGCTGGGGGAGAGGGAGTGCGGGTTCCCGCGACCTCGATCCCGACCCCGATCCCGATCCCGATCCCGACCTCGATCCCGATCCCGATCCCGACCTCGATCCCGACCCCGACCCCGACCCCGACCCCGACCCCGACCCCGACCCCGAGGTACCCAGTTGTGTTGTTCGGGCGCCCGAACAACACAGAAGGGGTGCTCTCAGGCGGCGCCGGGTGCGGCGCCCCGAGGGGTTGGAGGGCGCCGTGCAGAAGGGGTGGCCACACCGAAGGTGAGGATGGCAGAGTGCCGCGCGCCCGGCATTCGGTCGGGCCATCCAGGGAGCATCATGAAGCCGACCGTCGCGATGCTCGCCCTCGCTGGCCTCGCCTCCGCCTGCGGCGGCTCGAGCAGTCCAGTCGCGCCCCCCACCGTCTGCACCGCCGCCGAGACCCGCACCTGTTACTCCGGTCCTGCCGGCACAGAGGGCGTGGGCGCCTGCCTGGCCGGCACCCAGGTCTGTGCGGCAGATGGCGCGACCTTCGGCGCCTGCCTCGCCGAGGTCCTGCCGTCAGCCGACGTCTGCGGCAACGGCGTCGACGACGACTGCGACGGGGCCGTCGACGACTCGCTCGACGCGGACGCCGACGGCTGGGCGGCCTGCGACGGCGACTGCGACGACACCCGGATCGAGATCAACCCCGGGGCCTACGACGTCCCGGGCACCGGGGTGGACGAGGACTGCAGCGGCACGCCCGACGACGCCGCCACCGCCTGCAGCGCCGGCCCGAAGCTCGGCGGCGCGACCGGCAGCGACCTGGCGCAGGCGCTGGACCTCTGCCAGGCCACCACGCAGGGCCCGCCGCTGGCAGAGCGGCGCTGGGGGCTCATCTCGGCGCGCCTCACCCTGGCCGACGGCACCGGGGCGCCCGCCGACCTGCAGGTCGGCGTGCTGGACGGCTTCGGCCTGAACGCCCACAACGCGCCGCGGGCGGGCGCCACGCTGGTGGCGCTGTCGAGCGGCACGGCGCGCGACGTCCAGGACGCCGGCTGGCTGAGCCCCTTCGGCGCCGGGTTCGCCACGGCCAACCAGAGCCAGGCGCCCGGCGACCTGCTGGCGGCCCACGGCAACGCCGTGCCCCACGCGGTCTCCTGCCCCGGGCACGTCGGGACCACGGTCTTCGACCCGGTGCGGCTGGAGCTCCTGGTGCGGGCGCCCACCAACGCGCAGGGGCTCAGGTTCAAGTTCCGCTTCTACTCGAGCGACTTCCCCGCCAACGCCTGCACCGAGTTCAACGATCTCTTCGTGGCCCAGCTCACCTCCGGGGCCGCCGGGATCCCCGCCGACCGGAGCGTCGCGCTGGCGCCGAACGGCGACCCCATCACCGTCAACGACGGCCTCATCACCACCTGCGCCGACTCCACCGGCGTGCCGGGGCCCGGCTGCGTCGCCAGCCCCCAGGACCTGAACGGCTCGGGCTACCACCTCCTGGTGCAGGGTGGCGCCACCAGCTGGCTCGAGACCTCTGCGCCGGTGGTGGGGGGCGAGACCCTGACGCTGGCCTTCAACGTCTGGGACACGGGTGACCACTCCTTCGACTCGCTGGTCCTGGTGGACGGCTTCGAGTGGCTCTTCACGCCCACCACGCTCTCCACCCTGCCCGCGCCGTAGCCACCGGGCCACGTCACCGGGCTCCGAGCCCAGCCGAGATCGCCGCTCAATTGGCCGCCTCGACGAGCTTTCGCGGGGGCACGCCCGCGAGGTCATACAGCCGTCAACCGAGGCCGACGTCGCCCGGCGGGCGTGGATCGACGTCCAGCCCGTGGACCCGGATGGTGGGCGAGCCGGGGAAGGCGAGCCGCTCGGCGTCCTCGAGGGTGCCCACCATGACGGTCACGACCTCGGCGCCTGGCGCGGTCTCCCGGACGACGCCTTCCACCAGCGCCAGCGCTGCGGCGCCGTGCCCGCAGCCGGGGCTCATCAGGACCTCGATCCTCACTCGTCCGGGCCCTTACCGGCCTCCGCGCGCCGGCCTGCTCGGCGTCGGGCGGCACCAGGTGTGAGTCGCCTCGCCGGGCCTCATCGGCTTCCAGTCCCCTCGGGGCCAGCAGGCGGCCGCTCTGGTCGCGGCAGGTGGCTCCGGTCGAAGCGGAGCGGGAGGAAGACCCACATGGGAATCGGCTGGCCCTGGGGGTCGGTGCCAGCCACCCATTGGCAGGCGCTGACGGCCCGCCAGATGGCCTGGGCCACCCGGTCGTCGACCGCGGCACTCACCACCTCGAAGCGGTCCGGGAGGCCATCGCGCCGGATGGCGAACTTCACCGCGGTCGTCTCGGGGAGCCCGTCGATCAGGTCGCGCGGCACGCGCAGCCCGCGAGCGACGCACTGGGGCTCCACCATGGACGGCTTTCCGAAGCCACGCTCGGCGAAGACGGGCGGCTCGGAGGTCAGGGGCGGAGACGCCTCGGCCCGCCCCGTGGCGGGGGCCGTGCCGGGGCCAGCGGGCGTGCCGGTGGCCGGTCCAGCGGCGGCGGCCTCGGCCGGCGCAGGCCCCGCCGGCTGGCTGGCAGGGGCCACCGAGGTGGTGGACGGAGCCACTGGCCCGGCGTCCGCTGCGGCGGCGAGCAGGAGTCCCACGGCGATGGCGGCGGCTGGGCAGGCGACCAAGGACACCCCCGAGGCGAGCAGCGTCGCGAACGACGTCCCGAGCCTAGCGCACCCGGCGTCCGGCGTCGCCCGGCCTGCCGATGGGCGCTCCGGCCCACGGCAGAGCGGCCGGGTGGCTCAGGGCGCCTCGGGCCGCCCGCGGCTGCGGAACCAGCTGGCCAGGCGGGCCAGCGGGCCCGGTGGCGGCTCGGCGGCCCGCGCGGCGCCGAGCGTGCCGGTGGCCATCCTCGACGAGACCCACGAGACGGGGCGCGGCCGCGGCTCCGGGCGGGGCAGCGGCGACAGGCCGGTCTGGGTGGGTTCGATGGTGGCGGTGGGCTCGTCCCAGAGCGAGGGGAGGGTGGAGGCGTCGAGGCCGCCCTCGGTGCGGGAGCGGTCGGGCGCGCCGGGACCGGAGTCCAGCGGCGGGAGCGCCCCGGTCGCGTGATCCCGCGGCGGGAGCACCGCGTCGCCCACCGGGCCCCGCGGGCCGAGCCCGGCGGCCGCCTCGCCGGCCCGGTCGAGCGGAGGGAAGACCGAGCCGCCCTGGTCGGGCGCCTGCGGCGGGGGAGCCTCGGCGGCGGGCGCGCCCTCCAGCCGCCGCCGCACCATCTCGGGCGTGTCCTGGGTGCTGAAGGTGACCGAGACCGAGCGGGCGGTGCCGCGCTCCTCGGCGGCGACGGTGAGGATCGACTCGGTGGAGAGCGTGAAGGTGACGTCGAAGACCACGTCGCCGTCCAGGCCGTGGGGCAGGTCGGCCACCAGCAGCGTCCCCAGGTACTCGTTCTCCTGGGCGTGCGCCTGGTCGCCCTGGAAGACCGGGATGGCCAGCGTGCGCCCCTGCTGCGCCGAGGTCCAGATGGAGTGGGTGCGCCGGCAGGGCAGGGTGGTGTTGCGCTCGATGATCCGGTGGAAGCGGCCGCCCGGCTGGCCGATGCCGATGCTCATGGGGAGCACGTCGAGGAGCACCGGGGCGTCGACCTCGGAGGCCATGAGCGAGTCGGCCAGGATGGCGGCGCCCAGCGCCACCGCCTCGTCGGCGTGGACCGACTTGCAGGGCTCCTTGCCGAAGAACTCCTTGATGAGCCCGCGCACCAGCGGCATGCGGCTCTGGCCGCCCACCAGCAGCACCTCGCCGATGTCGGCGGGCTTCAGGCCCGCGCTGGTCAGCACGTCGTCGGTGACCCGCAGCGTCCGCTCCACCAGGGCGCGGGTCAGCCCCTCCAGCTCGGCGCGGGTGACGGTGGCCTGCAGCGCGTAGGCCCGCGAGCCGACGGCGGTGACGAAGGGCAGGTTGACCTGGGTGGTGAGCCGCTCGGAGAGGGTCACCTTGGCCTTCTCGGCCGCCTCGGCGATGCGCTGGTAGGCCACCCGGTCGCCGCCGAAGTCGACGCCGTGCTGCGCCTTGAAGCGGGCCAGCAGGTCGTCGAGCAGGGCCTTGTCGAAGTCCACGCCGCCCAGGAACGTGTCGCCGCCGGTGGCGATGACCTCGTAGACGTTGCCGTGCAGCTCCAGCACCGAGGTGTCGAAGGTGCCGCCGCCCAGGTCGTAGACCAGGACCCGCTGCTCGACGCCGCGGCCGTGGGCGAAGGCCAGGGCCGCGGCCGTCGGCTCGTTGACGATGCGCTCCACCTGCAGCCCGGCCAGGGCGCCGGCGGCGCGCACCGCCTGCCGCTGGTTGTCGTTGTAGTAGGCGGGCACCGTGATGACGGCGCGCGTCACCTCCTCGCCCAGCCACTGCTCGGCCAGCTGCTTCACCTGGGCCAGCACCATCGAGGAGATCTTCTGCAGCGAGAAGATCTTGTCGCCCAGCCTGACGGCCGCCTCGCCGCGCGGCCCCGCCACGATCTCGTAGCTGAAGCGGTTGGCCAGGTCGCGCACCACCGGCGAGTGGAACTGCCGGCCGATGAGCCGCTTGGCGCCGTGGACGGTGCCGCGCGGGTTGACGAGCAGCCGGTCGCGCGCCACGTGCCCGACGATGAGGCCGCCCTTCTCGGAGACGGCCACCACCGAGGGGATGGTGCTGTAGCCCTCGCGCGACGGGATGATGAAGGGCTTGCCGCCCTTGACCACGGCGGCCGCGGAGTTGGTGGTGCCGAGGTCGATGCCGATGATGCGGCTCCCCAGCAGGACCGGCCTGGCCTCGGGGACCACGTCCTCCACCACCACCGGGCCGTCGGCCGAGGCGGGTCGCCCCAGCGAGGGAGGCGGGCCCGACGGCGCCTCCGGCCGGCGGGCGAAGGCGGGGGCCGGGGCTGCGGGTGGGAACGCGGCGGGCGTCGGGACCGGCGGCCGCGCCGCAGAAGGAGGCGAGCTCGAGATGGGGGGCGCAGGCGGGGGCGGCGCCGTCCACGCGGGCGCCGGGCGGGGCAACGGCGGCGGGCCGGGCGCCGGGCCGGGCGCCTGGACCGGCGGCGGCGTGACCGCCGGGGTCGCCGCCCCCCGCGGCAGGGGCGGCGGGGTGGTCTGCGGCCGGGCGGGTGGCTGGGCGGCGACGGGTGGAGAAGCGACGGGTGGCGGGGCGAACGGCGCCGGCGTCCGGAGCGGCAGGACGTCGACCAGGGTGGTGCTGCCATCCGCCGGGCCGAGCGCCGGGCCCGGGGTCCAGGTCCGGCCGTGGAGCGGCGGCGGGGTCAGCGCCGGCGTGCCGGCGGGCCCTGCCACCGGCGCAAGCGGGCCGGCGCGCTGCGGCCGCGCCCCGGGCGGCCGGGTCACGCCGGGTGCGTCCTCCATCCGGCCGAGCGGCGGCTGGCCGCCCATCCAGGCCACCAGCTCCTGACCGGCCTCGTCCAGGGCGGCCAGGCGGAGCGTCCAGCCGCCCGGCTGCCGGTCGGTGGAGGTGGTGACGGCCTCGACGATGGCGTGGGCGCTGAAGCAGGGGTCGCCGCCGGCCAGCGCCGCCTCGAGGCGGACGCGCGAGCCGGTGTCGCGCGGCTCGCGGGTGCGGAGGTGGAAGCGCAGGTCCTTCAGCTCGGGGTAGCGCGCCCGCACCTCGTCGAGCGTCGCGCACGGCATCTTGACGCGCACGATGGCGCCCCGCCGCTGGCCGGGGCCTGCTGTCCCGCTGGACGTGCTGGGTGGTTCCGCCACGGGTCACATTATCCACGCCCCGGGCTTCCCGACGAGTGTTCAGCGCGCCGGGTGATCAGGGGATGCCGCGGGCGCGGGACCCGGACGCAGCGCAGACATGGGGCCACAGGCGCGGGAGGCGCCGAGGCTGCGCGCCGGGCCCACATCACCCGACGTGAAGGCGGCCGGCCTGCGGTGGCCGGGAGCCTGGAGCGACCCCAGGAGGTCGATCAGGTGTGGCAGGCGCCGCAGGCGCCGACGTGGACCCGCCTGGGCGCGCCGGCCTGGTTGCCCTGGGCGTGGCACGAACCGCAGGCCCCGCCGTTGTGGGAGGGCCGGCCCACGCTGCCGCCGTTCCCCGCCACCGCCACGCCGATGGGCGGGGTGAGCGCCACGGACGTGTAGAAGTTGCCGACCGCGTTGGTGGTGAGCGTGACGGACTGCCCACCGCCGCTGCCGGTCAGCGTCACCGTCACCCCCGCGGCCCCGGTGCTGTCGGTCCCGCCCGTGAAGACCGTGCCCGCCGCGGTGAAGCGCCCTGGCTCGCCGCCGGTGTGGCAGGAGAGGCAGTCCGAACCGGGCAGCATGGTGGCCCCCTCGTCCCCCTCGGACTCACCGCAGGCGGAGAGGAGCAGGGTGGCGGCGAGGGCGGCGGCGTGCAGGTGGCGCATGGAGGCTCCTGGGAGGGTGCGGTGGACCGGGGGAAAGGCGTTCGGTTCCCCATCTTGGGGCTGACGGGAGCCTCGCGGCAACTGGCGCTGCTGCGACCGGCGAGGCGGAGGGCCTGCCCTAGAAGCGGACCGTCAGGCCGCCCCCCAGGTACGAGATCATGGCGAAGTTGTAGACCGAGGCCGTGTCGGCGCCGCCCTCGACGAAGCGCCAGCCGGCGCGGGCGGTGACGTTGGGGGCCGCCTCCCAGGTGAGGGCCAGCGTGACGTCCTCGGCCCGGCCCGGCCCGCCGGCCAGCGCGTCGCCGTCGAGGAGCAGGCCGAAGCGCTCCGCGAAGCGCCAGTGCACCATGAAGGAGGCCAGCGGCACGAAGCCGGTGTTGGAGCGGACCGAGCAGGTGGCGTCGCAGACGGTGATGGCGGCGTCGCGGATCTTGGCGGTGACGCCCAGCGCCACGTCGACCGCGCCGCCCTGCAGCACCCGGTAGCGCCAGCCGACCCGGTAGGAGTCGAACCGGTAGGTGCCGCGCAGCGGCGCGCCGGCGGCGAAGGTGCGGCCGTTGAAGTCGATGTCCGCCGGGGCCACCCCCTGGGCGGAGAGGCTGAGCGGCGCGTAGAGCGCCGAGATCTCGTGGCGCCCCATGGTGACGCCCACCCGCACGCGGGTGTAGGGCGCCGGGCTGGTGGCGAGGTCGTCGGTGAGCGAGAAGGGGGTGCCCGAGTCCCCGGGGATGCGCACGTCGTTGTAGATGCCCCAGGCGCCGCCGGTCTCCAGGTCGATCCAGGGCGTGGCGGCGCGGGCGGCGGCGGGCAGGGCCAGCAGGGCGGCGACGAGCGGGGCGGCGAGACGGGCGGTTCGGAGGCGCATGGGCACTATGTGTCACCCGGGCCACGCCAGCACAACCCCGGGCGCCGGCCGTCCCCGCGGCCGATTGCCGCCGGGGGGGGGGCCGCGGGGGGCCCGTCCCGGGGGGGCCCGTCCCAGAGACGTTTCCGCGGACCGCCTGGTCCGCGGCGCGGACCATCGGGCCTCTGCCATCGCTCCAACCCATCTGAACCACTCGGGCCGGCCTCCGGCACGCTCCGTGCGATGCCGGAGTTGCATGACCGCACCGCGACAAGTGCTGCCCGGCGTCACCTACCTCATCACGCGACGGGGCCACCGCGACCAAGAAGCCGTTGCGGCCGAGCACATGCCGGCATGGGCAGGTTCGATAGCGCTGATCTCCTCATGAAGGTGTTCTTCAGCGGGTAGGGCCTCCACCCCGCCGTCTTGGTCCGAGCGCGTGCCTCCTGGAAACTGATTCAGACCGCGGCCCTGACCATGCTTCACGCCACGTGGTCGGCGAGCCAGCTCACCAGCGGCGCGGCGGCGCGGGCGCGCTCGACGAGCCAGGGCACCAGCGCGGGCCGGGTGAGCAGCCTGGCCGGCACCTCTCCGGGATCCACCACCAGCCCCTTGAGCCGCAGCAGCTCGGCGCGCGGGTGGGCCGGGTCCACCCCGGCCGGCGCGCGCGCCAGCGTGGCGCCGGCCGAGACCCGGAAGCCATCGGCGTTGAGCGCCGCGAGCCGGCGAACCAGCACGGCGCCGCGCTTCGGGTCCAGCACGGCGGCCCGGTAGCGCTTCAGCGCGTCCCCGCTCAGGATCCAGGAGCCGCTCCCTGTGAAGCGCTCCTCCACCCCCACCTGCAGGTAGAAGGCGGCCGGCGTGGCGCCCGGGTCGGGCGTGCCCCCGACGTCCAGCGGGATCCAGCCGGCCACGTGGGTCTTGTAAGGCGACTTGTCCTTGCTGAAGCGGACGTCGCGGTGGAGGCGGAACACCTTGGGCGCGCCGAGCGCCCGCTTCCCGTAGGCGCCGCGCAGTCCCCGCTGCACCTCGTCGAGCAGCGCCGCCATGGGCGCGGCCCAGCCGGCCTCGTACTCGGCGCGGTGGGCCCCGAACCAGTCGCGGTCGTTGTGGAGCGCGAGCGCGAGGAAGAAGTCGCCCTGGGCGTCGGCGAAGCCCCGGAAGGCGGCGGGCGAAACGGCGGTCGTTCGGGCCATGCGGCGGACGCTGGCATGGCTTGGGGCCGCGGGCAACGGCTCGGAGGCTACACGGCACGGAGGCTACAGGGTCGCCGGGAGCCGCTGCGCGAGATTGCGCGAGCGGGGGCCCCGTCCCAGGGGGCCCCGTCCCAGAGACGTTTCCGCGGATCCGAGCCGCGGCGGGGCCTGAAGCCGCGCGTGGCCAGTCGGGACAAGTGGAAGCGCGTGGAGGCCATTGGGCGGCTCAAGGCCTTCCTGGTGGGGTACCGGGAGGCCTGGAGAACCTTCAGGGCCGGAGCGCGGGAGGTGGCCTTCCCGGAAGGGACCTACGGGATGCGCCAGTGGTGCGAGGCGGCCTGCGCATCGAGCACCTGACGGTCCAGGTTCCGGACCTGCCCAGCATCATCAGGCGAAGCGCCGCTGCGCCTCGCCTGGTGGTGCTGGCGCAGACCCACCAACGGCGGCGGGTCCAGCCGGTATCGGTCGAGCGAGGCCCCGCTTCGCCGCCGCATGGTGGCCTGAGGAGCCGCGCCTCCGGTTGGTCGGTGGCCTCGCGACGCACGATACGTTCGGTGTACGCGGGCGTGCCGGGTGCGCCACGACAACTTCTCTGGAACGGGGCCTCCTGGACCGCCCGCGCTTCTCCCGCCGGGCGGGCGGTAACCAGCCGCGATCTATCGCCGCGTCAGGACGAACCTCAAGGGATTGGTCCCACCGTTCTGGCTGCACGCTGTGTCGCCAACCAAGCTCAGGATCATCGTTCCACCGGTGCTCTGCGGGACGGTGCCATGATCGAGGGCGGTCGAAAAGGTGCTGGCCACCTTCCCGCAGATGTCTAGGTCGCCGGGATTCTCGACGGCGATGAGCGCAGCGCAGGCTGCCGCCGATGGGGCACAGGCGAATGACCCGACTTCGGTGACGCTGAACCTCGTGTCGGAGTTGTAAGCCACATTGTGAGAAATGCCCCAGGTGCATGAAGGGTCGGCCAACGCGACGGTCATCCTGCTGCCATCGGCATTGAACGCAAAGGTGTAGCTCCTCCCCGACACGATGCGCGCCGTGAGATCGGCCGGCACCCCTGCTGCCATACCGTTGCAGTCGATGGAGGTGACATCGAAGGTGCCCGTGATCGGAGTGATCTCGGGCGTGTCCTTGCTGGAGCCACAGGCCGCTGCCACGAGCAGCGCGGAGGCGAGCACTGCGAGGGGACCTGCCCTGGTGAGCCGCGGTGACCTGGCGACGGGAACGGCGGGGCTGCGACGGATCATGGCGACCTCCTTGCAGTTCACGAAGCTACCCTGCGACTCAGGGTCGGCCTCTGATCCGGGTCCGGCAAGCGCCCCGTTGTCTCAGCCCGGTGAGGGCGACTCCGCGCGGTGAACCGGCGCGGGTGCGACAGAGAGTCCGCCACCAACGACGGAAGCCCGGAAGCCCCGTCCCAGCCGGAAGCCCCGTCCCAGAGACGTCTCCGCGGACCCTCTGGTCCGCGGCGCGGACCAGCAAGCGCCAGCCATCGCTCCAACCCATCTGAACCACTCGGGCTGGCCTCCGGTACGCTCCGTGCGATGCCGAAGGTACATGACCGCACCGCGACAAGTGCTGCCCGGCGTCACCTACCTCATCTCGCGACGCTGCTTCGGGGCCCCGTCCCAGAGACGTTTCCGCGGACCCGAGCCGCGGCGGGGCCTGAAGCCACGCGTGGCCAGTCGGGACAAGTGGAAGCGCGTGGAGGCCATCGGGCGGCTCAAGGCCTTCCTGGCGGAGTACCGAGAGGCCTGGAGCTCCTTCAAGGCCGGAGCGCGGGAGGTGGTCTTCCCGGACGGGACCTACGGGATGCGCCAGTGGTGCGGGGTGGCCTGCGCATCGAGCGCCTGACGGCTCAGGTTCCGGACCTGCCCAGCATCATGAGGCGATGCGCCGCTGCGCCTCGCCTGGTGGTGCTGGCGCAGACCCGCCACCGGCGGCGGCTCCAGCCGGAATCGGTCGAGCGAGGACCCGCTTCGCCGTCGCATGGTCGCCTGAGGAGCCGCGCCTCCAGTTGGTCGGTGGCCTCGCGACGCACGATACGTTCGGTGTACGCGGGCGTGCCGGGTGCGCCACGACAACTTCTCTGGGACGGGGCCTCCCGCTTCCCGGCACCGCTTCCACCGCATC
This sequence comes from Anaeromyxobacter sp., assembly GCA_016718565.1. Taxonomy (NCBI): domain Bacteria; kingdom Pseudomonadati; phylum Myxococcota; class Myxococcia; order Myxococcales; family Anaeromyxobacteraceae; genus Anaeromyxobacter; species Anaeromyxobacter sp. Next base: position 682,248 of record JADKCZ010000002.1, on the reverse strand, counting down.
CGGCACCGCTTCCCCCAGCCTCGGCCCGGCCGGATCACCCTGTCCCCTCCGCCGTCGGCTCCGGGTGCGCCACCACCTGCACGTCCTCGTCCACGAGGGCGGGGCGCCCGGCCCTTCCCCCTTCAGGCCCGCGGGTTGCCGGCCTCCACCCGGTTTCGGCCGGCGCGCTTGGCCTCGTAGAGCGCCCGATCGGCCTGCTCGACGAGCTCCGTGGGCGCCTCGCCGCCGCCCGGGCATCTGGTCGCGCAGCCGAGGCTCAGGGTGACCACCGGACCGGCGGTGGAGCGCGCGTGCGGGATTCCCAGCCCGGCGACCGCTGCGCGCGCGGCCTCGGCGACGATGAGGCTGCCCTCCCGGAGGGTCGAGGGCAGCAGGATCACGAACTCCTCCCCGCCGTACCGAGCGACCAGGTCCGCTGGGCGCCTGACCCGCGACTGCAGCGCCTCGGCCACCTGGCGCAGGCACGCGTCGCCGGCCTGGTGACCGTAGGCGTCGTTGAAGAGCTTGAAGTGGTCGACGTCGGCCATCACCACGGACAGCGGCGTGCGGTCGCGCCGGGCGCGCGCCCATTCCTCCTGGAGCGTCTCGTCGAAGCGCCGGCGGTTGAACAGCCCCGTCAACCCGTCGCGGGTGGCCAGTCGGGCCAGCTCCTCCTCTGCCCGCTTGCGGTCGGTGATGTCCTTGAAGGACGCCACCGCTCCGCACACCTCGCCGTCGAGGCTGTAGTACGGAGCGGCGCTGGCGATGAAGTGCATGCCCGGGGCGCTCACGCCCTCGACGTCCTTCTCGAGGAGGTCGCCGCCGTCCCTCAGGCGCGTCACCGGGCAGTCGGGCGTCCCGCACAGGCCGTACGAGAACACCTCGCTGCAGCGGCGCCCCTTGAGCCGCTCGGGCCCCTCCCCGACGAGCCTGGCCATGGCGCCGTTGACGCGGAGGATTCGAAAGGCGCCGTCCACGACCCACAGGGCGTCGTGCGAGACGTTGAGCAGCTGCCGGACCTCGATGGCCTCGATCTCGGCCGCGAGCGCGGACCGGTTGGCCTGCTCCACGGCCGTCTCGAGGCTCCGCCCCGCCTCCAGGAGCTGCGCCTCGAGCGATGCGAGCCGCTCCCTCAGCGCGAGGACCTCGTCCTCCCGTCCGAAGGGCGACAAGGCGGCCGTGTCGACCACTGCATCCTCGCGGGTCGGGCGCTCACTCAATAGGGTTCCTTTCAGAGGACGTACCGTTCGCTGCGCCCCTCCCGGGAGAGCGACAATCGGATCACCGGGCTCTCGGCGTCAAGGCAGACCGCGGTGATCGAGGCCGCACCTCGCGACCACTGGCCCGGCGATGCCGGCGAGGACCTCGAGGCGGCCAGCGCACCTGGTCCTCGACCCCGACGAGGACCGGCACGGCTTCGTGTCGGGTGGCTCGGCCGGGTCGAAGCCCCGTCCCAGAGACGTTCGGAAGCCCGGAAGCCCCGTCCCAGAGACGTTTCCGCGGACCCTCTGGTCCGCGGCGCGGACCAGCAAGCGCCAGCCATCGCTCCAACCCATCTGAACCACTCGGGCTGGCCTCCGGTACGCTCCGTGCGATGCCGAAGGTACATGACCGCACCGCGACAAGTGCTGCCCGGCGTCACCTACCTCATCTCGCGACGCTGCTTCGGCCGGATGCTCCTGCTCCGGCCGTCGCCGCTGGTGAACGCGGTGTTCGAGTACGTCCTCGCCGCCAAGGCGAAGGAGTACGGGATCCTGCTCCACGCCTACGTGGTCCTCTCGAACCACTGGCACTGCGTCCTCACCGACCCGCGCGGCCTGCTGCCGGAGTTCCAGCGGGACCTGGGCTCCACGGTGGCGCGGGCGCTCAACGCGGCGCTCGGGCGGTGGGAGTCCTTCTGGGCGCCCGGGTCCTACAGCGCCGTGGCGCTGCAGTCCGCCGAGGACGTGCTCGACAAGATGGCCTACGTGCTGGCGAACCCCGTGGCGGCCGGCCTGGTGCGGCGAGGGGCGGAGTGGCCCGGGCTGTGGTCGGCGCCCTCGACGGTCGGGGCCGGTACGCGAGAGGTGAGGCGCCCCGACCACTACTTCCGCAAGGAAGGACCAGCGCCCAGGACCGCGCCGCTCAAGCTGGTCTGCCCGAAGGGACTCGGATCGGTCGAGGCGCTGCGGCGACGCCTCGCCGATGCGCTCACCGAGCGTGAGGACCGCGCCGCCCGTGAGCTGGCCGAGGCGGGACGGTCGTTCATGGGGGCGCGAAAGGTGCTCGCCCAGAGCCCGTTCGCGAGGCCGGCGCCCGGCGAGCCGCGGCGGGGACTGAAGCCGCGCGTGGCCAGCCGGGACAAGTGGAAGCGCCTGGAGGCCATCGGGCGGCTCAAGGCCTTCCTGGCGGAGTACCGGGAGGCCTGGAGAGCCTTCAAGGCCGGCGCGCGGGAGGTGGTCTTCCCGGACGGGACCTACGGGATGCGCCAGTGGTGCGGGGTGGCCTGCGCATCGAGCGCCTGACGGTCCAGGTTCCGGACCTGCACAGCATCATGAGGCGAAGCGCCGCTGCGCCTCGCCTGGTGGTGCTGGCGCAGCCCCGCCAACGGCGGAGGCTCCAACGGGAATCGGTCGAGCGAGGACCCGCTTCGCCGCCGCATGGTGGCCTGAGGAGCCGCGCCCCGGTTGGTCGGTGGCCTCCCGGCGCACGATACGTTCGGTGTACGCGGGCGTGCCGGGTGCGCTACGACAACTTCTCTGGGACGGGGCCTCCCTGGGACGGGGCCTCCTGGGACGGGGCCTCCCGGGACGGGGCCTCCACTTCTCTGGGACGGGGCCTCCAGTTACTGCTTCGTCAGGACGAAGGCCTCGTCGAGCACCGTGGGCCGCAGGGCCGGGGTGCTGCCGTCGTTGGCGCCGCTCGAGTCGCCCGTGTAGAGGAGATCCGGGGTGGCGGCCGTGTCGACGTAGACGAGGTCGTAGAAGGTCCCGACGCCGGTGGTGGCCGTGAGCTCGTAGGCCGTGACCGGAGCGCCGCCGAGGAACGTGGTGAGGGCCGCACCGAAGGCGAGGGTGCCTGCGCCGGAGCCCTCTTCGGTGCCCGTGCCGGTGCAGGTCTCGTTGGCGTAGGAGCGGGAGGACTGGGTGAAGCCGCTGCCGCTGACCACCAGGCCGATCTTGTAGGAGGTGCCGAAGCCCACCTCGCACCTGCTCCAGTTGCCCTGCATCGCCGCCCGGAGTGCGCCGCCGGCGGCGTCATCGCCGCCGCCTCCACAGGCCACGGCTCCCACCATCGCCGCTGCCGCGCACATCGCCACGAGTTGGTTCGTCGGCCTCATTTGGCTCCCCCACCGAGGTGGTGGCCTGCCAGGCAGGTTCACGATCGGTAGTGGATTGCGGGATGGTGGGTCAAGCGCGGTCGAACCCGCGACCGTTCCGTGCCCGGTGGACGGAGGTGGATTGCCGCGCCAGGCCAGTGCCGGTACGGGTACCGCGGCCAGGCCCAGGTTCCCTTGGCCGGCCCGGCTGGCGGCAGTTCACACGCACGAAGCGATATCGCTTCGGATGTGTAGGGCGGGGGAGCGTGCAGGCGGTCCGAAGCCGAAGCCTGCCCCTTCCGCGAGAACCCTATTGGCCAAGCTGCCGCGACTTGTCCTCCCACCTCGGCCACGGCCACACTGGCACTCTCAGTCTCAGTGAGGTTCCATGACGTCGATGCGGGTGCTGCGGCGCCGCTGAGACACCCACTGGCCGGCAGGGGGCACTCCATGGTCGGGCATCGCGACACCGGACACTCGAGGTGGCGGCGGATCACGGCGCTCGCCTGGGCGCTCGCCTGTGGGGGAGGGTGCGTGGGCGGCGAGCAGGACGAAGGGCGTTGCACGGGCGTGACGTGCGCGCCCGCGGGGCCATGTCACGCGGCCGGGCGCTGCGATCCTGCGACCGGCAACTGCAGCAGTCCGGCGCTTCCCGATCTCTCTCGTTGCGACGACGGAGATGCCTGCACGCTCGAGGACGCCTGCTTCCTCGGAGCGTGCCTGGGCGCTCGCCACGTGACCTGCGCCTCGGCCGACGCCTGCCACGTCGCAGCCACCTGCGACCCGGCCACCGGCCGCTGCGTCGGCGCCGCGCTCCGCGATGGGACCTCGTGCAGCGACTCGGACGCGTGCACGGAGGGAGACCACTGCGTGGCCGGCGCCTGCCGCGCCGGGGAGGCGGTCGTCTGCGCCGGCTCGACGGACTGCCTCGCCAGCGGCACTTGCAACCCCGCCTCCGGCCAGTGCGTGGCGACCGCTGCCGAGGAGGGCCTGGCCTGCGCCGGGGGAACGTGCGCCGCGGGCGCCTGCAGGTCGAGTGCCCCCCGGGAGGTCAGCGCGCGGGTCGACGCATCGCTCGGGGCCGAGCTGGTGGTCAGCGACGGCCTTGGCAACACCATCACGCTGATCATCCCGGGGTGGGCCCTGCAGCGCGCCACCTGGGTGACCCTCCGCGGTCTGGCCGCTGGCGCATCGGAGCTGTCGAGCTCGGTCGGCCCGGGCATCGAGCTCGAGCCCGCCGGCCTAGAGCTCGCACGGCCCGGGCGCCTGCGCGTCCGGTTCGCCGCTCCTCGCTCCCACCCCGAGCGGGCCGCGTTCGTCCGCACGTCCCTGGGTGGACCCCCAGCGCTCGTCGGGGCCCAGTCCGGCGGCCCCGACGGCGCGGAGACGAACCTCATCAGGCTGGGGCGGCACGAGCTCGTGGACGTCGCGGCCGCGCTCCTTGCAGGTGAATTCTCCTGGCCTCCCGCGGCACCGGCAGCCGCTGGTGCGCTGCTCGACCTGGCGTTCGGGGCGGAGACCCTCGCGGCCATCGCCTTCGCCGAGCCCTGCGCGGGCGCGCCCGGCTGCCACCTCGCCACTCCCGCGGTGTACCGCTCGCAGGCGAGACAGTACCTCGAGAGCGCAACCACTTCGCTCGTCGCGATGGGGGTTCCCGCAGACCCGGACCTCTTCCTGCGCGACCTCTACTCGGCCGAGTCCCTGGCCGCTGCGCTCGGCGCGCCCGACACGACCCTGGCGGGCGTCAAGGGTGCGGTGGGTGGCTCGGACGCCGCCACGGGTGGCCTGGCCGGAAGACGCTTCGCGGCCGAAGCGGCCTACTGCGCTCCTGCCGCCTGCGCCGTGGGTTGCAACGAGTGCCCCGACGTGGGTGCCTGGGCGGTGAGGTGGCTACACGCCTATGGCGGGACCGGCTCCTGGGACGAGGTGAACCCGGGCTACTGGACCAGCAACGTGACCGGCAGTTACTCGCGCTCGCATGACGGGTTCGCACGTGTTCACGCGGGATCTGGCTTCATGAGCGACATCTCCCTCGTCGGGAGCCAACGCTCGAGCCGCCACGAGGAAGGGAACTATGTCGTACCGCCCACTTGCACGGCCTCGGCCGGGTGGACCTCGGACCAGTCCCTGGCCTGCACCTTCTCCGAGGCGAAGGGCCTGGCAGAGGCCCTCTCGGCAGCCTTCGGCGGCGCGCTCCCCCTGGTGTCGCACCTCGCTGATCCCTTCCACCTGGCGGTCACCGACTACGGCTTTGGGTCATGCCATCAGGAGACCCACGCCCAGGGAACCTTCTGCTCCAGCTCTTGCGGGATGAACGAGTTCTACCCGCCCGAGACGGCCTGCAGCCCGTTCGAAGTTCACCAAGCCCCGCCGCCGGTGGAGATGGGCTTTGGACCGAGCGTCCCGGGACTCACCGCGACCCCCATGCTCCCCACCGGACCGGAGGGGCTCGCCTACGCGAAGTCCGAGCCCTACTTTGGCTTCATCGACCCAGGCGGCACGGTCCCCGCCTCCGGCGTCTGGCAGGTCGAGGCCGCCTGGGAGGGCCCGCCGCCGCGGAAGCGCTGTGGACCCTGTGCTCTGGCGACCGAGTGCACCACGGCCCAGGTCTGCAATCCTCGAACGGGGGCGTGTGAGGGAGGGGACCCTCGGCCGGGTCCGTGCCACAGCGACGACCGATGCGCCGCGTACTCCTGTCAAGCCGGCGCCTGCGTGCTGGGGCGAGTCAAGACCTGCCCCGGCACCGACTCATGCAACGCCGCCTTCTGCGACCCGGCATCGGGCGCTTGTCTGCGCGAGCCCTTGCCGGCGGGCGTCCCGTGCGATGACCGGAACAGCTGCACGTCGCCAGACACCTGCGATGGTGATGGCGGATGCGTCGGCCGGCCGGTGGCCAGGGGGGTGCCGTGCACCTCGGCCTCCGTCTGCAACGTATGCAACGGCGCAGGTGCCTGCGAGCGCCTCACCCAGCGAACGCTGGATTTCACCTGCCAGGGACTCATCGAGGCGACGCTGTCGAGGTGCCAGCCCAACGGGAACACCTGGCGTGTCGACGCTGTGCGCTCGAACGCCGACGGCAGCACCACCAACATGGTGGCCTGCGCCGCGACGGGCGGGGTCGTCGTGGAGGCGAATGCTCCGGGGGCGGCGGGGTGCAGCAACGCGGGAGGCAGCGGGTGCTCAGGCGCCGTGCGCTCGGAATCCGCCGCGTCGGACGTGCAGTGCGCCTCGGTCAGGGACCCGACCCAGGGCCAGTGCGAGGCCATCTGCACGGCCTGCGCGAAGCCCTGACCACCGGCCCCCGAGCGGCCTCCGTTCGCGGGCCTTTGGTCCACCTGTGGGGTATTCCACAGTACAAAAGGCCGGAACCCGTCGAGGAATCCCTCGCAAGTTCCGGCCTCGGAAGTGGCGCGCGGTACAGGATTCGAACCTGTGGCCTTCGGCTCCGGAGGCCGACGCTCTATCCAGCTGAGCTAACCGCGCGTGGAGCGGGGTATCTAGGGCATCCCTCCCCGAAAGGCAAGTCGGTTCGGGGGCATCCCTGGCCTGCCCGGCGGCGCCGCGGCGGGTCGCGCGGGCGCCCGCCTGGGGAGGGTGGCCGCACCGTGGGTCGCAGCCGGCAGGGGGCCGCCGACCCGCCCGAAACGGCTGCGCCTGCCCCGGTTCACGGTGCGTACAAACCCCAGCGCGCAAGCACCAAGAGGGTTGAACCCTCACGGACCTACATGCTACAGAACGCCGCACCGTGCACGAACTTCACTCCACCGAAGACGTCCTTCGCCTGGCGGCGCTCGTCTCCGCCCTGATCTCCATCGCGATCCTGGCCTGGTACCTGGTCAAGCGGCCGAGCCTGGGACGCTCCACCAAGATCGTCCTGCTCTTCGGCCTGGGGGTCATGCCCTTCGCCGTGGCCCTGGCGGGCAACATCGCCGGGTTCGAGTACACGCTGAAGCGCGAGTTCTGCGGCTCCTGCCACGTCATGCTGCCCTACACGCAGGACGCGGCCGACCCGACCTCCACCAGCCTGGCCTCGATCCACAGCCGGAACAGCACCTTCGGCCACGAGTCCTGCTACACCTGCCACGCCGACTACCAGATCTTCGGCGCCATCTCGACCAAGATGAACGGCATGAAGCACCTCTTCATGTACGTCACCGAGTACGGCAACACCGGCCCGCTCGGCGAGGGTGGCCCGCCCATCCACCTCTACAAGCCCTTCCAGAACAAGATGTGCACCCGCTGCCACTCCACGGAGGCCGTGAGCTGGCTCAAGGTCGAGGACCACGGGGGCATGCTGGAGGACATCCGCAAGGGCGACGCCAAGTGCATCGACTGCCACGGCGGCGAGAAGATCCACCCGCGCGCCTTCGCGCACGGCGGCAACGGCAAGAAGCCCGAGGCCCAGGCCGGCGACGCCGGCGAGAAGAAGGAGTAGGCCATGCTCGCCATCACCAAGATCACCATCCGCCGGCTGGTCCTCGTCTCCACCTTCATGACCCTGGTGTCCCTGGGCCTGATGGTGGCCTCCATCCTCTTCCCCGGCCCCTTCCTGCTGGTGCTGGCCATGAGCCTGGGGCAGTTCTTCGGCACCGCCTCGCTGGCCCTCTACCTGCTGGCCATCGCCTTCGACCTGCAGGGGTACGGCGAGCACGACGAGGTCGGCACCGAGGAGTGACGCCACCCGGGTGGACCCGAGTGCGCCGTTGCCTCGATCGGGGCCGGCTGGTAGGTATCGAGGCCGCCCGAGGTGAGGGGCGGCTGCTCCAGGGGTAAACGCATGGCAATTCGGGCGATCGCGGTCGAGGACGACGAGGCCGTCTCACGCCTCATCGCCCAGGTGCTGACCTCCCACGGGTTCGAGGTGGTCGGCACGGCCGCCACCGGCGAGGACGGCGTGGCGCTGGCTCGCCAGACCCGGCCCGACGTGGCGCTGGTGGACCTCGGCCTCCCCAAGATGAGCGGCGAGGACGTCATCGCCACCATCCGCCGCGACCTCCCCAAGACGGCCTGCATCGCCCTCACCGCGGTGGACATCCCGGCGCGGGTGCTGAACGCCATGCGCTGCGGCGCGGCCGGCTACATCCTCAAGCCCTTCCACGCCTCCGACCTGGCCCGCGCCGTCGAGGACGTGCTCTCGGGCGAGGCCGCCCCCATCAGCCCCCGCGCCGCCAAGGTGCTGCTCTCCGAGCTGCGCGGCGACGCCCCCGACCAGAAGCCCTCCGCCGGCCCGGCGCTCTCCAAGCGCGAGCTCGAGGTGCTGCAGCTGCTGGTCCACGGCCACACCTACGCCGACGTGGCGCAGGCGCTCGGCATCGCCGAGGGGACCGTGCAGACCTACGTGAAGCGCATCTACGAGAAGATGGACGTCTCGACCAAGGCCGAGGCGGCGCTCCTCGCGGTGGCGCGCGGGCTGGTCAAGCCGTAGGGCCGCGGGCGGCGTTTGACGCACCAGGTCACCCCGGTGGCCCGGCGCGCCTTGACTTGCGGGGGTCGCTCCCTATAATGAGCCCCCTTTACGCCCCGGAAAAGCAGCGCAAATGCGCGTCAATATTGATGAAATCAAAGAAGCCGGCCTGGACCGGCGCTGGGACGTGACCCGCCAGGACCTCGATTCCATGGTCCAGGGCGACCGGTCCGGCTGGCGTGCGCGCGGCGCGGCCCACGTCGACGTCCGCCTCGAGAAGGTGGAGCGGCGGGTGCTGGTCAAGGCCTCGGCCCGGGCCGAGCTGGCCGCCGAGTGCAGCCGCTGCCTCACCCCGGTGACCGCCGACGTGCCGGTGGAGTTCGTCCTCACCATGGTGCCGGCCGACGAGTACCAGGACGAGGGCGGGGCGGCGGAGGACCGGTCGCACCACCCGGTGGCGGGCAGCTTCGACGCCAAGGCGGCAGAGGAAGACGTCTACACCGGCAAGGTCATCGACCTCGACCCGGTGCTGCGGGAGCAGGTGCTGCTGGCGCTGCCGGGCTACCCGGTCTGCCAGGAAGGCTGCAAGGGGCTGTGCAGCGTCTGCGGGACGAACTTGAACGAGCGCGAGTGCGGCTGCGTCCGCAAGGTGCCGGACCCTCGGTGGGCCGGCCTCGCCAAGGTGAAGCTGCAGTAGCAGTCCATTCGAAGCATCGAGAACGAAGGAGCATCACGTGGGCGTTCCCAAGAAGCGTACTTCCAGCATGCGGCGCGATCGCCGCCGCGCGGCCAACTTCAAGCTGAAGGGGGTCAACGTCATCAAGTGCCCGAAGTGCAAGGAGCCTGTGCTCCCGCACCGCGTGTGCCCCTCCTGCGGCACCTACAAGGGCGCGCAGGTCACGGACGCGACGTAGCCCTCGATGAGCGAGCGCCTCGCGCCCGTCGCCGTCGATGCGATGGGGGGAGATCACGCCCCCAGCGCCATCGTGCAGGGTGCGATTAACGCAGCGCGCAAGGGCCTGCCGGTCGTGCTGGTGGGCCCCGAGGCGCTGGTGCGCCAGGAGCTGCACAAGCACCACGCGCCCAAGTCGCTCCCCATCACCGTGCACAACGCCACCGAGGTGGTCGACTTCCACGACCACCCCGGGCAGGCGATGCGCCGGAAGAAGGACAACTCCATCCGCGTCTGCTTCGACCTGGTCAAGGCCGGGGCGGCCTGCGGCATGGTGTCGGCCGGCAACTCCGGCGCGGTCATGGCGGGCGCCATCTTCGTGCTGGGCCGCCCGGACGGCGTGGAGCGCCCGGCCATCGTCTCGGTGCTGCCGGCCCTCAAGGGCACGCCGCTGCTGCTCGACATGGGCGCCAACGTGGACTGCAAGCCGGTCCACCTGGTGCAGTTCGCGCTCATGGGGGCGGTCTACTCGCGGCGCGTGCTCGGGGTGCAACGGCCCAAGGTGGCCATCCTCTCCAACGGGGAGGAGGAGACCAAGGGCACCGACCTGACCCGGGCCGCCTCCGCCGCGCTGCGGCGGTCCGCCCTCGACTTCGCCGGCTACTGCGAGGGGCGCGACCTCATGACCGGCGAGTTCGACGTCATCGTCACAGACGGCTTCACCGGCAACGTGGCGCTCAAGACCATGGAGGGCACCGCCAAGGTGGTCGGCGAGCTGCTCAAGAAGGCCATCATGAGCACCACCGCCAGCAAGATCGGCGGTCTCCTCGCCAAGAAGGCCCTCGAGGGCATGAAGCGCTCCATGGACTGGCGCGAGATCGGCGGCGCGCCCCTGCTGGGCGTGGCCGGCGTGGGCTTCATCTCCCACGGCCGCTCCGACGCCCTGGCCATGGAGAACGCCATCCGCCGGGTCCGCGACGCGGCCCGCTCGCACTTCACCGACGAGATCGCGTCGGCCGTGGCACCGGCCGAGGCGCTGCTCGCCCCCTAGAGAACGGGAGACTCGGACATGCGCTCGCTCATCGTCGGCACCGGCAGCTTCGCCCCGGCCAAGGTCGTCACCAACGCGGAGCTGGAGAAGCTGGTCGACACCACCGACCAGTGGATCCAGGAGCGCACCGGCATCAAGGAGCGCCGCGTCGCCGGGCCCGACCAGGCCACCAGCGACCTGGCGGTCGAGGCCGCCAGGAAGGCGCTGGAGATGGCCGGCCTGGCCGCCGCCGACGTGGAGTGCATCGTGGTGGGCACCATCACCCCCGACTACCCGTTCCCCAGCGCGGCCGCCGTGGTCCAGGGCAAGCTGGGCAACAAGAAGGCCTTCGCCTTCGACGTCTCGGCCGCCTGCGCCGGCTCGCTCTACGCCCTGGCGGTGGCCGACCGGTTCGTCGCCTCGGGGCGCGGTCAAGAACGCCCTGGTCATCGGCGTGGACACGCTGACCCGCATCACCAACTGGAAGGACCGCAACACCTGCATCCTCTTCGGCGACGGCGCCGGCGCCATGGTGCTCACGCCCACCGACGACCCGAAGCGCGGCATCTGCACCACCCGCCTGCACACCGACGGCTCGCTGGTGCACATCCTGCTGCAGCCGGGCGGTGGCTCGAAGGACCCCATCTCCGCGGAGATGGTGGCGGCGGAGCGCCAGTACGTCTCCATGAACGGCCGCGAGGTCTACAAGGTGGCGGTCCGCTCGCTGGTCGACAGCTGCAACGAGGTGCTGGCGGCCGAGGGGCTCACCACCACCGACGTCACCCACGTCATCGCCCACCAGGCCAACAAGCGGATCCTCGACGCCACGCTGGAGCGGCTCGCCGTCCCGGCCTCGAAGTGCTGGATGAACCTGGAGAAGTACGGCAACACCTCGGCGGCCAGCGTCCCCATGACGCTCGACGAGGCCAACCGGGCCGGCTGGTTCAAGCCGGGCGACGTCATCCTCACCATGGCCATCGGCGGCGGCATGGCCTGGGGCGCCTCGGTCATCCGCTGGTGAGCGCGGCAGGAGCGAGATCATGAGCAAGCTGGCATTCCTCTTCCCCGGCCAGGGGTCCCAGAAGGTCGGCATGGGCAAGGACCTGGCCGAGCGCTTCCCCGAGGCGCGCCAGGTCTTCGACGAGGTGGACGGCGCGCTCGGCGAGCCGCTCTCGACCATGTGCTTCGAGGGGCCGGAGGAGGCGCTCAAGCTGACCGCCAACACCCAGCCCGCCATCCTCACCGTCTCGGCCGCGGCCGCCGCGGTGCTGGCCAACTCGGGCGTGGTGCCGGACTTCGTGGCGGGCCACTCGCTGGGCGAGTACTCGGCGCTGGTGGCGGTGGGCGCCCTCTCGGTGGCCGACGCGGCCCGCGCGGTGCGCGCCCGCGGCACCTTCATGCAGGAGGCCGTGCCGGCCGGGCAGGGCGCCATGAGCGCCGTGCTGGGCCTGCCGCCGGCCGCGGTGACCGCCATCTGCGCCGAGGTGGCCGCCGAGACCGGGCTGGTGGTCTCGCCCGCCAACTTCAACGAGCCCGGGCAGACCGTCATCGCCGGGGCCGCTGCGGCGGTGGAGGCGGCCGGGGTCAGGCTCAAGGCGGCCGGCGCCAAGCGCGTCCTGCCCCTCCCGGTGTCCGCCCCCTTCCACTGCGCCCTCATGGCGCCGGTCAAGCCGCGCCTGCAGCAGGTGCTGCAGCAGGTGGCCTGGAGGCCGCTGCTCCGGCCGGTGGTCACCAACGTGGAGGCCACCGCCAACGCCGACGTGGCCCGCGCCCTGCCGCTGCTGGTGGAGCAGGTGACCGCGCCGGTGCGCTGGATCGAGTGCGTCGAGGCGCTGGCCCGCCTGGGCGTCACCCGGGTGGTGGAGGTCGGCCCGGGCACGGTGCTGGGCGGGCTGGTGAAGCGCATCGCCCCGTCCATCGAGGCGTTCGGGGTGTCGGACGCCGCCTCGCTCGAGAAGACCCTGGCCGCGCTGAGGGGGAGCTGATCATGTTCGACTTCAAGGGCAAGGTGGCGCTGGTCACCGGCGCCTCGCGCGGCATCGGGCGCGCCATCGCGGTGGAGCTGGCCCGGGGCGGCGCCTCGGTGGCCCTCAACTACGCCGGCAACGAGGCCGCCGCCGCCGAGGCCCTGGCGCTGGTGCTGGCCGCCGGCGCGCCGCAGGCGCGGCTCTACCGCTTCGACGTGGCCGACCCGGCCGCCTGCAGCGCCGCGGTCGAGGCGGTGGTGGCCGACCTGGGCGGGCTGCACGTGCTGGTCAACAACGCCGGCATCGCGGTGGACCAGCTCCTCATGCGGCTCAAGGACGAGGACTGGCAGCGGCAGCTGGACGTCAACCTGACCGGCGCCTTCAACCTGACCCGCGCCGTGACCCGCCCCATGATGAAGGCCAAGGGCGGCGCCATCGTCAACCTGTCGTCGGTGGTGGGCGAGATGGGCAACGCCGGCCAGTCGGCCTACGCCGCCACCAAGGCCGGCCTGATCGGGTTCACCAAGAGCGTGGCCCGCGAGCTGGCCTCGCGCAACGTGCGCTGCAACGCCGTCACGCCGGGGTTCATCGACACGGACATGACCGCGGCGCTGCCCGACGCGACCAAGCAGAAGATGAAGGAGGGCATCCCGCTGGGGCGCCTCGGCTCGGCCGAGGACGTGGCCCGGGCGGTCTGCTACCTGGCCAGCGACCAGGCGGGGTACGTGACCGGCGAGGTCTTGAAGGTCAACGGCGGGATGTACATGTAGCTGCGGGTCTCCCGCGGCGAAGCACCCCGGGGCCGGTGAGCGGCCTCGGACTCAACCACCGAGGAGGAAGCACCATGTCGGCATCGATCGAGCAGAAGGTGAAGGCCATCATCATGGAGAACCTGGGGAACAGCGAGGACGAGATCAAGAACACCTCCCGGTTCATCGAGGACCTGGGCGCCGACTCGCTCGACATCGTCGAGCTGGTCATGCAGATGGAGGAGGAGTTCGAGGTCGAGATCCCGGACGACGAGGCCGAGAACATCAAGACCGTCCAGAACGCCATCGACTTCATCGCCGCCCGCAAGAAGTAGGGGCGGTCGTCACCCCCCGGGATGCCCGGGGGCGCGACGAGCACGGGCCGGGGGCGCGCGCGGCGTGCCCCGCGGATCCCCTCTTTCGCCGCAGCAGGAGTCTCCATGAGCAGGCGCCGTGTCGTGGTCACCGGGATCGGCCTCATCTCCCCCGTCGGTGTCGGGGCGGAGGCCTCGTGGAAGGCGCTGCTGGCCGGCCAGAGCGGGGTCGGGCCCATCACCCAGTTCGACTGCTCCACCTTCCCCACCCGCATCGCGGGGGAGGTCAAGGGCTTCGAGCCGGGCGAGTTCATGGACAAGAAGGAGGCCCGCCGCAACGACCGCTTCATCCAGTTCGGGATGGCGGCGGCCGAGATGGCCATGCGCGACTCCGGCCTGGACATGGCCAAGGAGGACGCCGACCGGGTGGGCTGCATCGTCGGCGCCGGCATCGGCGGCCTCGGCACCATCGAGGAGACCGCCAAGATCTACGCCGAGAAGGGCGTCCGCAAGATCAGCCCGTTCTTCATCCCCAGCCTGATCATCAACCTGGCCCCGGGCCAGATCAGCCTGCGCTACGGGATGAAGGGGCCCAACTTCTCCCCGGTGTCGGCCTGCGCCACAGGCAACCACTCCATCGGCGACGCCCTCATGTACATCGAGCGCGACATGGCCGACGTGATGGTCACCGGCGGCTGCGAGTCCACCATCACGGCGCTCGGCATCGGCGGCTTCTGCGCGGCGCGCGCCATGTCGGAGCGGAACGACGCCCCGGAGAAGGCCAGCCGGCCCTACGACAAGGACCGCGACGGGTTCGTGGCCGGCGAGGGCGCCGGCATCCTCATCCTGGAGGAGTACGAGCACGCCCGGAAGCGCGGCGCGCGAATCTACTGCGAGCTGGCCGGCTACGGCGCCACCGCCGACGCCTACCACGTCACCTCGCCGGCGCCCGAGGGCGAGGGCGGGCAGCGGGCCATGCGGATGGCGCTCAAGGACGCCGGGCTGGCCCCGGAGTCGGTGGGCTACGTCAACACCCACGGCACCTCCACGCCGCAGGGCGACGTGGCCGAGTGCCAGGCCATCAACAAGGTCTTCGGCGCCCACGCCCAGGCCCCGGGCGGCCTGGTGGTCTCCTCCACCAAGTCGATGACCGGCCACCTGCTGGGGGCCGCCGGCGGCGCCGAGGCGGTCATCGCCATCCTGGCCCTGGCTCACGGCGTGGTGCCGCCCACCATCAACGTGGAGTCGCAGGACCCGGCCTGCCAGCTCGACGTGGTGCCCAACGTGGCCCGCCAGAAGAAGCTGGACGTGGTCATGTCGAACAGCTTCGGCTTCGGCGGCACCAACGCGGTGCTGGTCTTCAAGCGGGTCTGACCCGCGGGGCGGCCCGCCGCACCGGCCCCGCCCGAAACGGTGACGCCCCCGCCACGGCTCGTGGACGGGGGCGTCGGCGTCTCCGGCCCGGTGGTGGGGGAGTCGCCAGGCTGGTCAGCGGCCGGAGCCGCTGGAGCCGTGGTGGTCCTCGTCCCCGTCCCCGTCGTCGTCGTGCAGCACGCGGATGGAGGCCCGGATGTTGGCCAGGATGGCGCCCTGCGCCGTCGCGTCGGCCGGGTCGAGCAGGCTGCCGTCGGCCGCCTTGAACCAGCCCGACGGGTCCACGTCGAGGGTCACGTTGGCGCCGGTGGCCGGGTCCACCACGATGGCCCCCTCGCGCTTCTGCGCCACCTCCATGGAGGTCTGGAAGGTGAAGGGGGCGGTGACCGTGGCACCGGCCACCGTGGTGGTGCGGGTGCCATCCACCAGGATGGAGGCGTGGGCCTCCGCCATGGCCAGCAGGCCGGGATCGGCGCCGGCCTTGGAGGCGGGCAGGGTGTTCAGCTTGAACTTCAGCTCGTGGTAGGTGCCGGCCGGCACGTCGACCGCCGCCACCCAGTGGACGCCGCTGGCCAGGTCGGCGCCGGAGAGGTCCACCAGGAACGGACCGGCCTCGATCTCGCACCCGTCGCCGTCATCGTCACCCGAGTCGTCGGAGCTCCCCGACCCGCCGGAGCCGCTGCCCGAGCCGCCGTGCGCCAGGGCCTCGCCTGCGGCGCGTGCGGTGCCGGTGGGGCCGGTCGGCCCGGTCGGGCCGGTGGGGCCAGTCGGCCCGGTCGGGCCCGTGGGTCCGGTTGGTCCGGTCGGTCCAGTGGGTCCGGTTGGTCCCGCCGCGCAGGCCGCCGAGCCCTCGACCTCCACCTCACGCACCAGCAGGCGAAGCCGCTCGATGGTGAGGCCGTTGCCGGCGTCCACCGAGGCCACCGCCGGCCCGGTGCCGGCTGCGCCCGGACTCCGGCCGGTGGCGCTCACCGAGAGCCCCTTGCCCGAGTCGCCGCAGGCGGCCAGCAGCGCGGCGGCACCCAAGATGGCCAGCGCTGAATGTGGCATGGAACGCATCGCGTCTCTCCTTCTGCGGTGCCCGGTGAGGCCGGCGCCGCTGTGTGGTCCGTGTGCTTGACCCGCGACGCGGGCTGGCGGGCCACTCGGGAGGGGCGTCCGCCCCACCAGAGGGTCAGCGGGCGCTGACGGCCTGCGCCGGGCAGCAGGCGCCGGGCAGCAGGCGCCGGGCAGCAGGCGCCGGGGAGGCAAGGCGCCCCTCCTCCGGGGGCGACCGCGCGACCCGGGCGTGCCAGAATGCCCGCCTTCCCAGGAGGCAGGCATGGCGGATCGAGTGGTGGCTGCCTCGGACCACGCGGGGCTCACCCTGCGGGCCGAGGCCGTCAAGGCGGCGAAGGGCGCGGGCTGCGAGGTGGAGGACCTGGGACCCCACGCGGCCGACAGCGTGGACTACCCGGACTACGCCCGCCTGGTGGCCGAGGCGGTGGCCGGTGGCCGGGCGCGGCTGGGCATCCTGGTGTGCGGCACCGGCATCGGCATGTCGATCGCCGCCAACAAGGTGGCCGGGGTGCGCGCCGCGCTCTGCCGCACCGAATACGAGGCCCGCATGGCGCGCGCCCACAACGACGCCAACGTGCTCTGCCTGGGCGAGCGGGTCACCGGCGGCGGGCTGGGGGCCGCCATCGTGCTGGCCTTCCTGGCCACGCCCTTCGAGGGCGGCCGGCACGCCCGCCGCGTCGACCTGCTCGGCGCGCTCGACCGCCGCTGAGCCGCCCTACCGCTTGACCAGCGCCTTCGCCGCGAGCCGCACGGCCGCGGGGTAGGCGGTGATCTGCGGCACGAGCTGCAGCTCGTCGCGGGGGAGGAGCGCGAGCACCTTGTGGACCATGTCCGGCGTGAGGCGGGGGTTGGCCAGGAGCGCGCGGCGGACCTGGGGGACCTGCAGCCAGGCGGGGTTCCCGACGATCAGCTCGAGGAGGGGGCGGGGCAGAGTGCCCAGCCTGGCCAGGCGGGCCACCTCGGGGACGGTGACGTGCGTGTTCCTGAGCAGCGCCTCCCAGACGATCTTGCCGTAGAGCCGCTCCAGGACGACCCGCTCGGTGACGGAGCCGCCGCGGGCGACGCGCAGCTGCTCGGCCACCGAGAGGCCGCGGAGCCGCTCCTGGACGTTGGCCGGCGCGTGGTCCTCCCGGCCTCCCTCCACCTCCTCGTCGAAGGGCGCGGGCTCGGGCGCCGGGGCCGGGGCGGCCAGGTGGCGGACCAGCGCCTCGCGGTCGAAGGCCTCGAAGGCGAAGACGGTGCCGGTGTCGGAGGTCAGGACGGCGCGGGCCGGCACCGTCAGCCGCTGGCCCGAGGGGAAGACCAGATCGACGTCGCAGAAGGCGCCCCGCGCCAGGCCGGCCACGCCCGCGCCGACGACCGAGCCGCGCGTGAGGTTGGGCCGCTCGCGCTCGAGGTCGGCGGCGGTGAGGGTGACGACCACGCGGGGGTGCACCGGGCCATCCTAGCCGGGCCCGGGGCGGGGTCGAAGCCGGGGGTGAGGTCGAGGTCGGGGCCTCCCGGGACCGGCCCGTCCCGGGGCGCCTCGGGGTGCGGCGTTGTGTCGCCGATCGCCCTTTCGAGGGCGATTCCTGGGGCTGACTCCGCGGAGCGCTCGGGGGCCTGCCGTGAGGCCCGTCCGGCCCACGGTCACGGTCGGCCCGGATGGTCTAGAGTGCCCTGGTGTCTGCCAGCGCACACGCCAGGCGACCACCGGATGCGTCGAACGGCCCCGCGCCGTCGAGGGGGCCCGACGTCGCCAGCCGCTCGGTCCTGGTGGTCGGCGCGGCGGTCCTGGCGTACGTGGTGGCCCAGGCCGGCCTGGCCTATCACCTCGCCGCGGCGGCGCCCGACGGGGCCGTGCCGGCGCTCGGCTGGTACCTGGGGGGCGCCGCGCTCGGGCTGGTGCTCCTCGCCGGCGTGGCCTGGAGGGAGGCGCGCCGCCTGGCCCTGCGGCTCCGGAGGAGCCAGCTGGAGCTCCACGAGAGCGAGGAGCGGTTCCGGCTGGCCTTCAAGACCAGCCCGGAGCCACTCACGCTGACCCGGCTCGACACCGGGGTGCTGGTGGCCTGCAACGACGGCTTCCTGAAGCTGCACGGGCTCGAGGAGTCCCAGGTCGTCGGCCGGCGCACGGTGGACCTGGGGCTCTGGGTCGACCCCGCGGAGCGCGAGGCCGTCCGGCAGGCGGTCGAGCGCGGCGAGGTGGTCTCGGCCCGCGACGTCCGGGTGCGGGGCGCGGCCGGCGACGTCCGCATCCTGGCCTTCTCGGCCAGCGCCCAGGTCAGCGGCGGCGTCCGTCACATGCTGGCGCTCGGCCGGGACGTCACCGAGGAGCGCGCCGCCGCGGCCCGGCACGAGGCGCTCTCGACGGCGCTGCGACAGAGCGAGGCGCGGTACCGTTCGGTGGTCCGCAGCGTGCCGCTGGTGCAGTGGGCCATCGGCACGGACGATCGCTTCACGCTCTCGGAGGGGCGCGGCCTGGCGGGGCTGGGGCTCGCCCCGGGCCAGGTGGTCGGCCGCACGGTCCAGGAGGTCTACGCCGCCCACCCGGGCGTGCTGGCCGACTACCAGCGCGCCAAGGCCGGCGAGACCTTCATGGCGCTCAACGACTTCGGCTCGGTGGCGTTCGAGAGCCACTGGGCGCCACTCCGCGACGAGGCCGGCCGGATCATCGGCGTGACCGGCATCGCGCTCGACGTGACCGCCCGGCGAAAGGCCGAGGCGCAGCTGCTCCAGGCGCAGAAGATGGACGCGGTGGGGCGCCTGGCCAGCGGCATCGCCCACGACTTCAACAACCTGCTGGTGGTCATCCTGGGCGGCTGCGACTACCTGCAGACGCAGCCGGGCCTGCCGGCGGGCGTGACGGCCATGGCCGGGGACATGGCCGAGGCCGGCCAGCGGGCCGCCACGCTGGTCCGGCAGCTCCTGGCCTTCGGCCGCAAGGGGCGCGCCGAGCCGCGCCCGTGCACCCTGAACGCGGTGGTGGCGGGCTTCGAGCGGCTCCTGCGCCGCACCATCTCCGAGAACATCGCGGTCGAGGTCCGGCTGGTCGAGGCGCCCTTCACGGTGCGGATCGACACCCAGCAGCTGGAGCAGGTGCTGCTCAACCTGGCCGTCAACGCCCGCGACGCCATGCCCGGCGGCGGGACGCTCCGCATCTCCACCTCCAACCAGGACGACCCCGCGGGCGGTGGCCGCTGGGCCTGCCTGACGGTGGCCGACACCGGGACCGGCATGGAGCCCGAGGTGCGGGCGCACCTCTTCGAACCGTTCTTCACCACCAAGGGGACGCGCGGGACCGGCCTGGGGCTGGCCACGGTCTTCGGCATCGTGCAGCAGGCCGGCGGGCGCCTCGAGGTGGAGTCGGCGCCGGGGCGCGGCTCGACCTTCCACGCCCTCTTCCAGGCCGTGGACGTGGCCGCCGACGACCTCGTGCCGGAGGCCCCGGCGGCCGAGGTGCGCGGCGCCGGGCAGCTCGTGCTGGTGGTCGAGGACGAGCCCGGCGTCCGCCGCAGCACCGTCCGGATGCTCGGCGAGTGCGGCTTCCAGACCCTGGAGGCCGAGGGGGCGGAGGAGGCCCTGCAGCTGGCCCAGGCGCCCGGGGTGGCCCTGGTGATCACCGACGTGGTGATGCCCGGTATGCCGGGCACGGCGCTGGCCAGCTGCCTCGCGGAGCTGCGCCCCGGGCTGCCCGTCCTGTTCGCCACCGGGTACATGGACCGTCACCTCCACGAGGTGCCGCCGCAGGCGCTGGTGCTCGAGAAGCCCTTCACCCGCGAGGCCCTCGGCCGCATGGTGATGGCGGCCCTCCGGAGCCCGGACTGAGCGAGGGCGGTCCGTCCGGGCGGAGACGTCGCGCGCGTGGCCCGCCGGCACCGCTGCGCCGCCGTTGCCCATCCCGGGCCCGCCGCGCTATGAAAGCGCCCGTCCTTCCGCCACCTTGAGGAGCCCCCACCCATGATGCCCACCGCGCACCTCTCCGAGGCCGACCCCGACGTCGCCCGCCTCATCCGCGAGGAGACCCGCCGCCAGGCCGAGGGGCTCGAGCTCATCGCCAGCGAGAACTTCGTCTCCCCGGCCGTGCTGGAGGCGGCCGGCTCGCCGCTCACCAACAAGTACGCCGAGGGCTACCCGGGCAAGCGGTACTACGGCGGCTGCGAGGTGGTGGACCAGGTGGAGCAGCTGGCCATCGACCGGGTCAACCGGGTCTTCGGCTCCACCTACGCCAACGTGCAGCCGCACTCCGGCTCGCAGGCCAACATGGCGGCCTACTTCGCCCTGGGCACCCCGGGCGACACCGTGGTGGCCATGAGCCTCAACTTCGGCGGCCACCTGACCCACGGGTCGCCGGTCAACTTCTCCGGCAAGCTCTTCAAGATCGTCCCCTACGGGCTGAACCAGGCGGACGAGCGGATCGACATGGCCGAGGTGGCCCGCCTGGCGCGGGAGCACCGGCCCAAGATCCTGGTGGTGGGGGCCAGCGCCTACCCGCGCACCCTGGCGTTCGACCTGTTCGCCGAGATCGCCCGCGAGGTCGGGGCGTCGCTGATGGTCGACATGGCCCACATCGCCGGCCTGGTGGCGGCCGGCCTGCACCCCAACCCGGTGCCGGTGGCCCAGGTGGTGACCAGCACCACCCACAAGACGCTGCGCGGCCCGCGCGGCGGCCTCATCCTCTGCCGCGACGCCGACCTGGCCAAGAAGCTCAACAGCCAGATCTTCCCCGGCATCCAGGGCGGGCCGCTCGAGCACGTCATCGCCGCCAAGGCGGTGGCCTTCGGCGAGGCGCTGCGCCCCGAGTTCAAGGTCTACCAGCAGGCCATCCTCGACAACGCCCAGGTGCTGGCCGAGGGGCTGCTCGAGGCCGGGCTGCGCCTGGTCTCCGGCGGCACCGACAACCACCTGATGCTGGTGGACCTGCGCCCCAAGGGGCTCACCGGCAAGGTGGCCGAGGAGGCGCTCGGCAAGGCCGGCATCACCGTCAACAAGAACATGATCCCGTGGGACCCCGAGAAGCCCTTCGTCACCTCCGGGGTCCGCGTCGGCACGCCGGCGCTGACCAGCCGCGGCTTCGGCACGGCCGAGATGGCGATGGTGGCGGCGCTCATCGGGCGCGTCCTCGACGCCCCGGCCGACGAGGGCTCGCTGGCCCGGGTGCGCGCCGAGGTCAAGGCGCTGTGCGCCAGCTTCCCCATGTACGCCGACCGGCAGTGACGGCCCGCCGATGCGCTGCCCCTACTGCGGCCACCTGGAGGACAAGGTCGTCGACTCCCGCGAGGCGGGAGAGGGCCAGGCCACGCGCCGTCGCCGCGAGTGCCTGGGCTGCAGCCGCCGCTTCACCACCTACGAGCGGATCGAGGAGATCCTCCCGGCGGTGGTGAAGAAGGACGGGCGCCGCGAGCCGTTCGACCGGAAGAAGATCCTGGAGGGGCTGACGCGCGCCTGCCAGAAGCGGCCGGTGTCGGCGGCGCAGATCGAGTCGCTCATCTCGGCGGTGGAGCGGCAGGTGCAGGAGCTGGGCGAGAAGGAGGTGCCCAGCCGGGTGGTGGGCGAGGCCGTCATGGCGCGCCTCCGCGCGCTCGACCCGGTGGCCTTCGTGCGCTTCGCCTCGGTCTACCGGTCCTTCGAGGACGTGGGCGACTTCATGAGCGAGCTCGAGGGGCTGGCCGGCGGGAAGGGCGGCGCGTGAGCGGTCGCCGCGCCGGGCCGGACGCACAGCGCTTCATGCGGCTGGCCCTCGCCGAGGCGGCCCGCGGCCAGGGGCGCACCAGCCCCAACCCGGCGGTGGGGGCGGTGCTGGTCAAGGGCGGCCGGGTGGTGGGCCGCGGCCACCACGCCCGCGCCGGCGGGCCGCACGCCGAGATCGTGGCGCTGCGCGCCGCCGGGGCCCGCGCCCGCGGCGCCGACCTGTACACCACGCTGGAGCCCTGCGATCACCACGGCCGGACCCCGCCCTGCAGCGAGGCGGTGCTGGCGGCCGGCGTGTCCCGGGTCTTCGTGGGCTCGGCCGACCCCAACCCGCTGGTGAACGGCCGCGGGGTGCGCCGCCTCGAGGCCGGGGGCGTGGTGGTGGCCAGCGGCATCCTCGAGGCCGAGTGCGACGCCCTCAACGCCCCCTGGTTCACCTACATCACGGCGGGCCGCCCGCACGTCACGCTCAAGGTGGCCGCCACCCTGGACGGCCGGCTGGCCACCCGCGCCGGCGACTCGCGTTGGGTGAGCGGCCCGGAGGCGCGCGCCTGGGTGCACCGGCTGCGCGACCAGGTGGACGCGGTGCTGGTGGGCCGCGCCACCGCGGCGCTGGACGACCCGCGCCTCACCACCCGCCTGCCCGGCGGCGGCGGCCGGGACCCGCTGCGGGTGGTCCTCGACACCCGCCTCTCGCTCCCGCCGGCCCTCAGGCTGTTCCGGCAGCGCTCGGCGGCCGCCACCCTGGTGGCCCACGCCGCCGGGGCCGCCGCCCTGGCCAGGGCCAGGCGGGAGAAGCCCCGGGCCGAGCTGCTGGCCTGCCGCCGGGGCGCCGGCGGGGTGGACCTCCGCGACCTGCTCACCAGGCTGGCGGCCCGCGGCGTGACCCACCTGCTGGTGGAGGGGGGCGGGGCGGTGGCCGGCGCCTTCCTGGCGGCCGGGCTGGTGGACCGCCTGGCGCTCTTCCTGGCGCCGGTGGTGCTGGGCGACGGGCGCGGCTGGGGCCCGGCGGCGGCGCCGGCCCGCATGTCCGACGCCCTGCGGCTGGCGCAGGTCTCGGTGGAGCGGCTCGGCCAGGACCTGCTGGTGCAGGGCAAGCCCGTGCTGGCGCGCCCCCGCGGACGGGTCTAGGATCCCGCCCCCTATGTTCACCGGGCTCATCTCCGACGTCGGGGTGGTCGAGCGCCTCTCGCCGCGCTCCGGCGGCGCCCGCCTCACCCTGCGCCCCACCTCCCTGCCGGTCGACGACCTCGCCCTGGGTGAGAGCGTGGCCTGCTCCGGCGCCTGCCTCACGGTGGTGGAGCGCGGGGGCGGGCTGGTCTCCTTCGACGCCGTGCCCGAGACCCTGTCGCGCACCACCCTGGGCGGCTGGAGCAGCGGCACCCGCGTCAACCTGGAGCGGGCGCTGCGCCTGTCCGACCGGCTGGGCGGCCACCTGGTGGCCGGCCACGTCGACGCGGTGGGCGAGCTGCTGGCGCGGGTGGCGGAGGGGGAGGGGGCGCGCCTCACCTTCTCCCTGCCGGCCGCGCTCGGGCCGCTGGTGGCCGAGAAGGGCTCCATCGCCATCGACGGCGTCTCGCTGACGGTGGCCACGGCCGGGCGCGACCGCTTCGAGGTGGCGCTCATCCCGGAGACCCTGGCCCGCACCACCCTGGGCCTGGCGCGCCCAGGCACCCGGGTCAACCTGGAGGCCGACGTGGTGGCGCGCCACGTGGCGCGGCTGCGCGAGTGGGCGCCCCTGGGCGCCGAGGCGCTGGCGGGCTGGGGCTACGGCGGAGGTACGGCGTGAAGGTGGGGACGGACAAGTCGGTGGAGCGGGTGGAGCGCGCGCTGGAGTGGATGCGCGCCGGCCGCATCGTCATCCTGGTGGACGACGAGGACCGCGAGAACGAGGGCGACCTCTGCATGGCGGCCGAGAAGGTCACGCCGGCGGCGGTCAACTTCATGGCCAAGCACGGCCGCGGCCTCATCTGCCTGTCGCTGGCCGAGGAGAAGGTGGCCAGGCTGCGCCTGCCGCTCATGGTGGACGAGGGGGCCAACACCAGCAGCTTCGGCACGGCCTTCACGGTCTCCATCGAGGCCAAGACCGGCGTCACCACCGGCATCAGCGCCAAGGATCGGGCCCACACCATCCTGACGGCGGTGCGCGACGACTGCCGCCCGGACGACCTGGCCCGGCCCGGCCACGTCTTCCCGCTCAGGGCCCGCCGCGGCGGGGTGCTGGTGCGGGCCGGCCAGACCGAGGGCTCGGTGGACCTGGCGCGGCTGGCGGGCCTCAAGCCGGCCGGGGTCATCTGCGAGGTCATGAACGACGACGGCAGCATGTCCCGCCGGCCCGAGCTGGAGGTGCTGGCCGCCGCCCACGACCTGCCCATCGTCTCGGTGGCCGACCTGATCGCCTACCGCATGCTGAAGGACGCGCTGGTGCACCGCGCCGCCGAGGCGCCGCTGCCCACCGCCTGGGGCGGCTTCCGCGCCGTGGCCTACGAGAACGACGTGGACAAGCACCAGCACGTGGCCCTGGTGAAGGGCCGCTGGCGGCGGGGCGAGGCCGTCATGGTGCGGGTCCACTCCAAGTGCCTGACCGGCGACGTCTTCGGCTCGGCCCGCTGCGACTGCGGCCCCCAGCTGCACGCCGCCATGGCGCAGATCGAGAAGGCCGGCAAGGGCGTGCTCCTCTACCTCGACCAGGAGGGGCGCGGCATCGGGCTGGCCAACAAGCTCAAGGCCTACAACCTGCAGGACCAGGGGTTCGACACCGCCGAGGCCAACGTCCAGCTGGGCTTCAAGCCCGACCTGCGAGACTACGGCCTGGGCGCCCAGATCCTGCGCGACCTGGGGGTCCGCAAGATGCGCCTCCTCACCAACAACCCGAAGAAGATCGTCGGGCTGGAGGGGTACGGCCTGCAGGTGGTGGAGCGCCTCCCCATCGAGACCGCCCCCACCGCGCGCAACCGGGCCTACCTGCGCACCAAGCGCGACAAGATGGGCCACCTCCTCACACTCGAGCCGGCCCGCCCGGCGCGCCGGGCCACCCGCCCGGCCGCCAGGGCGCGCCACGGAAGGAAGCCATGAAGGTCCACGAGGGTACGCTGATCGCCACCGGCCTCAAGGTCGCGCTGGTGGTGTCCCGCTTCAACTCGCTCATCACCGAGCAGCTGCTGGCCGGGGCCGTCGACACCCTGCGCCGCCACGGCGCCGCCGACGCGGACCTGGAGGTCTTCCGCTGCCCCGGCACCTTCGAGCTGCCGGCGGTCCTGAAGCGGGTGGCGCTGAGCGGCCGCTTCGACGCGGTGGTGGCGCTGGGCGCCGTCATCCGCGGCGGCACCCCGCACTTCGACTACGTGGCCGGCGAGGCCACCAAGGGCGTGGCCCAGGTGGCCATGGAGGCCAGCTGCGCCGTCTCCCTGGGCGTCCTCACCTGCGACACCATGGAGCAGGCGCTGGAGCGGGCCGGGGTGAAGGCCGGCAACAAGGGGGCCGAGGCGGCCGCCGCGGCCATCGAGCAGGCCCAGGTGCTCCGGCTGGCCTCGGCCGGGCCGGCGCGCCGCGGCGCGGGGCGCGGATGATCGGCCGCCGTACCCGGGCCCGCGAGCGGGCCCTGCAGGCGCTCTACCAGATCGACGTGGCCGCGGCCGGCATCGACGAGGCGCTGGCCACCTTCTGGAAGAGCTTCGAGCCGACCGAGCGCGAGGTGCAGGGGCTGGCCGAGCAGCTGGTGCGCGGCGTGGCGGCCGACCGGCGCGAGGTGGACGAGGTCATCGAGGGGGTCTCCACCAACTGGCGGCTCGACCGCATGGCCAAGGTGGACCGCAACGTGCTGCGGCTGGCGGTGTGGGAGCTGGTCAAGGGCGACGCCCCGGTCAAGGTGGTCATCAACGAGGCCATCGAGCTCGGCAAGAAGTACGGCTCGGAGTCCACCGGCGCCTTCGTCAACGGCGTGCTCGACAAGGTGGCGCAGGGGCTGCCCCCGGCGCGCCGCGGCGAGGCGTGATGACCGGCCGCTGCCGGCGCGGGGCGCCCTGATGCGCCGGGTGGAGGTGGCCGACCTCTCGCTCGCCACGCTCGACGCCCTGGACGTCGACGCGCTGCTGCTGCTGGTCGGACCGGAGCGGCCGCTGCCCGGGCTGGCCGGGCTGGTGGACTGGCGCCTCTGCGGGGCCCTGACCCGGGCGCTGCAGGGCGGCCTCTACGCCGCCTCGCCGGGCGAGGCGCTGCTGGTGCCCACCGGCGGCCGCCTGCCGGCCCGCCGGGTGGTGGCGCTGGGGCTGCCGGCGCAGGCCGGTCCGGCCGAGTTCTCGGCGGCGGCCCGGCACGCCTGCCAGGTGCTGCACCGGGCCGGCAGCGCGGCCTTCGCCACGGCGCTGCCGCTCCTGGAGGGCGCCGACCAGGCCACCCTGGCCCGGCTCTGGCTGGCGGCCGGCGACGCGGCCCCGGGCAGCCGGCAGGTGCTGCTGGGCGACGCCCGGGCGCTCTCGGCCGCCCTGGCCGCCGCCCGCGACGCCGGCGGCGCGGCCGTCGAGCTGGCGTCCTTCACGGCGCGCCCCGGCCCGGTGCTACGATGAGCGACGGTCGCCACGGGGCGGCCGACCCGACTCATGGCCGACCGTTCCCAGAAGGCGCTCTCCGACTTCGTCTCCGAGGCACAGGAGACCATCGACGCGCTCGGCAAGGACCTGATGCGCCTGGAGGCGCACGGGGCCGAGCCGGATCCCGACCTGCTGAACGCCGTCTTCCGCGCCTCCCACTCGCTCAAGGGGCTCTCCTCGATGTTCGGGGTGGAGCGCATGGCGCGCCTGGCGCACGCGCTGGAGGACCTGCTCGACGACGCGCGCATGGGGCGGCGCCTGCTCGATCGTGGCGCCATGGACCTGCTGCTGGAGGCGCCAGAGGTCTTCTCGCGGATCATCGCCGAGGAGTCGGCCGGCACGCCGCCCACCACGCAGGACGCCGCGGTGCGCCTCACCGACCGGCTGCGGGCCGGCGAGCAGCTGGGAGCCGTGGTGGCCGAGGACCCGCTCGACGCGGTGGCCATCGGGCCCGAGGTCCGCAAGGTCCTCACCGAGTACGAGGAGCACCGGCTGCGCGCCAACGTGCTGAAGGGGCTGGACCTCTTCCGCGTGCGGGTGGCCTTCGACCTGGCCGGCTTCGACCGCGAGCTCTCCGAGCTGACCGCGAGGCTCAAGGCGGTGGGGGAGGTGGTCTCCACCCTGCCGTCGTCCGACGCCCACGATCCGGCCTGCATCGCCTTCGAGCTGCTCTTCGCCTCCAGGGAAGGGCACGCGGCCGTGGTGCTGGAGGCCGGCCCGGCCGCGGCGGTGGAGCCGGTGGCGCGGCTGCGCCCGGTGGCGGCCAGCGCCCCGCCGGTGCCTGGCCCACCCCCGCGCGCCACCCCTGCGCCCACCGCGCCCCCGGCGCGGACCTCGACCCGGTCTTCGGCCCCGACCTCGGCCCCGACCTCGGCCCCGACCCCGGCCCCGGCCCCGACCCCGACCCCGGCCCCGCCCCGGCCCCGGCCCCGGCCCCGGCCCCGGCCCCGGCCCCGGCCCCGTACCAGCCCCCGGGCCCCGCCTCCGTCCCCCCCGAGGCCCTGGCCGTGCTGGACCGCGCCGGCACGCTCGCCCCGCTGCCCGAGGCGCCCCAGGAGGTCGAGACCGGCTCGCTGCGCTCCGCCTCCCAGGCCGTGCGGGTGGACATCCACAAGCTCGACCGGCTCATGAACGTGGTGGGCGAGCTGGTGCTGGTGAAGTCCTCGCTGCTGGCCATCGCCGAGCGGCTCAAGACCGAGGGCGGCGACCCGGCGCTGACCGCCGAGCTGCACCGCACCAACCGCGGGCTGGAGCGGAAGCTCGACGAGCTGCAGAGCGGCATCCTCGAGGTCCGGATGGTGCCGCTCGACCAGGTCTTCGACAAGCTGACCCGCATGGTGCGCAAGCTGGCCCGCGAGGTCGGCAAGGAGATCGAGTTCGACGTCTCGGGCGGCGACGTGGAGCTCGACAAGCTGATCGTCGAGGACCTCTCGGATCCGCTCATGCACCTCATCCGCAACGCCATCGATCACGCCATCGAGGCGCCCGACGTGCGGGCCCGCCTGGGCAAGCCGCGCGCCGGCCGGGTCACGCTGAGCGCCAGCCAGCGGGGCAACCACGTGCAGATCGTGGTGGCCGACGACGGCGCCGGCATCGACGAGGACCGGGTGCGCGAGGTGGCGGTGGCGCGCGGCCTGGCCCGCCCCGAGGAGGTGGCGGCGCTGGGGCGGCGCGAGGTGCTCAACCTGATCTTCGTGCCCGGCTTCTCCACCGCCCGCCAGGTGACCAGCCTGTCCGGCCGCGGCGTGGGCATGGACGTGGTCAAGAACAACATCGCCAACCTCTCCGGCATCATCGACCTGCAGAGCGAGCGGGGGCGCGGCGCGCGCATCGAGATCACGCTGCCCGTGACCCTGGCCATCATCCGCGCGCTGGTGGTGTCGGTGGCCGGCCGCATCTACGCGGTGCCGCTCAACAGCGTGCTGGAGATCCTGGAGGTGCGGGCCAGCGAGCTGCGCACCGTGTCGCGGCGCGAGGTGCTCACCCTGCGCGGCGCCACGCTCCCCATCACCCGCCTGTCGCGCCACTTCGCCCTCTCCGGCGATCGGGCCGCCGAGCCCTTCTTCGTGGTGGTGGTCGGCCTGGCGCAGGAGCGGCTGGGCGTGGCGGTGGACGACCTGGTGGGCCAGCAGGACATCGTGGTCAAGCCGCTGGGCCGGGCGCTGCAGGGGGTGCGCGGCATCGCCGGGGCCACTGACCTGGGCAACCGGCGCACCGTGCTGGTGCTGGACGTGGGGGCCATCATCGAGGACGTGGTGGCCGGCGAGGGGACGCGGGAGGCGGCCGGGTAGCGCCGGCCCGCCATGTACCTCGAGCACTTCGGCCTGACCCGGAAGCCCTTCGCCAAGACGCCAGACCCGGCGTTCCTGTTCCCGTCCCGCCAGCACGCCGAGGCGCTGGCGCGGCTCTCCCACGCGGTGGAGGAGCGGGAGCTGGCGGTGCTCACCGGCGAGGTGGGGGCGGGCAAGACCACCCTGTCGCGGGCCCTGGTGGACGCCTTCGCCGACCGCTGCCGCTTCAGCTTCATCGTCAACCCGGCCCTGCCGCCGGCCCAGCTCCTGGGGGCCATCGCCGAGGGGTTCGGGCTGCCGCCCACCCGGCGCAAGGCCGACACCTGGTCGGCGCTGGCCGAGCGCCTGGGCGAGCTCGACGCCGAGGGGCAGTTCCCGGTGGTGGTGATCGACGAGGCCCAGCTGCTGGCCGGGCGCGCCGCCTTCGACGAGCTGCGGCTCCTCACCAACCTGGCGGCGGACGACCGGGCGCTGGTGGGGCTGCTGCTGGTGGGCCAGCCGGAGCTGCGGCAGCGGGTGCGCGACCGGGGCGGCGAGGCCTTCGCCCAGCGCATCGGCGTGGCCTACCACGTCGGGGCGCTCGACCTGGCCGAGACCGGCGCCTACCTGGCCCACCGCCTCGGGGTGGCCGGTCGCCAGGCCCCGCTCTTCACCCCCGAGGCGGTGGCGGCGCTGCACCACCACGGCGGCGGCGTGCCGCGCCGGCTCAACCAGCTGGCGGGGAGCGCGCTGCTGGAGGCCTTCGGGCGCGACGCCGACGAGGTGGGCGCGGCGGCGGTGGAGGCGGCGGCGGCCGATCTGGCGGCGTTTCTGGGCGGTCCAGGGGGGGCGCGGTAGACTCGCGGCCCGGCATGGACTTCCTCGAGATCAGGCGCAAGGCGAAGGAGCGGGCGGCGGCGCGCGCCGCCGCCGCGCGCCCAGCCGGCTCGCCAGGCGGGTCCGCGGACGCCGCCCCAGCCGGCGAGGGCGCCCCCGCGTCCCCGCACCGGGCGCTGGCCCTCGACCCGCTCCCGCTCCCCCCCGAGGCTGGTGCGGGCGGTCCGGCCGAGGGCGGCCAGATCCCGCCGGCTCGGGCCGAGGCCGGGCCGGCCTGGCCGGAGCGGCCGGAGGAGCTGCCTCCTTCACACCAGGAGGTGGAGGCGGCGCTGGCCTGGAGCGCCGGCCCGGCCGAGGGCCCGCTCTCCTCCCCGCCAGCCGAACCCATCGGGGCGGAGGAGGCGGACCGGCTGGCGCGGGAGGCCCAGCTCCGCGCCGACGAGCAGGCCCAGGCCGAGGCCGAGCTGGAGGCCAAGCTGCGCGACCTGCAGGCCGCGCCGGACGCCCGCTTCTCCACCTACCGCCCCCGCGGCGGCCCGCAGCCAGGGGCCGAGGTCGGCCTGGAGGGCGACCGCGCCCCCGGCCCCGACGCCGAGCCGGGTCGGGGGTGGGCCCAGGCGCCCGCCGGGGGCCAGGCGCTCGCCCCGGCGCCGCCGGCGGGCCTGGTGGCGCCCGCCACGCCGGCCGGCGCCGATCCCCTCGACGAGTTCTTCTACCGCCCCGACGAGCCCGGACCGGACCTGGGGTCGATGGCCGCGCCGGCCCAGGCCGCGGCGGCCGCGCCGGAGCCGGAGCAGCGGGTGGAGTACCTCACCTTCCTGCTCGGGGCCGAGGTGTACGGCGTCGAGATCGGCCGGGTGCGCGAGGTGATGCGCTCCCCGCCCATCACCGAGGTGCCCAGGGCGCCGGCCGACGTGCTGGGCGTCATCACGGTGCGCGGCGAGGTGGTGGCGGTCTTCGACCCCCGGGCCCGGCTCGGCCTGCCGCCCTCCGGCCCGAGCGAGGGCGGGCGGGTGGTCATCGTGGACGACGGGGCCGGTCCCTGTGGGCTGCAGGTGGACGCGGTGGCCAGCGTGGTGCGGCTCCTGCCGGGGGCCGTCGAGGCCTGCCCGCAGGGCATCGGCGGCGCCGCCGGCGACTGCCTGGAGGGGATCGGGCGGGACCGGGACCGCATCTTCACCATCCTCTCGGTGGCCGGGCTGCTGCGGGCCGGCCGCCGGCCGGCCGAGGCGAGGGGCTGATGGCGGCGACGAACGAGCCGACGGCCGCCGACCGGGGCGCCAAGCAGGTGCAGCTGTGCACCTTCCGCATCGGGGGAGAGGACTACGCCGTGGACATCATGCGGGTGCAGGAGATCGTCAACCCGCTCCCGGTCACGCCGGTGCCGCGCGCCCCGGCCTTCGTGGACGGCGTGGTCCGCCTGCGCGGCGAGGTGGTGCCGGTGGTGGACGTGCGCAAGCGCTTCGGGCTCCCGCCGGTGGCCCACGGCCGCAAGACCCGGCTGCTGGTGGTGCACGTGGCGGGGCGGCGCCTCGGGCTGGTGGTGGACGAGGTCTGCGAGGTGCTGCGGCTGCCGCGCTCCGAGATCCGGCCGGCGCCCTCGCTGGTGGACCAGGGCGGCCCGCGCTTCTTCCTGGGGGTGTGCGGGGGCGACGGCAGCCAGCCCACCGGCCGCCGCGGCGGCTCCGGGCGGCTCCGGCTGCTCCTCAACGTGAAGGCGCTGCTCGACCCGGTGGTGCCCGGCGAGGCCGAGGCGGCCAGGGCGCTGGTCGAGGCGGTGCGACAGCCATGACGCTGCCCGGCCACCCCGAGGCGCGGCTGGCCAGCGCCCGCCACCCCGACGAGGAGACCCGCTACCGGGCCGTCCTGGAGCTGGACGGCGCCCACCCGGCCGAGCTCGACGAGCTGTTCGCCCGCCTGGACGACGAGAGCTGGCGGGTCCGCAGCGCGGCGGTGGAGCGCCTGGGGGCCCTGGCCGAGCCCGCCCCGGCGCTGGCCCGGCTGGTGGCGGCGCTCACCGGCGCCGACAGCCCCGGCGGGCGGGCCGCCGCCGGCGCCGCCCTGGTGCAGCTGGGCGGGCTGGCCATGCCGGCCCTGGTGGAGCGGCTGGGCAGCGGCGACGTCGAGGTGGTCCTGGCCGTGGCGCCGGTGGTCGGGGCGCTGGGCGACCGGCGCGCCGTGCCGGCGCTGGCGGCCCGGCTGGCCGCCGCCGACCCCAACGTCCGCGCGGCCGCGGCCGCGGCGCTCGGCCAGGTGGGCGGTCCGGAGGCGGCGGCCGGGCTCCTGGCGGCGCTCGACTCCGACGACGTCACGCTCCAGGGGGCGGCGCTGGACGCCCTGGCGGGGCTGCGGGTGGCCCCGCCGGTCTGGCGCCTGACCCGCCTCATGGGCGACCGGGCGCTGCGTCCCGCCGCCTACCGCACCCTGGGCCCGAGCGACGACGCGGCGGCGCTGGAGGTGCTGGCCGGCGGCCTGTCGGAGCGGTCGCGCTCCGCCCGCGAGGCGGCCCTGGGCGCCATCGGCCAGCAGCGCGCTCGGCGCGGGCCGGAGGCCCTGGTCCGCCTGGCCGCCGGCGCGCGCGCCGCCGCCGCACAGGATCCGTCGGTGGCCGAGGCCTGCGTGGCCGCGCTGGCCTCGGAGGAGCCCTTCGTCGCGGCGGGCGCCCTGACGGTGCTGGCCTGGGTGGGCGACGCCCGCCACGGCCCGGCCATGGCCAGGCTGGCCGGCGACGACCGCCACCGGCCGCTGGTGGAGGAGGCGCTCGACGCCCTGCCGCGCGGCAGCGAGCTCCTGGCCGCGCTGGCCGGCGTGCTGCCGGAGCTCTCGCCGCTGGCGCGGGTCACCGTCCACGGGGCCCTGGCCGGCGCGGGGCAGGCCGAGGCGCTCCAGTCGCTGGTCTACGGGGCGAGCGACCTCGACCCGCAGGTCCAGGCCGAGGCCATCGCCGCCCTGGGCCGCCTGGGCGACGCGCGGGCCGTGCCGGCCCTGGGCGGGCTGCTGGGCGACGACCTGCCGGCGCTCTCCGGCGTGGCGGCCTCGGCGCTGAGTCGCATCGCCCAGCGCTCGCCGGAGGGGCGCAGCGCGGTGCTGGTGGAGTGCCGGACCCGCGCGGCGGCCAGCCCCTCGGCGGCCATCTATCGCATCCTGGGGGCGGCCGGCGAGGGCGAGGACCTGCGGCTGGTGCGGCAGGGGCTGGCGGGCGGCGCCGTGGTGCGGCGCATGGCGGCGGCCGGCGCGGTGGCGGCCATCGGCCAGCGCGGCCTGCTGCGCGGCGAGCACGTGCCGGAGCTGATCGACGCCCTGTCGGACCCCGCCTGGGCGGTGCGGGCCTCGGCGGCGCGCGCCTTCGTGGCGCTGGCCGAGGCCAACGCCGACCGGCGGCTCGGCGATCCGGAGGAGGGCGAGCACCCGCTCTGCGTCCACGCCATGGCGGCGCTCACCGTGGCCCTCACCGACCCCGAGCCGGCCGTCCAGGCCGCGGCGGTGGACGCCCTGGGCGCCTGCGGCCGGCCCGAGCACGCCGCCCGCATCGCCGCCGTGGTGACCGGGACGGCGCCACCCCAGGTGGTGGTGGCCGGCCTGCACGCCCTCTCGCGCTTCGGCCCGGCGCCGGTCGAGCTGGTGGAGCGCGCCCTGGGCCACGCCGACCCGGAGGTGGCGAAGGAGGCCGTGGCCGCGGCCGGGGGCCTGCCGGGCCAGGAGGGGCGCCGCCTGCTCGGCCTGGCGGCGGCCAGCCCGCGCTGGGACGTGCGCCACGCGGCGGCCCGGGCCATCGGGGCCCGCGGCGACGCCGGCCTGCGCCAGCTGGCGGCCCGGCTGGCCGCCGACGATCCGGATCCCCTGGTGGCCAGGGCCTTCGAGGAGGCCGTCCGGGCGCTGGCCGGGCCGCCGCGGGGATGACGCCGCCCCCTACGTCGGGCCTGGCCCCGGCCATGACCGAGGAGGAGTTCCGCCTCCTGCGCGACCTCATCCACGCGCACTGCGGCATCTGGTTCCGCGACGACCTGCGGTACCTGCTGGAGCGGCGGCTGGCGCCCCGGCTGCAGATCCACGGCCTGCCCAGCTACCTGGACTACCACCGCTTCGTGCGCTTCGACCCCCGCGGCCTGGGCGAGCTCGACGAGGCCACCGACCTGCTCACCACCAACGAGACCTACTTCCACCGCGAGCCCATGCAGCTGCGGGCCTTCACGCGCCAGATCCTGCCGGAGCTGGCGCGGGAGCGCGCCCGCGAGCGGAGCCTGCGCGTCCTCTCGGCCGGCTGCGCCACCGGCGAGGAGGCCTACACCATCGCCATCCTGCTGCGGGCCTCGGGCCTCTTCGAGGGCTGGGAGCTGGAGGTGGTGGGCGCGGACATCTCGCGGCGCTGCCTGGCCGTGGCGCGCGCCGGAGCCTACGGCGAGCACGCCTTCCGCAGCCCGGAGGGCAAGGCCATGCGGCGCTGGTTCCACCTGCGCAGCGGCAAGTGGGTGGTGGACGAGGCGGTCCGCCGCACCGTCCGCTTCACCGCCGCCAACCTGCTGGACGACCGGGGCCTGGCCGGGGTGGGGCGGGTGGACGTGGCCTTCTGCCGGAACGTCATGATCTACTTCGAGGTGGGCGCGCGGCGCCGCACCCTCAAGCGGCTGCACGAGCGGCTCCGCCCGGGGGGCTGGCTGCTGCTGGGCCACTCGGAGTCGCTGCTCAACGTCTCGGCCGACTTCGAGCTGGTCCACCTCGACGACGACCTGGTCTACCGCCGCCCCCAGGCGGCCGGCGAGGTGGGCCCGTGACCGGCCCCGGGCCCCTGGACGGCCTGCGCGTCCTGCTGGTGGACGACTCCGAGGCCAGCCGCGGCGAGCTGCGGCGCGTGCTGGAGGACGAGGGCGCCCAGGTGGTGGGACAGGCCCGCGACGGCGAGCAGGCGCTGCAGCTGGCGCTGTCGGCCCGGCCGGACGTGGTGCTGCTCGACCTGCAGATGCCCCGCATGGACGGCTTCACCTTCCTGCGCCTCCTCATGGCGCGCCGGCCCACCCCGGTGATCGTCCTCTCCTCGCTGTCGCGCAAGCAGGACGTCTTCAAGACCCTGGAGCTGGGGGCGCTCGACTTCGTGGCCAAGCCGGAGGGGGGCGGCCTGCAGGCGGTGCGCCAGGAGCTGCTGCAGAAGTTCGGCGTGGTGCGGGCGCTGCGCGTCGACAACCTGGCCACCCGCCTGGCCGCCGAGCACGATCCCGCCGCGCCCCTCCCGCCCATCGAGCCGCCGCGCCTGATCGTGATCGGCGCCTCCACCGGCGGGCCCGGGGCGCTGCAGGCGCTGCTGGCGGCCCTTCCCGGCGACCTGCCGGTGGGCCTGCTGGTGGCGCAGCACATGCCGGAGAAGTTCACCCGGGCCTTCGCCGACCGGCTGGCGCGCACCACCCCGTTCTCGGTGACCGAGGCCGAGGACGGCGACCTGGTGGCGGTGGGCCGGGTGCTGGTGGCGCCGGGCGGCAGCCACCTGGAGCTGCGGCGCGACCCCGGCCCGGACGGCGCGCTGCGGGCCCGCCTGGCCGCCCCGGATCCGGTCGGCACCCCCGGGCGGATCTGTCCGTCCATCGACCGGCTCTTCACCTCGGCGGCGCTGGCCTTGCCGCGCCGGCTGTGCGGCCTGATCCTGACCGGCATGGGGAGCGACGGCGCCGCCGGCATCCGCGCCGTCAAGTCGGCCGGCGGCCTGACCCTGGCCGAGTCCGAGGCGTCGGCCGTGGTATACGGCATGCCACAGGCCGCGCAGGCCGGCGGCGCGGTCGACGAGGTGCTGCCCCTCGAGGCGCTGGCCGCCCGCCTGATCCGCTTCGCCCGCGACACCTGACCCAGGCCCCCGCTTTGGCCCTCCTCCACGCCCTGGTCGTCGACGACAGCCCCTCCATGCGGCGGCAGCTCTGCTACGCGCTGGGGCGGGTGGACGGGATGGCCACCTCGGAGGCGGGCGATGGCGCCGAGGCCTGGCGCAAGCTGGCCTCGGGCCGCTACGACATCCTGCTCACCGACATCAACATGCCGGTGCTGGACGGGCTCAAGCTGGTGGGGCTGGTGCGCCAGGGGGGGGTGCACCAGCGCGTCCCCATCGTGGTCATCACCACCGAGGGGGCAGAGGCCGATCGGCGGCGGGCCATGGCGCTGGGCGCCAGCCAGTACCTGGTGAAGCCGGTGCAGGCGCCGCAGGTGGTCGAGGCGGTGCGGGCGCTGCTCGGGATGGGGTAGGCCGCCGGCCTACGGCGTGATGCGCTCCATCATGCGGGCGAACGGGATGGTCTCGCGGACGTGGTGCAGGCCGCAGATCCAGGCCACGCAGCGCTCCACGCCCATGCCGAAGCCGGCGTGCGGCACCGACCCGTAGCGGCGCAGGTCGAGGTACCACTCGAAGGCCTCCTTGGGCAGCTGGTGGTGGGCGATGGCCGCCTCCAGCGTGGCCAGGTCCTCCTCGCGCTGCCCGCCGCCGATGATCTCGCCGTAGCCCTCGGGGGCCAGCACGTCGCAGCCCAGCGCCACCTTGGGGTCGGCGGGGTCCTTCTTGAAGTAGAAGGCCTTCATCTCGGCCGGGTAGCGGTGGACCATGACCGGCCGGTCGTAGGCGTTGGCGATGACCGTCTCCTCGTCGCCGCCGATGTCGTCGCCCCACCGCATGGGGTGGCCGGCCTTCTGCAGCACCTCCACCGCCTCGGTGTAGGTGATGCGCGGGAAGGGCGGCTTGACGTTGCGGAGCTTCTCCACGTCGCGCTCCAGCACCGTCTTGAGCTCGACCTCGTGCTTGGCCAGCACCGCGCCCACCACCGAGGAGACGAACTGCTCCATCAGCTCCATGTCGCCCTCGAGGTCCATGAAGGCCACCTCCGGCTCGACCATCCAGAACTCGGTGAGGTGGCGGCGGGTCTTGGACTTCTCGGCGCGGAAGGTCGGCCCGAAGCAGTAGACCTTGCCGAGCGCCATGGCCGCGGCCTCCATGTAGAGCTGGCCGGACTGGGTCAGGTAGGCCTTGCCGAGGTCGAAGTAGGGCACCTCGAAGAGGTTGCTGGTGCCCTCGCAGGCGCTGGGCGTGAAGATGGGGGCGTCCACCAGCGTGAAGCCGCGGTCGTCGAAGAAGTCGCGGATGGCCTTGACCACCGAGGCGCGCACCTTGAGGACCACCGTCTGGCGCTGGGAGCGCAGCCACAGGTGGCGCTGCTCCATCAGGAAGGCCACCCCGTGGTCCTTGTGGCCCAGCGGGTACTCCTGCGACGGCCTGGCGACCACGGTGAGGTCGCGCACGTCGAGCTCGTAGCCGAGCGGGGAGCGCTCGTCCTTCTTGACCAGCCCCTTCACCGTGATGGAGGTCTCCTGGGGCAGGTGGTCGGCCTCGAAGAAGACCTCCGGGGTGACGTTGCCCTTGAAGACCACGCACTGGATGACGCCGGTGCCGTCGCGCAGCTTGAGGAAGTGCAGCTTCCCCTTGGAGGCGCGGTGGTGGAGCCAGCCGTGCAGGGTGACTTCCTGGCCTTCGTGCTTCGCGATGTCGGCGACGTGGACGGGCGGGAACATGGGGGCGCACGATAGCAGAGGGACGGCTCACGGGAACCAGATCAGCTCCAGGGTGAGGCCGCCCTGGAGCGCGGGCGTCAGGCCGGGGTCCCGGTCGGGCGGGTAGTGCTGGTGCTCGTCGAGCCGCCGCTCGGCCGCGGGGAAGACCGTCAGCCCGGCCGCCACCGCCAGCGCCAGGTGCGCCGACCGGTCGTAGAGGAGCCGCACCCCGGCGCCGCCGCCGTGACCCAGGACCGTGTTGTACTTGTAGCCGAGGAGGAGCCGGGCCTCGGAGCGCTCCCGGATCGCCAGCGGGACGCCCAGGTCGGCGCCCACCTGGAAGGCCGAGTAGCCGTTGAAGCGGATCGACCTGCTGGCGGTCCTGGCGTTGGAGAAGACCAGCACCGGCGCGTAGCCGGCCGTGACCCACCCCTTCACGGTCCGGCCCCCACCGCCGGCGATGAGGCCGGCGCCCGCCCAGGAGCCGAGGGTCGCGCCGACGCCGAAGGTGCGCTGGCCGCGGGGCAGGGCAGGGGGTGGGGCGGCCTCGGCCGGGGTGTCCGGGCCAGGCTCGGCGGTGGCCTGCCCCGCTGCGGCCTGGCCGGGCGCGGCGGTGGGCGCCTCGGCCACCTGGGCGCGGGCGCGTCCGGACGGCGCGGACAGCAGGAGGAGGGCGGCGACCGCGAGGTGGCGGGCGCGGCGGGTGGTGCGGGCGGGCATGTCGAGCTCCCTGGCGCCGGCCGGCGCGGTCGACGCGACCGACAGCCTGGTCCTGCCGGCGCCCGCAGGGAAGCGATTCCTGGCCGCAAGGCGCGCCGTCCGGCCACACGACGCAAATGGGTCGGAGCATTCCGGGCTGCGCCCTCCGTTCCCGGGGTAACCTCCGGGGTGCCTCACTCGGACAAGGGCGGACCCCATGCGCGTCGCCATCATCGGCTCCGGACCCGGCGGGTTCTACGCCGCCGAGCAGCTCCTCAAGCGGACGGAGGTGGCCGCCGAGGTCGACCTCTTCGACCGGCTGCCCACGCCCTACGGGCTGGTGCGCGGCGGGGTGGCCCCCGACCACCAGAAGATCAAGGCGGTGACCCGCGTCTTCGCCGGCACCGCGGCCCGCCCGAGCTTCCGCTTCCTCGGGAACGTGCGGCTCGGCACGGACCTCACGGTCGCGGACCTGGCCCGCCACTACCACCAGGTGATCTACGCCACCGGCAACGAGGCCGACCGCCGCCTCGGCATCCCGGGCGAGGGGATCACCCGCTGCACGCCGGCCACGGTCTTCGTCGGCTGGTACAACGGCCACCCGGACTACCGCGCAGCCCGCTTCGACTTCTCGGCGGAGCGCGTGGCGGTGGTGGGCAACGGCAACGTGGCCGTGGACGTGGCCCGCATCCTGCTGCGGTCGCCGGCCGAGCTGGCCCGGACCGACATGGCCGCGCACGCCCTGGAGGCGCTCCGGCAGAGCCGGGTGCGCCAGGTGTTCCTGCTGGGACGGCGTGGCCCGGCCCAGGCGGCCTTCACGTCGGGCGAGCTGGAGGAGCTGGGCAAGCTGGAGGAGGCCGACCCGGTGGTCGACCCGGCCGACCTCGAGGGGCTGGACGCGAAGGACGCCAACCTGGACCTGCTCCGCCAGTTCGCGGCGCGGCCGCTGCGGCCGGGGGCGAAGCAGATCCACTTCCGCTTCCTCCGCTCCCCCACCGAGGTGCTGGCCGGCCAGGACGGCGGCGTGGCCGGGCTGGTGCTGGAGCGGAACCGGCTGGAGCCGCGGCCAGACGGGGCGCCAGCCGCCCGTGGCACCGGCGAGACCGAGCGGCTGGAGGTGGACATGGTGCTGCCGGCGGTGGGCTACGCCGCCGACCCCATCCCCGGCGTGCCCCACGACGAGGAGCGGCGGGTCATCGCCAACCAGGACGGCAGGGTGGTCGACCCGGTGACGCGCCAGGTGATCCCCCACCAGTACGTGGTGGGCTGGGCCCGCACCGGGCCGCAGGGGCTCATCGGCGAGCACAAGCGGGGCTCGGGCCAGGTGGTGGCCCACCTGGTGGCGGACGCGGCGGGCCTGGAGGCGCGGGAGCTCCCGCCGCGCCAGGCCATCGACGAGCTCCTGCGGCAGCGCGGCGTGCGGCCGGTCACCTTCTCCGACTGGAGCCGGCTCGACCAGGTGGAGGTGGAGCGCGGCGCCCGCCGCGGCGCCCCGCGCGACAAGATCGTCGACGTCCAGGCGATGCTGGAGCTCCTGGGCGGCTGACCCCGGGCCGCCTGGGCGGCTGGCGATCGTCGGGTGCCTGGCCGCGGCCGCCCGCCCCGCCGGCTGCCACCGGACACGGGCAAGCCGCCCGGTTCTCGGCTAGAATCCGCGCCCCCTATGAGCATGAACGAGCGCTACGAACCGCTGGAGATCGAGGGCCGCTGGCAGCGCCGATGGGAGGAGGCCGGCACCTTCCGCGCCGGCCGGCACCCCCAGGCCGAGCCGCGCTACGTCCTGGAGATGTTCCCGTACCCCTCGGGCGCCATGCACATGGGGCACGCGCGGGTCTACACCATCGGCGACGCCCTGGCCCGCTACCTGCGCATGCGCGGCCACGACGTGCTGCACCCCATCGGCTTCGACGCCCTGGGCCTGCCGGCCGAGAACGCCGCCATCAAGGACGGCCGCCACCCGGCCGAGCGCACCGCCGAGAACATCGTCTCGTTCCGCGCCGAGATGAAGCGCATGGGCTACGCCTTCGACTGGGAGCGCGAGGTGGTGACGTCCGACCCCTCGTACTACCGGTGGAACCAGTGGTTCTTCGTCAAGATGCTGGAGAAGGGGATCGTCTACCGTCGCCAGGGCAAGGCCAACTGGTGCACCGGCTGCCTGACGGTCATCGCCAACGAGCAGGTGGTGGACGACAACCTGTGCGAGCGCTGCAGCTCGCCGGTGCTGGAGAAGGTCATCCCGGAGTGGGCCTTCCGCATCACCGCCTACGCCGAGCGGCTGCTGGCCGGGCTCGACGGGCTGACCGCCTGGCCCGAGCGCATCACCACCATGCAGCGCAACTGGATCGGCAAGAGCACCGGGGCCGAGGCCGACTTCGCGCTGGTGGGCGGCGCGGCCAGCATCAAGGTCTTCACCACCCGCCTCGACACCATCTACGGCTGCACCTACGTGGTGCTGGCGCCGGAGCACCCGCTGGTGGCCCAGGTCACCACCCCGGCGCAGCGCGCCGAGGTGGAGGCCTTCGTGGCCCGCATGCGCAAGACCGAGGCGGTGGAGCGGACCGGGGAGGGGGCGCCCAAGGAGGGCGTCTTCACCGGCGCCCTGGCCGTCAACCCCTTCACCGGGGAGCAGGTGCCGGTCTGGATCGCCAACTTCGTGCTGGCCGAGTACGGCACCGGCGCGGTCATGAGCGTGCCGGCCCACGACCAGCGCGACTTCGAGTTCGCCAGGAAGTACGCCCTGCCCATCCGCACGGTCATCCAGCCCGCGGCCGGGGAGCGCGTCCCGGCCGGCGACCAGCTGCAGGCCGCCACCACCGAGGACGGCGTCACCGAGGCCTCCGGCCCCTTCACCGGCCTGCCCTCGGCCGAGGCGCGGGCTCGCATGGGCGCCCACGCCGCCGCCGGCGGCTTCGGCCAGGCCACGGTGCGCTGGCACCTGCGCGACTGGGGCTTCTCGCGGCAGCGCTACTGGGGCACCCCCATCCCCATCATCCACTGCGAACGGCACGGGGCCGTCCCGGTGCCGCTGGACCAGCTGCCGGTCAAGCTGCCGCCGCAGGCCCTCATCACCGGCACCGGCGAGCCGCCGCTCGCCAAGGTGCCCGAGTTCGTCGACACCACCTGCCCCACCTGTGGTGGGCCGGCGCGGCGCGAGACCGAGACGATGGACACCTTCGTCGACTCGGCCTGGTACTACGCGCGCTACCTCTCGCCGAAGGACGCGACGCAGCCGTTCGACCCGGCCATGGCGCGCCGCTGGCTGCCCATCGACGTGTACGTGGGCGGCCCCGAGCACGCCGTGATGCACCTGCTCTACTTCCGGTTCTGGCACCACGTGATGCACGAGCTCGGCCTGGTTCAGGAGCCGGAGCCCTGCCAGCGGCTGGTCACCCAGGGCATCGTCAACGGGCCGGACGGCCGCAAGATGTCGAAGCGCTGGAACAACGTGGTGGCGCCCGGCTACATGGTGGACAAGTTCGGCGCCGACACGGTCCGCATGTTCATGCTCTTCGCCGCCCCGCCGGAGAAGGACATCGACTGGTCCGACGAGCAGGTGGACGGCCTGTTCCGCTTCCTGACCCGCGTCTGGCGGCTCTTCGTGGCCCGGCAGGCCAGCTTCGGCGCGCCGGAGGCCGCCCTGGCGCAGGCGGCCGGGCCCTGGCTCGAGCTGCGGCGGCGCACCCACCGGACCATCAAGCGCGTCTCGGAGGGCATGGAGGGCGACCTCAAGTTCAACACCGCCATCGCCGCCCTGATGGAGCTGGTGAACGAGCTGCAGGGGCTGGAGCCCGCCGCCGACGCCGAGCGCGCCGCGGTGCGCGAGGCGCTGCTGGCGCTGGCGACGCTCATGGGCCCGTTCGCCCCGCACGCCGCCGAGGAGCTCTGGCACGAGGTGCTGGGCCCCGCCGCGGGGGCGCGGCTGCTGGCCGACGAGCCCTGGCCGGCCTTCGACGCCGCGCTCTGCCTGTCCGACACCGTGACGGTGGCGGTGCAGGTGAACGGCAAGCTGCGCGGCACGGTGAGCGTGGCGGCCACCGCCGGCGAGGCCGAGGTGCGGGCCGCCGCCGAGGCCGACGAGAAGGTGGCCGGGTACCTGGCCGGCAAGGTGGTCAAGAAGGTGGTCTTCGTGCCGAAGCGGCTCCTCAACTACGTGGTGGCGGGGTAGGTCGGGTGGCCCGGACCCTCCAGCGGGCGCCTGCGGCGCCGCCGCGTTCCCCCGGGCGGGGCTCCGGTCCGGCCCGGCGCGCCCTCGCCGCGGGCCTGGCGCTGGCGGCGGCCGCCCTGGCGCCGGCGACGCCGCTGGTCCTGGCCGGCGCGCTGGGCGGCTGCGGCTACGCCGTCTCGGCCGGCCTCACGCTGAAGGGCGGCGCGGCGCGGGCGGCGGTCCGGCCCTTCGAGGACCTCTCCTCGGATCCAGGGGTGGGCGCCGAGGTGGCGGCGGCGCTGCGGCGGGAGCTGGCGCGGCGCGACGCCGAGGGCGGCGAGGGGGCGGTCCTGGAGGGCGAGGTCCGCACCGGCGCGGCCACCCCATCGCTGCCCGGCGGGGC
This sequence comes from Anaeromyxobacter sp., assembly GCA_016718565.1. Taxonomy (NCBI): domain Bacteria; kingdom Pseudomonadati; phylum Myxococcota; class Myxococcia; order Myxococcales; family Anaeromyxobacteraceae; genus Anaeromyxobacter; species Anaeromyxobacter sp. Next base: position 640,058 of record JADKCZ010000002.1, on the reverse strand, counting down.
CATGCTGCGGGTGGCGCTGACGGTGACGGCGCGCCTGACGGTCGGCGGCGCGGTGGTGGCCGAGCGGACGGTGCGGCGCGAGGCGGATCACCTCGGCGGCGCCGACGCGCTCGAGGGCGAGGCCCGCCGGGCGCAGGCGCTCCAGCGGCTCGCGGCCGAGGTGGCCCGCGAGCTGGTGGACGGCTTCGAGGAGTGAGGTGGAGCGGCCCGCGCCCCCTCGGGGAGGGCAGCGGGCGCGGCCGGCGGAGCGGCTAGGCCTTGGGCGCGGCGAGCTTCGCCACCGCGTGGGCCAGGCGCCCGATCTTCCGGGAGGCGGCGTTCTTGTGGACCACGCCCTTGGAGGAGGCCTTGCCGATGGTCCGCTCCGCGGCATGCAGCAGGGTCTTGGCGGTGGCGCCGTCGCCCTTCTCGATGGCCTCGCGGACCTTCTTGACGGCACTCTTCATGCCGGTGCGGACCTGGACGTTGCGGGCGCGACGCTTCTGCGCCTGCCGGTTGCGCTTCGTGGCTGATGCGGTGTTCGCCAAGACGGACTCTCCCTGCGTGTTTGGGGCGCGCTATGTACCGCCCGTGCCGAGGAGAGTCAAGGGGTTGCGAGACCACCCGCGGCCGCCTGCCAGCGGGGCGCCCACCCCGCCCGCGCGGGACGTGCGCGGCGCGCCTTAGAGCGGTGGGGCCGCGCGACACGCCCGCTCGGCGAAGGCATGTCCGGCAAGGGGTCGCGGAGCGGCCATCCCGCAGGCCCTTGTGTTTCAAGCGACCGGGGGCTCTCTGCGCCGCAACGCCGCGCCGCAGAAGCCCCCGGCAATCCGTGTGCCCGGACGAGTTATCCACCGGGAGGCGATCTGCGACTGACCCGGTCGGGATCCGGTGGAAGACCTGTGGATAACCATGTGGACGGGATCGGTCAACCAGCTGGAACAACAGAAGAAAGTGATGAGAGCCCAGGTTTCAGGCAGGTGTCGGGCTCGAAACGGTGCCGCTCCGCGGCAGGGGCTCGACAGAGTTATCCACCATCTTTCCCCGGCGGCGGGGGTACCTCTCCTGACGGGGCGGAAGCGGCCGATTTCGCTTGACGCTCCAAACGCTTCGCCTCGTCCCAGAGTCCGTCCATCTCGGCCAGCGTGGCGCCGCCATGCGGCACGCCGCGGCGCGCCAGCTCGTCCTCCACGAAGGTGAAGCGGGCCACGAAGCGGCCCACCGTGGCCCGGAGCGCCTCCTCGGGGGCCACGCCCAGCTTGCGGCCCAGGTTGGCCAGGGCGAACAGGGCGTCTCCCAGCTCGTGCTCGATCTCGGCGCGGCCGCCGGCGGCGATGGCCTCGTCCAGCTCGCCGATCTCCTCGGCCACCTTGGCGCGCGCCCCGGCCGCGTCGGGCCAGTCGAAGCCGATGCGGCTGGCCTTCTCGGTGAGCCGGTCGGCCCGCGCCAGGGCCGGCATCTGGCGGGGCACGCCCTCCAGCACGCTCTTGCCGGCGCCCTTCTTCAGCCGCTCCTCTCGCTTCAGGGTGGCCCACTGCCGCAGGACGCCCTCGGCGTCCTTGACGTGGCCGTCGCCGAAGACGTGCGGGTGGCGCGACACCAGCTTGTCCGAGATGGCGTCGGCCACGTCGGCGAACTCGAAGGCCCCCTCCTCCTGGCGGAGCTCGGCCTGGAAGACGATCTGCAGCAGCAGGTCGCCGAGCTCCTCGCGGTGGCCCGCCACGTCGCCGGCGTCGATGGCCTCCAGCACCTCGTAGGTCTCCTCGAGGGCGTAGGGGCGCAGCGAGGCCAGGGTCTGCTCGCGGTCCCAGGGGCAGCCGCCCGGGGCGCGCAGGCGGTGCATGATGGAGAGCAGGCGCTCGATGGACTCGGAGGCTCGCGACATGACCGCTCCTTAGCGCGAGCGGGGGCGTGCTACCATCCGCTTCTCGCGTGCCGACCCGGACGACGCCCCTCCTCACCATCACCCTCTGGCTGGCCGCCGCGCCGGCCCTGGCCCAGATCCAGGCGCCGACGCCGGTCGACGAGGGCGAGCCCACGGCCGCCGAGCAGGCCGCGCCGCCGCCGCTCGAGCCCGGCCGCCAGCCAGCCGCCAGGCCAGGTGGGCGCCCCTCCGCCACCGAGCGCGACCCCTCGCCCGACCCCGGGCCGGCGCCCGACCCGTCCAGCCTCGGCGCGCCGGACACCCTGCCGGCTCCGCCGGCGCCCCCGGCCCCCCCGCCGCCGGAGCGCCCGGCCGCCCGGGCCATCGAGCCGGTCACCGCCAGCTACCCGGCGCTGCTCGAGCACTGGGCCGCCCGCCGCCGCGCGCTGCGCGAGCAGGATCCGGCCGGCGCCAGCGCGGCGGCCACCGCCATCCTGGACGCCAAGCGCCAGCTGGCCATCGAGAACCTGTTCCCCATGGCCGCCAGCGAGGCCCGCCAGGCGGCCCGGTCGCTGGGCGCCAACCTCCCGGGCGAGGCGCTGGCCCACGCCGAGGTGGCGGTGCGGCTGGCCCCCGACCTGGCCGACGCCCACCTGGCGCTGGCGCGGTCCCGCCTGGCCCGGGCTCCCGGCGACCCGGGGCCGGCGCTGGGGGCGCTGTGGGACGCGGCGGGGGCCGCCGTCCGGGAGCCACACACGGTGCGCGCCTTCCTGGGCGACCTGGCCAGCGCGCTGCTGGCGGCGCTCTTCACCGCCTCGGCGGCCACCCTGCTCCTGCTGGCGCTGCGCAGCCTGCGGCTGGTGCTGCACGACTTCCACCACCTGCCGCTCCTGCGCGGCTCGGCCGGCGTGCAGGCCGCCTTCCTCGGCCTGGTGCTGCTGCTGGCGCCGGTGGCCTTCGGGCTCGGCCCGTTCCTGGTCCTGGCCACCGCCCTGCTGGCCGCCTGGCTCTACCTCTCCACCTCGGAGCGGGTGGTGGCCTCGGTGGCGCTGGCGCTGGTGGCGGCCCTGCCCTGGGCCGCCGAGGGCGCCGCCCGCCTGACGGCCTGGACCGGCACCGCCGCCGAGCAGGTGTACGAGCTGGAGCACGGCGCCCTGGACGACGCCGAGGTGGCGGCGCTGGTGGCCGAGGCCGGGGAGGCCCCGCCGCCGGACCTGGCGGCCGCCCTGGGCCGTCACTTCAAGCGGCGCGGCGACCTGCCGGCGGCCCTGCGCTGGTACGGACTGGCCTCGCGCGGCGAGGACCGGGGCGGCGAGGTGCTGGTCAACGTGGGCAACGTGCGCTTCCTGCAGGGTGACCTGGAGGGCGCCAAGGCGGCCTACCTGTCCGCCAGCGACCGGGCCGGCGCCGACCTGACCGTGCAGGCGGCGGCCCACTACAACCTCTCCAAGGTCTACCTGCGCGGCTCCGACATCGAGCGGTCCAGCGCCGCCCGCGACCGGGCCGAGCAGGAGGACGGCGCCTTCCTGCGCCGCTACGGCGCCGACGACGACTTCTCCGCCAACCGCTACCTGGTGGACGTGCCGGTGCCCGGCGCCCGGCTGCGGGCGCTGGCGGCCCTGGATCCGGCGCCGGCCCTGATCCGCGGCGCGGTGCTGGGCCGCCTGGCCGGCCCGGTGCCGCAGGCCGCCTGGCCCTGGCTGCCCCTGGGCCTGCTGGCGGCGCTGTGGGGGCTGGCCCTGGGGGCGCGCCTCCTCGTCCCATCCCGCGCCTGCGACCGGTGCGGCCGCCCCGCCTGCCGCCGCTGCGACGCCGGCGGCGGGCCGCTGTGCGGCCAGTGCGTCAACGTCTTCGTGAAGAAGGGCGTGGTGGACGCCCGCGACCGGCTCCGCAAGGAGTCCCAGGTCCGGCGCCACCGCCAGGCCCGCCAGGCGATCACCCGCATCCTGGCGCTGGTGGGCGGGGGCGCCGGGCACGTGGTGCACGGCCTGGCCGGGCGCGGCCTGGCCGCGCTGGTGGCGCTGCTCTTCGCCGGCTTCCTGGTCTGGTTCTGGCGCGGCATCCTGCCGCCGCCGCAGCCCTCGCCGTACGTGCTGTGGGGCAAGCTGGCGGTGGCGCTGCCGCTGGCCCTGGTGGTCTACCTGCTGGTCGTGCGGGACGCCTTCCGCCGGACCAGGGGCTGAGGAGGCGACGTGGCGCTCAAGGGCACCCTCGAGGACTTCGGGATCGCCGAGATCCTCCAGCTCATCGGCCAGCAGGCCAAGAGCGGGGTGCTGCACCTCGAGTCGCGCGACGACGTCATCCACATCTCCATGGCCGACGGCAACGTGGTGCGCGCCGAGTCGGCCGGCCGCAAGGCCCGCGAGAAGCTGGGCACGCTGCTGGTGCGGGCCGACCTCATCACCGAGCAGGAGCTGGCCGAGGGCCTCGACATCCAGAAGCGCACCCTGCGCCGCCTGGGCGACATCCTGGTGGAGCAGGGCGCCGTGTCGGTGGCCGACCTGCGCGAGATGACGGCGCTGCAGACCACCGAGACCGTCTACAAGCTCTTCCACTGGAAGAGCGGCACCTACGCCTTCGAGCCCGGCGACGTGGAGTGGGATCCGGAGACGGTGTCCCCGCTGCGCGCCGAGTCGGTGCTGATGGAGGGCTTCCGGCAGGTGGACGAGTGGCCGCTGGTCCGCAAGCGGATCACCTCGCTGGCCATGACCTTCCAGCGGCTGCGGCCGCTCGGGCCGGAGCGGCGCGGCCGCAAGGAGGGCGAGGTCACCAACGAGATCGAGGGCGCCTTCGCCGCGCTGGAGGCCGGCCAGCAGGGCGGCGGGGGAGAGGGCGAGGGCGGCGGCAAGGCCGACGCGGCGGTGGGGCGCGCCGAGCGGCGGGCCTACGAACTGGCCGAGCCGGGGCGCCCGGTGGCGGACATCGTGGACCTGTCGCGCCTGGGCGAGTTCGAGACCAGCAAGGCGCTCCTCACCCTGGTCAACCAGGGCTACCTGGCGCCGGCGGCCCCGGCGCGAGACCGGCCCGGCGCGGTGGGGGCCTACGCGCGCGACTGGCAGCAGCGGCTGCGCACCCTGGCCACCCGCCTGGTGGCCACCCTGGCCATCGCCGGCCTGCTGGCTGGCCTGGCGGCCTGGGTGGACGAGCGCGGCGTGGCCTGGGGCGAGGGGCCCGGCGCCGCGGCGGTGCGCGACAACGCCCCGCAGCGCTTCCTGGCCCGCTCCCAGGTGGCCCGCCTGCGCGGGGCGCTGGAGGTCTTCCGGCTGGAGCAGGGCCGCTACCCCGACCAGCTCGACGAGCTGGTGGGCGCCGGGCTGGCCAGCCCGCGCGATCTCCGCTACCCCTGGACCGAGCAGTACCACTACCGGCGCGTGCCCGAGGGCCGCTTCGTGCTCCTCCCGCCGGTGGAGTGAGGCCCCCCGCGTGTCCGAGCCCGCCCCCCGCCCGTCCGTCCGCCTCGACTTCCCCGACAACGATCGCGTGCGCGCCCTGTGCGGCGTGCACGGCGAGCACCTCAAGCTGATCGAGCGCCGCCTGGGCGTGCAGGTGGGGCTGCGGGGCGGCCAGGTCATCGTGGCGGCCGCCGACGCGGCGCGGCTGGAGGTGGCGGAGCGGCTGGTGCGCCAGCTCTACGGCCTGCTGGAGGAGGGCTTCCCGCTCCACCTGGAGGACGTGGACCAGGCCACCAAGCTGGCGGTCCAGGGCGTGGCGCTGCGCGACGTCTTCGGGGACACGGTCTTCGTGTCGGCCCGCCACCGGATCATCACGCCCAAGGGGCTGGCGCAGAAGCGCTACGTCCAGGCCATCCGCGACCAGGACATCGTCTTCGGCATCGGCCCGGCCGGCACCGGGAAGACCTACCTGGCCATGGCCATGGCGGTGGCGGCGCTGGTGGAGCGCAAGGTGAAGCGCATCGTCCTGACCCGCCCCGCGGTGGAGGCGGGCGAGAGGCTGGGCTTCCTGCCGGGCGACATCGCCGAGAAGGTCAACCCGTACCTGCGGCCGCTGCACGACGCGCTCTTCGACATGGTGGACGACGACAAGGCCAACGCCTTCATGGAGCGCGGCACCATCGAGGTGGCGCCGCTGGCCTTCATGCGCGGGCGGACCCTCAACGACGCCTTCATCATCCTGGACGAGGCGCAGAACACCACCACCGAGCAGATGAAGATGTTCCTGACCCGGCTCGGCTACGGGTCCAAGGCGGTGGTCACCGGCGACGTGACGCAGGTGGACCTGCCCTCCGGGCGCCCCAGCGGCCTGCTGGAGGTGCAGCGGGTGCTCAAGGGCGTGGAGGGCATCGCCTTCTGCGGCTTCACCGAGGTGGACGTGGTGCGCCACCCGCTGGTGCAGGAGGTGGTGCGGGCGTACGAGGCCTTCGAGGCGGACAAGGCCAGGCTGGCGGAGGAGCGGGCGGCGGCCCGGGCGGGGGAGCGGGGGAAGGAGTAGGGGAGGGGTCGCCTCGGCCGCGACCCGTCCCCTGCACCCAGGCCGTTGCCTTTCCCCGATCCCGGTGACAGGCTCCCGCCGTGCCCGCAGCACCCCCGTCCCCGCCCGCCACCGGAGCGCCGGCGCGCCCCGCCCTCCCGGCGCACCGGTTCGCCAGGCGCCCCGTGCGCCCGGGCCGCCTGCTGGCGCTGCTGGTGCTGCTGGCCGCGGTGGCCGCCGCCGCCGCCGCGCTGCTCGGCCCCGCCCCGGCAGGGCACCTGCCCGGCCCCGACGACCTGGGCCGGCCCGCCCCCGTCACGGTGCGGGCCGACCGGGACCACGATCTCGAGGACCTGGAGGCCACCGGGCGGCGCCGCGCCGCGGCCGCGGCCGCCGAGCGGCCGGTGTACGACGAGGACGCCGGCGCTGCCGACGAGGCGGCCGCCCGCATCCACGCGGCCTTCGCCCTGATGCGGGAGGAGGAGGAGGCCCTGCGAGGCCAGCGCCCGGTGGTCGACGCCGCCGAGCTGGGCCGCCGCTACGCCGCGCAGCGCGACGCCTTCGTGGCCCGGCTGCAGGTGCTGGTGCGCGACGAGGACCTGGCGGCCCTGGCGGCGGCCCGCTTCTCCGAGGTGGTGGAGCGCGAGGCGGCGGCGCTGGCGGCCAGGGGGCTGGAGGGGCTGGTGGTGGGCGATCGGGCCCTGCTCCCCGCCGCCCGCGAGCCGGGGCTGACGGTGCGCACCCTGCGCGACGGCGAGGTCACCGGGGAGCGCGTGCTCACCGACCTGGCGCTGGTGCGCGATCTCGCCACCGCCCGCGGCGAGGTGGCCGGCGCCGCGGCGGCGCGGCTGGCCGGCCAGCCGCCGGCCCTGCGCGCCGCCGTGCTCCACCTGGCGCTCGGCGCCAGCAGGCCCACCCTGGTCCACAACCAGGGGGAGACCGAGCGCCGCCGCGCCGAGGCGGCGGCCCGGGTCCGGCCGGTGGGGTTGGCGGTGCACCGCGGCGAGCGGATCGTGGTGGCCGGCGAGCGCCTCGAGCCGCGCCACCTGGCGGTCTTCGAGGCCATCCGGGCCCGGGCCCGCGCCGAGCAGCCGGACCTGGTCCGGCTGGGCGTGGCCGCCCTGGTGGCCCTGCTGGCGCTGGCGCTCTGGCGCTACGCCGCCGCCGCCCTGCCCGGCTTCCACCCGTCCGTGAAGGACGCCGCGCTGCTGGCGGCGCTGCTGGTGGGCGGCGTGGCGCTGGCGGCGGCCGGCCAGCAGGTGGCCGACCTCCTGGGCGACCGCCTGCCGGGTCTGCCGCAGGCGGCGGCGCTGGCGCTCCTGCCCCTGGCGGCGGGGGCGGTGGTGGCCCGCCAGGCGCTGGGGGCCGAGGCCGCCCTGGTGCTGGCGGTGGCCACCGGACTCGGCGTGGGGCTGGCGGCCGGGGCCTCGCTGCCGCTGGCCCTGCACGCCACCGTCACCTCGCTGGCCGCGGCCGCGGTGGGTGGCCGCTGGCGGCCGCGCGCCGGGCTGCTGCGCGCCGGGGCCGCGGCGGGCCTGTCCGGGGCGCTGCTGGCGGCGGCCACGGCGCTGCAGGCCGGCCGGAGCGGCACCGAGGTGGTGGTGCTGGCGGGCGCGGCCATGGCCAGCGGCCTGCTGCTGCTGCCGCCGCTGGCCTGGCTGGCGCTGCAGGTGGCGGCCGGCCTCCTCGGCTACCTCAGCGACGGCCGGCTGCGCCAGCTGGCCAACCTGAACCACCCGGCGCTCAAGGAGCTGATCGTCCAGGCGCCCGGCACCTACCACCACGCCATCCTGGTGGGCTCGCTGGTGGAGGCCGGGGCGCGGGCCATCGGGGCCGACGACCTGCTGGGCAGGGTGGGCGCGTACTACCACGACCTCGGGAAGATCAAGAACCCGCTCTACTTCGCCGAGAACCAGCGCGGCCGCAACGAGCACGACGGCCTGGCCCCCTCCATGAGCGCGCTGGTGGTGAAGCGCCACGTCGGCGACGGGCTGGAGCTGGCCAGGCGGTGGCGGCTGCCCCGGGCGGTGGCCGAGATCATCGCGCAGCACCATGGCACGCGGCTCATCGGCTACTTCTGGGCCAAGCAGCAGAAGCTGGCCGAGGCCGGCGAGGCGGCCGGCCCGGCCGACGAGGCCCTCTTCCGCTACGCCGGGCCCAAGCCGCGCAGCCGGGAGGCGGCGCTGGTGATGCTGGCGGACGTGTGCGAGGCCTCGGCCCGGACGCTGGAGGCGCCGTCGGTGGCGGCCCTGGAGGCCATGGTGCAGCTGCGGGTGCGGGAGGTGGTGGCCGAGGGGCAGCTCGACGAGTGCGAGCTCACCCTGGGCGAGCTGACGGCGGTCTCCCGGGCCCTGGTGGACGGGCTGGTGGGCTTCCACCAGGCCGGGCAGCTGGTGGGGCCTCCGCCCGAGGCCGCGCCGGCCCGCCCGGCCGTGCACCTGGTGGGCCGCCCGTGAGCCGCCGCACCCGGGCGGTGCCGCGCCACGCCGCGCCGCCCGCGCCAGGGCCGGACCGGGCCGGCCAGGCGGTCAGCGTCGACGCCCGCAGCCGCCACCCCGACGGCGCCGCCGCGGCCCGCCGGCTGGCCCGGACGGCGCGGCGCTACCTGGCGGCCCTGGGGCGCCACCCGGCCGAGCTCTCGGTGCTGGTGGTCACCGACGGCATGATCCGCGGCCTCAACCGGCGCTGGCGCGGGAAGGACCGGGCCACCGACGTGCTCTCCTTCCCGCTCACCGAGCCACCCGGGAGTGGGACCCACCTGGGCGACGTGGTAGTCTCTCTCGACACGGCCACGCGCCGGGCGAGGGGCGAGCGGCGGTCGCTCGCGGCCGAGCTCGATCGCTACCTGGCCCACGGCCTCCTCCACCTGCTCGGCCACGACCACGAGCGGCCGGCGGACGCCGGGCGGATGGCCGCCGCCGAGGCCGCGCTGGTGGGTGGCGAGGGGCTGGTCGGCGCGGCGCGCATGGTGGGCAGGAGCGGATGGATCCCTACGCGGACATCGACCTCGACTCGGAGTCGGTCTGGCTCGACGGCGCGTGGCACACGCGCGAGGCGCTGGCCCGCCGCATCAAGCAGATGATCGAGTCGGGGGACTTCCGCGTCTCCCGGCCCAGCCAGGCCCTGGAGCGGCTGGAGGCCGCCCTGGGCCAGGCGCAGGTGGTGGCGGTGCGCATGCCCGCCGACCTGGCGGAGGCCGCCGCCTCGACCGCCGCCCGCCTGGGCCGGCCCATGGGCCACCTGGTGCGCGAGGCGGTGGCCTACTACCTGGCCGCCGCCGCCGCCTACGGGGCCGCCCAGTCCGCCAAGGCGAGCCAGGCCGCGTCGTCGCAGCCCGCCACCTCCGACGCCGGGGCGGGCGCCGCCGCCCGGGCCGCCGCCGCGCCGGCCGGGAAGGCGCCGTAGCCCCTCCGCGCATGCGCCGCCTCGCCCCGCTGCTCCTGGTCGTCGGCTCGGGCCTCCTCATGGCGCTGGCGCTGCCGCTGGTGGTGCCCTGGATCTCGCTGCGCCAGCTCGATCCGGCCGGCCACCTGGAGGTGGTGGCCTGGGTGGCCCTGGCGCCGCTGCTGCTGGCGCTGGAGCGGGCCCGCTCGGCCCGCGGCGCCTTCACCCTCGGCCTCGTGGCCGGCCTGGCCTACTTCTTCGCCGCCATCCACTGGGTCAGCCACGCCATGACGGCCTTCGGCGGGCTGCCGTTCGCGGTGGCGTTCCTCGGCCTGACCTTGCTGGTGGGCTTCATGGCCTTCCACTGGGGGCTGGCGGCGGCCGCCACCTGGGCGCTGCGCACCCGCCTGGGCTGGCCGCTGGCCCTGGCCGCGCCGCCCGCCTTCACCGCCGCCGAGCTCCTGCGCAACTACCTCTTCACCGGCTTCCCCTGGGGCAACCTCGGCTACACCCAGGCCCGCACCCTGCCGGTGGCCCAGCTGGCGGCGCTCACGGGGGTCTACGGCATCGCCTTCCTGGTGGTGCTGGTCAACGCCGCGCTGGCCGACGCCCTCTCGGCGCGCCTGGCCGGCCGGCCCCTGCCGCGCCGGCCACTGGCGGCGGCGGCGGCGGCGCTGCTCCTCACCACCGCCGGCGGCGCCTTCCGGCTGGCGGCGCTGCGGCGCGAGCTGGCCGCGGCCCCGGTGCTCACGGTGGCGCTGGTGCAGCCCAACCTCGATCAGGGCCAGAAGAACCGGGCCCGAGATCACGTGGCCTACGTGCTGGACCGCCTGGTGCCGCTGACCCAGCAGGCCGATCGCGAGGGGGCCGACCTGGTGGCCTGGCCCGAGGCGGCCTTCCCGGCCTACCTGCGCCCCGGCACCACCACCCTCGACGGCGGGCGGGCCCGGCTGCCGCACCTGTCGCGGGCCCACCTGCTGCTGGGCGCGGCCACCCTGGAGGAGGTGCGCGGCGGGCCCGGCGAGGCGCGCTACCGGGTGGAGAACTCCAGCTTCCTGGTGGCGCCCGACCTGTCGGTGCTGGGGCGCTACGTGAAGCACCACCTGGTGCCCTTCGGCGAGTACGTGCCGCTGGCCGACTGGCTGCCCTTCCTCACGCAGGTGGTGCCGGGCCTGGCGCCCTCCAGCCCGGGCGGCGCGCTCACCCTGCTCACGTTCCCGGGCCCGGACGGGCGGCCGGTGCGGCTCGGCTCGATGATCTGCTTCGACGCCATCTTCCCCGAGATCGGGCGCGGCTTCGCGGCCCAGGACCCGGACCTGCTGGTGAACCCCACCAACGACGCCTGGTACGGGTACTCCTCCGGCCCCTACCAGTTCCTGGCCATCGTGCGGCTGCGCGCCGTCGAGACCGGCCGCTCCATCGCCCGGCCGGCCTACGCCGGTGTGTCGGCGCTGATCCTGCCCACCGGCGAGCTCCTGCCCGGCGCGCTGGAGGTGGGGCCGGTGGACCCGGCGCTGGCGCCGGACCCGCCCGAGCCTCCCGGGCTGCTCATGGGCCGCCTGCCCATCTGGCGCGGCCGCACCCCGTTCACGAGCATCGGCGACCTCTTCGCCCTGGCCTGCGCCGCGGCCACCCTGGCCGCGCTCGCCGTCGCCTGGCGCCGCCGCCCGGCGCCCCCGCCCCCCTGACGCCCCCGCACCCCTGACGCCTCCGCCTCCCTGACGCCCCCGCTCCCCTGACGCCCCGAGGTCCCGCCCCATGGCCGCCCCCACCGCCGAGCTGCTCGCCGACCTGTCCACCCGCCTCACCGGCCTCCGGGGGTCGCTTTGACGTCGAGCGGAAGCGCCAGCGGGTGGCCGAGATCAGCGCGCTCTCGGGCTCGCCCGAGTTCTGGGGTGACGCCGCCAGGGCGCAGGGGCTGCTGAAGGAGAAGTCGCAGCTGGAGCAGGTGGTGGCGGCGGTGGACAAGGTGGCCGCCGCCCTGGGCGACGCCGCGGCGCTGCACGAGCTGGCCGAGGAGGCGCGCGACGACGCCACCCGCGCCGAGGCGGCCGAGGCCGGCGCCGCGGTGGCCCGCGAGGTGGAGGGGCTGGAGTTCCAGAAGATGCTCTCCGGCACCCACGACCGGGCCGGCGCCATCGTGGAGGTGAAGAGCGGCGCCGGCGGCGTCGAGGCCATGGACTGGGCCGCCATGCTCTACCGGATGTACCAGCGCTACTGCGAGCGCAAGGGCTGGGCGGTGGAGCCGGCCGACATGGTGGCCGGCGAGGAGGCCGGCATCAGCCAGGGCTCCTTCTTCGTGCGCGGCGAGTTCGCCTACGGCTTCCTCAAGGCGGAGAAGGGGGTGCACCGGCTGGTGCGCATCAGCCCCTTCGACCAGAACGCCCGCCGGCAGACCAGCTTCGCGGCGGTGGACGTCACCCCGGAGATCGACGACGACATCGTCATCGACATCAAGGAGGCCGACGTCCGCATCGACACCTACCGGTCGTCCGGCGCCGGCGGCCAGAAGGTCAACAAGACCGACTCGGCGGTGCGCATGACCCACCTGCCCACCGGCATCGTGGTGGCCATGCAGAACGAGCGCAGCCAGCAGAAGAACCGCAACATGGCCTGGAAGATCCTGCGCTCGCGCCTCTACGAGTACGAGGAGAAGCGCCGCCAGGTGGTGCTGGACGCCGCCGAGGCGCAGAAGAAGGACATCGACTTCGGCTCGCAGATCCGCAGCTACGTGCTGCAGCCCTACCAGATGGTGAAGGACCTGCGGACGGGCGTGGAGACCGGCAAGGTGGAGGACGTCCTCGACGGGGATCTCGAGGGCCTCATCCGCCCCTGGCTCATGGGCGTGCGCCGCACCGACCGGGTGGTGGACGAGTAGGGGAGGGGGAACGCCCAGGACGCTCCTGCGCCCCGGGCGCCCCTGCGAGCCCGCGGCTCCAGTCACTCGATGAGGATCTCGGCGGCGCGGACGTACACGTCGGAGGGGACCATCCCCCCGACGACCAGCCAGGTGCCGTCCTGCAGCATCACGGCGCCCGCACCGTTGCCGTGGTCGTCGATGGTCCGCGGCCCCGCGGCCCACGCGCCGGTGGCCGGATCGTAGCGCTCGGACCGGGTGCCGGTCCCGCTCCAGTACCCTCCACCGACGACGAGGACGTCCCCGTCGCCGAGCAGCAGCGCGACGTGGTCGGTGTGCCCGTCGGTCAGCGCGCCGGTCAGGCTCCACGTCCCGGCGGCGCCGGCGGCCGGGTCGTACAGGCTGGCGCGCTTCTCGTGGATCTTGTCGCTCCTGCAGCCGCCGGCCCCGTCGTAGCTCCGGCAGCCGCCGGCGACCAGCACCGTGCCCGCGAGGAGCCGCGTCGCGCTGTGGCTCATCACCGGATACGCCAGCGAGCCGGCGCTGGTCCATGCTCCGGTGCCCGGGTCGTAGAGCTCGGCCGAGCCGGTCGAGCTCGTGCAGGGATCGCCGCCGACGCAGCCGCCCGTCACGAGGACCTTCCCGGAGGCGAGCACCGTGGCGGTGTGCCAGTAGCGGGCCGTGGTCAGGGCCCCCGTGGGCGTGAAGGTGTCCGTGGCCGGGTCGTAGAGCTCTGCCTCCGCGGTGCTGGCCGTGGTCGGCCCGTTCAGGCCACCCGCCACGAGCACCTTGCCGGAGCCAAGCAGCGTGCAGGTGCTCCCCAGGCGCGCCGCGCCCATGGGCTCCGAAGTGGGCGTGAAGGTGTCGGTGGCCGGGTCGTACAGCTCGGCGGTGTCGAGCGACAAGGTGGTCGGATTGCCTCCGCCGGCGACCAGCACCTTGCCGGACGGGAGCAGCACTGCACAGGGGGCGTTGCGTGGGGTGTTCAGGGGCGTCGCCGCGGTCCAGAGCCTGGTGGCCGGGGCGAAAAGATCGACCGCGGCGGTCGCCCAGTTGGGATCGAAGTCGGGCTGCCCGCCTGCGACGAGCACCTTCCCGGACTGGAGCACCGTGATCGCGAAGTAGGAGCGAGGCAGGACCAGCGAGCCGGCCTGGCTCCAGCCCTTGGCAGGCTGGGCGTCGGTCCCGCCGCCGCAGCCCGCGGACGACAGGAGCGCCGCCGCGAGAATTCCCATCGAGTTCCTTCGCATCATGACGTCCTCCCGGCGGGCTCGGGCGCCCGCGAGCCGCATCGACCCGTTCACATCGCTCGAAGCCAGCGTCCACCTCCACTCAGGGTCCGGCAAGGGCCCCGATGTCCCAGCCCGGCGGGGCCACCTCCCCTTGGTGACACGGCCCGGGTGCGGCGGAGCGTCGGCCGCCTTCTCCAGGGCGCCGCGTGGGCCTGCAGCTAGGGACGCCGCTCCTCGCACGGCTCGGCCTCCCGGGAGGTGGCCAGGGCAAAGCGCGGATCGCGGTGCTCCCGATCGCCGACCACCAGGTGCCCGAGCTCGTGGATGAGGACGCCCGGGAGGCACCGGGTCGCCGGGTTCACCGCGGCGGCGATGACCGCCCGGTCGAGGCGCGCGCAGCCGTAGGTCCAGCACGCGGAGTCCCCGCTCCCGCAGAGGAACCAGCCCCCGCAGTAGCTGATGGTCCAGCCGCGCAGGTAGTCGCTGGGAACGACCCCCCACACCTCGCCGGCGATCTCCAGGGCCCGCTCGGTCCGCTCCACGACGCCGGTGAGGTCGGTGACGGGGTACTCGCAGGTGGGGACGGGCGGGGCGGCGAGCGTCGCGCCGGCCACGCAGGCGAAGGCCCCCTCGGCCGACGGGCAGGGGGTCGGCTCGCGGCCGCAGCCCGCCGCCAGCACGAGCGCCAGGGTGCAGCGAGCGGCGTGGAGCCTCCAGGTCGGACGCGTCATGGCGAACCTCTCGGAGAGGGGGTCGCGGCGCCTCGGCTGGTGGTGGGGCGCCATCCTCTCCGCCGGAGTGACCGAGCCCGCGGGCGGGCTGGAACAGCGCCCGAGCCGTCCAGGCGGGTCCGAGGGCCTGGCCTGTCGAAGGTCGACGCTGCGTCGAAGCGACGCAGGGTGCCGACCCATGAGGGCGCCAGCGGCGGTGTTCCTTTTTCGAGGTCGGGGCGGTCTGATCAGGAGGGCCAGAGCCAGCCTCGAGGAGGGGACCCCGCTGCGAGCGACGCCGACAGCCCTGGGCCTCGGCCTCCTGGCGGTCGCCGCGTGCGGCCGGCTGGCGGGCGGGGACTACCAGCCGCCGCCGATCGCCACCCTCCGCGGGACCCTGACGCTGCCCCAGGGCGTCGCGCCGGGCCCGGATGGCCTGGTCCACGTCCTCCTCTCTTGGCAGCAGGCCGGCTGGGTCGCGGACCCGGGCGACGCGGCGTGGCAGGGGAACCCGCTGACGGGCAGCCTCACCCCTTCCTGCGAACGCGCCGCACCATCGTGCGACGCCTCCGGTCCGGCGGGCTGCACCGTCCGATACGGGCTGGCCGACGCGGTGGCGACGATCCGCTACTCGGCCGGCGCCGTGGCGTTCGAGGCGCCCATCTACGAGCTCCCTCCCGCCGACGCCCGGCAGGACCTCGCTCCACGGGGCGGCTCGGGGACGGTCGCCTTCGGCGCCCTGCTCTTCGTGGGGAGCTCCACGGGAGCGGGTGCCGGCGCCCCGGTCCTCGCGAACGCCGCCTTCAACGGCAAGGCGACGTCGTCCTCGAGCAGCTTCCGGACCTCGGCCTGGCTGGTCCACCTGGACGGCGAACCCGGGCCGCCGACCTGCGGGGCCGGGTGCGACTGGGCCGACCCCGGCATCCTCTCGCGCCTGGACCAGGGCTTCAGCCTGGTGCTCAAGATCGAGGAGGTGGACCCGCAGAACCGCCGTCGCCCCGTCTCCCTCTCGCAGGTCCCGGTCGACGTGGGGCTCGCGGTGGCCGGCGAGAGCGGCGGCGGCTCCTGGTGCCAGGAGGTCGAGAACCGGCAGGACTGGGCCGAGGCCTCGCGGCTCCCCGTCACCGACTGGAGCCGCTGCGTCACCACCGCCGAGGTGCTCGCCTGCGACCGGCTCCAGCGCACGGCCACCTGCCAGCGGTACGTCGAGCGCTTCGAGGCGGCCACCTCCTGCCGGCCGGCTCCCTCCTCGGCCTGCGGCCCCGTGGCGGGCCCCGCGCCGACCTCCTCCCCGTTCGCCACCGCCCACCGCCTCGCCTCCGGCAGCCTGCTGGCGGCGCCGGTCTCGACCCGCTCCTGGTTCCTCGACCTGGTCTCCGGCGTCTGGCTGCCCACCGGGGGGCTGACCTTCCCGAGGTCCGCCGACGCCGCCAGCGTCCTGCTCCCCTCGGGCCAGCTCCTGGTGACCGGTGGCTCCTCCGACGACGGGGCCTCGCGGAGCGCCGAGCTCCTCGACCCTGCCACCGGCGGTTGGACCCTCACCGGCTCGATGGCGGCGCCGAGGAGCGGCCACACTGCGACCGTGCTCTCCTCGGGGCAGGTCCTCGTGATCGGTGGCCGGAGCGGCCTCTCTCCAGCGGGGACCTGGAGCGCCGAGCTCTACGATCCGGCGGAGCGGAGCTGGGCCACATTCGATCTCCAGGTGAGCGGTCCGCCGCTCGCCGGCCACACGGCGCTGGCGCTCCCAGGGCCAGGCGCCCCGGTCCTCGTGGTGAGCGGGAGCGGGCCGGAGGCCTTCCTCTGCTCCCCGGCGACGGGGTGCCGCCCGACGGCGCCGATGGGCGCGCCGCATCCGGAGGGGACCTTCACGCTGCTCGACTCGGGGAAGGTGCTGGCCCTGGGAGGCCGGTACGGCGACCGGTGCGGCGCGGAGCTGTTCGATCCGGCGCTGGAGACCTGGACCACCAGGGACCCCATGCCGCAGGGCCGGGCCGACCACGCGGCGGTGGTGCTGCCGGGCGGCGACGTGCTCGTCGCCGGCGGCGCGGCGCAGGTGGGTGGGGTCGAGGCCTGGCTCTCCACCGCGGATCGCTACGACCCCGCGCAGGATCGCTGGAGCGCCGGCGGCGGGCTCGGCACCGCGCGGACCGCCTTCACGCTGCTCCCGGAGCCCGGCGGCTCCGTGCTCGTCCTCGGCGGGCGCGACGCCGCGGGTGACGCGGCGCCGGCCGAGCGGCTCTGCCCACCCGCCGCGGGCCCGGCGTCGCCGCCCACCGCGGCGTCGCGGGCTCGGCGGTCGCCGCCATGACCACCGAGGAGGTCAGCGCGCTCTACGAGCGCTTCGGCTACTCCGTCTACCGCCGGTGCCTGCGGATCCTGCGCGAGCCGGCGAGGGCGGAGGACGCCTTGCAGGACGTCTTCGTGCGGGTGCTCCGGTACGGGAGCGGGTACCGCGGGGGCTCGGTGCTCTCCTGGCTCCTGCGCATCGCCGACCGCGCCGCCCTGGATCGACTCCACCGGGACGGAGGGCGGTCCCCGGCGGACCCCGAGAAGGCGAAGGCCCCCGAGCTCCCCACCGGGCTGCTCCAGGAGCCGGAGGCGGCCCGCCTCGTGTCCGAGCTGCTCGCGGGGCTGCCACGCCCGCTCCAGGAGGTGGCGCTCCTCACCTACCTGGACGGCCTCACGGCCGCCGAGATCGCCACGGAGCTCGGGTGCTCGTCCATGACCGTGAAGCGGCGCCTCCGGGCGCTGCACGAGCAGGCGCGCGCCCTCGTCGGCGAGAGAGCGGAGGTCCACGATGTCGAAGAGCAGGCCTGAGACCCCATCCCAGGGCGGCCACCCCGGGGCCTTCGCCCTGGAGCAGGCGGCCTTCGAGCCGGAGGCGGCGGACGCGTCGACCCGGAGCCACCTCGAGGGCTGCGACGCTTGCCGCGCCGCGGTCGCGGGGCTCGTCGCGGAGCGCGGCAGCTTCCTCGCCGAGCGGCCGGCGCACCGCTTCGTGGCCGGCGTCGCCGCTCGGGCCGAGGAGGAGGCCCGCCAGGCCCGCCCGGCCTGGCTCGACCGCCTGCTCGACCTCTTCCGGAGTCCCCGCTGGCTCCTGGTCCCGGCGGCGGCCGTCGCCGCGGTCCTCCTCGTCGTGGCCATCCCGACGCGCGAGCCGGTGGAGGACGGCGTCCGGTACAAGGGCGGCGGCGCCCTCCGGCTCTTCCACGCCCGCGGGGGCGGGGAGGCCCGGCCGCTGGAGCCCGGCGTGAGCCTGCGCCCCGGGGACCTCCTGCGCTTCGGCGTGCTCTCGGCCCGCGGGAGGTTCGCCTTCGTCGCCAGCGTGGACGACGCGGGGCGCTTCACCCGCTACCACCCGGCCGGCGACGGTGCCGCCGCGCCGCTGGGGCAGCAGGGCGCCCTGCAGCTCCTGCCGGGCTCGATCGTGCTGGACGAGACCACGGGGCGGGAGTGGATCGTGCTCCTCCTCGCGGAGCGGCGCCTCGACGAGCCGGCCGTCCGGGAGGCGCTCCTCTCGGCCTGGCGGGCCCGGGCGGGCGACCGGCTCGGCCCCATCGGGCTCGACGCCGAGGTGGACGTGGTGCCCATCACCAAGGCCGCGCCGTGATCCTGCCCGCCCTCCCCCTCGCCCTGCTCCTGGCCGCCACCGGCGGACCGGGCGAGGAGGTGCGGCTGGCGGTGGTCGCCGGCAACAACCGCGGCCTCGAGGGCGAGCAGCGGCTCGAGTTCGCCGAGCTCGACGCGCGGCGGGTCCACGCCGTGCTGACCCAGCTCGGCGGGGTCGCGCCGGGGAACGCGGTGCTGGTGCTCGGCGGGGGGCCGGAGGAGCTGGTGCGGGCCGTGGGCGGGATGGTGGCGCAGGCCGAGGCGCTCGCGGCGGGGGCCCCGGTGACCGCCCTGCTCTACGTCTCGGCCCACGCCGACGAGGAGGCGCTCCACCTCGGCGGGAAGCGGCTGCCGCTCGAGACCCTGCGGGGCCTGGTGGAGCGGGCGCCGGCGCGGCTGCGCATCAGCGTGATCGACGGCTGCCGCGTGCCGGTGCAGGCCGGCTACAAGGGCGGGCGCCCGGGGCCCGAGATCCCGGTGGCCGTGGACCGGAGCACGCGCGTGGCGGGGGAGGTGTTCATCTCCGCGGCGGGCCCCGGCGAGCTGGCCCAGGAGTGGACGGAGCTGCGGGGCTCCCTCTTCACCCACCACCTCCTCGTCGGGCTCCGCGGCGCCGCCGACGCCGACCGGAACGGCCGGGTGACGCTCGGCGAGGCGTACACCTTCGCCTACCGGACCACGCTCGCCCGGGCCGCGGAGTCGGGGCTGGTGCCGCAGCGCCCCAGCTTCGACCTCAGGCTGGAGGGGTTCGGCGACTGGGTCTTCACCCGGGTGGGCGGCGGCGGGGCGGAGATCGCGCTCGCCGAGGCGCTGGACGGGCGGTTCTGGATCACCGACCAGCGGGGCGACGTGGTCGCCGAGCTGGACAAGCGGGCCGGCGAGCCGCTCCACCTCGCCCTCGGGCTCGGCCGCTACCGCGTCATCCGGCTGGGCGCGGAGTGGGTCGAGGCCGCCGATCTCAACCTGGCGCTCGGCGGGAGCCGGCGGGTCGACCCTGGCCTCCTCGTGCGGGTCCGGGCCGAGCGAGCCCTCGCCAAGGGCGGGTCTGCCCTGGTGCTCAGGCCCTGGAGCCTCGTCCTCGGGTGGGGGGTGACGGGCGGGAGCACGCCGGGGATGTCGCTCCAGCAGGCCGGCGAGGCCGGGCTGGAGCGGGCGGTCGGTGACTGGCGAGTCCGGGCGCTTGTGGGTGGAGGCTGGAGCACCACGACGGCTGAGCGCGCCACCCTGGAGCAGACCGAGCTGCGCCTGCCCCTGTCGGTCACGCGGAGCTTCCCCGTGAGCCTGGCCCGCGTCGGGCTGGGGCTCGAGCTCCGGCCGAGGCTCCTCTGGCAGGAGGCGACGCGCCAGGTGGACACCGGCGGGCTCGCCCCGCCGATCCCCGGGCAGCGGGCCTTCCTCCTCGGGGTCGGCCCGCTGGCCGCGGTCTCCTATCCGCTCGGCGACCGGTTCACGGCGGCGCTCGAGGGCTGGGTCGGGTACGAGTGGGCGCCGGACGGGCAGGGGGAGGTCCAGGGGCGCTCGAGCGCGCAGGTGCGGGCCCTGGTGGGCTGGGCGCTCTGAGCGCGGGGCGAGGGCCGGGCGGTGGCGCGGGCCGCCGCCCCTCCTACGGCAGGCTCCCCTCGAAGGGGACGGCCATCACGTAGGGCCTGGTGGCCTCCCCGCTGGTGACGGTCACCTTGCCGCCACCGGGCCCGGCCACGCCGGTCACCTGGACGTCGAAGCCGTTCCGCCGCAGCGTCACCGGCACGGCCGGCCCGGCCTCGAGGGGTGCGTACTCGAAGCGCTGGAACTTCTGGTGGAGCGGGGTCCAGTCCGGCCCGGTGAAGTCGAAGCCGCTCCACGGGCTGGCCGGCTCGTTGGAGAAGAGGAGGGCCCCGGTCCAGAGCGCATAGGCCAGGTGGAAGGGGATCCCCGAGACGTCCTCGAGCCCTCGCAGGGCGACCACCTGGTCGAAGAAGCGCTCGTCGAAGGCCGGCCCGAGCCGATCCGAGAGGAAGAGGAGGAAGGAGTCCGCCGCCGCCAGCTTGACCGGCGTGGCCGCGACCCCGCTGTCCTCGCCGTTCTCCCTCCACGGGGTCATCTGCAGCGACGGGTAGCCGCCGAAGCCGCCACCGGGGTCCGCGCGGGTGAAGAGCGCCGGCGCGGACAGGGCGCGGAGCGCGGCGACGTGGTCCCCCGAGCCCGCCAGCGTCGCGGCGAGCCCCATGCGAGCGTGGGTGATCTCCGTGCTGCGAAGGTAGCTGTTGCCGAGCGGCCCCGCGAAGCGCCACCAGTCCACCATGCGCTGGAGGGTGCGGGCCATCTCGCGCTCCACCACCGCCCAGGACTGGCCCCGGTCGAGCGGCCGGCCGGCCGCGTCCTCCATGCCGAAGGGCGGGTGCAGGTGGACCATGTCGGCCTGGTTGGACTGGAGGTTGGCCCCGCCGTGGCAGTCGGGGGCGGTGTCGGCCGGGCCGGTGAGGTCGTAGGTGTTGGCCACGCTCCGCGCCAGGGGGCCGAGCGCGCTCGTGAAGAACAGGATGAACCTGCCGTTCGCGTCCACGTCCGGCAGGGGGCCCGAGCGGCTCGTGATCGCCGCCTGGACGGCGTCCCACCGCGCGCCGAGGGCCTGCCAGTCCAACGAGGTGAACCCGCTCGCGTCCTGGTCGTCCACGTAGAGCAGGGCGTTCGCCGTCACGAGCGCGAGCGACGCCGGCCTCCGGATGGCCGGCATCCTGGTCTCGAGGTTCAGGTCATAGGTCGGCCGGTCGAAGGTGCAGAAGGACCTCGTCGCCTCGGCCTGGGCCAGGCTCCGGGAGGCCAGCGCCTCCGGGGAGGTGACCGGGTTCAGGGAGCCGCCGCTGGGCAGTCCGGCGCTCCGCGCTCCGGCCGCCGCCGGTCCCGTGCCGGCCGCCTGCAGCGTCGCGCCGGCACCGTCCCGGCCGTCCACGTTGAGCAGGATCACCGCCAGCCGCTTCCCGGCTGGCACGTCGAGGTCGAGCGTCCCGGCGGCGAGGTCCGAGGGCTGGTGGAGCGTCCAGGGCGCCCCGATCACCGGGATGGCCCGCACCGAGCGGTTGGCCCCGCCTTCGGCGAGCCAGCCCTGGAGCGGGACCGACGGGTCGGTGGCCCAGGCCTCCACCTCGACCACCCCGAAGTCCGGCAGGCGGCCGGCCTCGAGGGAGAAGGTGGCGTGGGTGGCGGTCGTGAGCACCGGGCCTCCCACGACGCGCGGTGGCCGGTGGTCCGGCGGGCCAGGCGGGCCGAGGTCCCGCAGCGTCGCGGCGTAGATCGCCGCGCCGGCGACCGGGTTCCACTCGACCTCCAGCCGGCCGGACACCAGCTGCGCCCGGCCCTCGGGCTGCGCCAGGGTCCGGGCCGGGTCGGGGGTGCAGGTCCAGCCCGTCAGGCCGCCGCCCAGGTCGCCGGTCACCATCACCGCCCATACGGTGTTCTCGCCCGACCACGCCGCGACGCCGGGGAAGGCGAGGAGGCAGAGCCGCTCGCCGCCCTTGCAGGTCGCCGTCGTCCGCTGGGTGCTGGTGAAGACCTCGAGCAGCGTATCGGACGGGCGCGCGGGGTCGATGACGGCCGCGAGGACCAGCCCGCTGGTGACGCCGGCGTCGTAGGACCCGCAGCTGAGCGTGAGGCTCGAGACCGGCTGGCCGGGGTCGGGGGCCGGGCCGGAGGTCCTGGCGCAGCCCGCGCCCACGGCGCAGAGGAGGCCGAGCGCGCCGAGCGAGAGGCCCGAGAGGAAGCCAATCTGCGTCTTCATCGCGACCTCCCCGGGGTCAGGAAAGGAAATGCAGGCGTCTCGGCCGGCGCTCCTCCTACGGCAGGCTTCCCTCGAAGGGGACGGCCATCACGTAGGGTCTGGTGGCCTCCCCGCTGGTCACGGTCACGCGGCCTCCGCCGGGCCCGGCCACGCCGGTCACGTGGACGTCGAAGCCGTTCCGCCGGAGGGTCACCGGCACGATCGGACCGGCCTCGAGGGGGGCGTATTCGAAGCGCTGGAACTTCTGGTGGAGCGGGGTCCAGTCCGGCCCGGTGAAGTCGAAGCCGCTCCACGGGCTGGCCGGCTCGTTGGAGAAGAGGAGGGCCCCGGCCCAGAGCGCGTAGGCCATGTGGAACGGTATCCCCGAGACCTCCTCGAGCCCGCGCAGGGCGACCACCTGGTCGAAGAAGCGCTCGTCGAAGGCCGGCCCGAGCCGATCCGAGAGGAAGAGGAGGAAGGAGTCCGCGGCCGCCACCTTGACCGGCTTGGCCTGGTAGGTGCCATCCTCGTCCCACGGGTACATCTGCAGCGAGGGATACCCGCCGAAGCCGCCACCGGGCCCGGCGCGGGTGAAGAGCGCCGGTGCGGACAGGGCGCGGAGCGCTGGGACGTGGTCGCCCGAGCCCGCCAGGGTCGCGGCGAGCCCCATCCGAGCGTGGGTGATCTCCGTGTTGCGAAGGTACTCGTTGCCGAGCGGTCCGGCGAAGCGCCACCAGTCCAGCATGCGCTGGAGGGTGCGGGCCATCTCGCGCTCGACCACCGCCCAGGATTGGTCCCGGTCGAGGGGACGGCCGGCCTCGTCCTCCATGCCAAAGGGCGGGTGCAGGTGGACCATGTCGGCGTGGTTGGACTGGGTGTTGGGCCCGCCGCGGCAGTCGGGGGCGGTGTCGGCCTGGTGCGTCAGGTCGTAGACGTTGGCCACGCTCCGCGCCAGGGGGCCGAGCGCGCTGGTGAAGAACAGGATGAACCTGCCGTTCGCGTCCACGTCCGGCAAGGGGCCCGAGCGGCTCGTGACCGCCGCCTGGACGGCGTCCCACCGCGCTCCGAGCGCCTGCCAGTCCGACGAGGTGAACCCGCTCGCGTCCTGGTCGTCCACGTAGAGCAGGGCGTTCGCCGTCACGAGCGCGAGCGACGCCGGTCTCCGGACGGCCGGATTCCCGGTTTGCAGGTCGTAGTCCGGCCGGTCGAAGGTGCAGAAGGTCCGCGTCGCCTCGGCCTGGGCCAGGTCCCGCGGGGTCAGCGCCTCCGGGGAGGTGACCGGGGCCCGAGCGACGCCGTGGGGCAGGCCTGCGCCCCGCGTCCCGACCGCCGGCGCGGCGCCAGCCGCGGGCGCCGCCGGGCCGGTCCCCGCCGCCTGCAGCGTCGCGCCGGCGCCGTCCCGGCCGTCCACGTTGAGCAGGATCACCGCCAGCCGCTTCCCGGCCGGCACGTCGAGGTCGAGCGTCCCGGCGGCGAGCTCCGAGGGCTGGCGCAGCGTCCAGGGCGCCCCGATCACCGGGATGGCCCGCACCGAGCGGTTGGCCCCGCCTTCGTCGAGCCAGCCCCTGAGCGGGACCGAGGCGTCGGTGGCCCAGGCCTCCACCTCGACCACCCCGAAGTCCGGCGGGCGGCCGGCCTCGAGGGAGAAGGTGGCGTGGGTGGCGCCGGTGAGCACCCGGTCGCCCACGACGCGCGGTGGCCTGTAGTCCGGCGGGCCGGGCGGACCGAGATCTCGCAGCGTCACGGCGTAGGTCGCCGCGCCGGCGACGGGGGTCCACTCGACCTCGAGCCGGCCGGACACCAGCAGTGCCCGGCCCTCGGGCTGCGCCAGGGCCCGGGCCATGTCGGGGGTGCAGGTCCAGCCGGTCAGGCCGCCGCCCAGGTCGCCGGTCACCATCACCGGCGACGGCGTGTTCTCGTTCGTCCTCGCCGCGATGCCCGGGAAGGCGAGGAGGCAGAGCCGCTCGCCGCCCCTGCAGGTCACCGGCGTCCGCTGCGTGCTGGTGAAGACCTCGAGCAGCGTGTCGGACGGACGCGCGGGGTCGATGACGGCCGCCAGGACCAGCCCGCTGGTGAGGCCGGCGTCGTAGGACCCGCAGCTGAGGGTGAGGCTCGAGACCGGCTGGCCGGGGCCGGGGGCCGGGTCGGAGGTCCTGGCGCAGCCCGCGCCCGCGGCGCAGAGGAGGCCGAGCGCGCCGAGCGAGAGCCCCGAGAGGAAGCCAGCCTGCGCCTGCATCGCGACCTCCCCGGGCTAAGGCACGGTGACGCAGGTGTTCTGGTTCGAGCCGTTGGCGGTGCAGAGCAGGACCGGCAGCGCCGTCCAGGACCCGCCGGGCGGCCGGGTCGCGGCGGTCGCGCCGCCCGAGAGCGCCACGCCCTCGCTCGACTTGTACTCGCCGGTCAGGGTGTCGAGGCCGCCGCCGAGCTTCCAGACGAACTCCGGCGCCTGGCCGCTCCGGAGGAGGCCGGTGTGGAGGAGCGGCCGGCCGGCGCCGGCGTGCTCGGAGAGGACGAAGGTGAAGATGCCGTCCCCGGCGGCGGCGTCCCCCTTCCGGCCGTCGTCCAGGAGCTGGACGAGCCCCCAGGACCAGGCGTCGGACTTGATCCAGACGGCCGAGGTGTCCCAGTCGCCAGGGTCGAGGCGGGAGAGATCGAGGGTGAGCCGGAGGTCGGTCGCCCCGAACGCGGGCAGCGTCATGCCTCGCGCCGTCACGTCCCTCGTGCTCAGGAGGGCGATGGAGAAGCTGCCGAGGGGGCCGGCCCAGAGCCAGCCGTTGCCGAAGCCGCCCTCCGGGATGGGCCGCTCATAGGCCACGTCGATCAGGCCGTACTCGAAGTAGCCGAGGAAGGAGGCGACCTCCTCCGGTGTGGCGGGCGCCTTGACGAAGATGGTCGCGCCGAGGACGTGATCGCCGGCCACGGCGCCCGCGCCTTCGTGGCCCCCCTCCGTCCAGGGGCCGTCGTCGAAGAGCGCGGGGTACGGGCCGGGCCAGACCGAGTCCTTGACCGCGATCCTGGTGGTCGGGTCGTAGACGAACGAGCCCTTCCAGGCCAGCTCGGCCCCTGCGAACACGCGGTTGGCCGTGTCGTCGACGGCGATGCTGACGGCGGCGTAGCCGGTGGGTTTGACGCCGGCCGGCTGACCGGCTTCGGAGCAGGCGGCGACGGCGAGGAGCAGCCCTGCCAACGAGGCTCGCGTCATGTTCGGTCCCTCCGCTGGAGTGGGACTCGGGCTCAGCGTTGATGCTAGGGGGCTCGTGAGATCCAGGTCATGCCCCTGAAGCGGCGCCCCGTCCCTGTGGCCGTGGCCGACAGGCCCCGAATCCTGGCGCCAAAATGCCGCACGCCCGGGCCACGGGATGGCGCCCGGGGGCGCCGCCGAGACCTGGCCCTGGGGCAGCCCCTACCAGACGGTGCGCACCGACCGGGTGGTGGACGACTCGCGCACCCGGGCGGCGCGCCGCCGCCGCGTCACTCGTTGAGCTGCTGGTAGACGCCCGAGACGACGTCGTCGGCGGTGCCCCACAGGCCGTCGGCGCCCTTCCCGTCGTAGGTGACGGCGCCCACCTGGTTGCCGGCGGCGTCGAGGGTGAAGACGGCCAGGGACGACTGGACGTCGTCGGCGGTCAGCCAGGCCGAGTCGACGCCCCGGCCCGTGAAGCGGCGCAGCTGGGTCATCCGGCCGGCCGCGTCGTGGGCCGGCTCGTAGTAGTAGCTGATGGGGTCGTCGGCGGTGAACCAGGCCGCGTCGGGGCCGTCGTCCCGGTAGATCATGCGGCCCAGCCGGCCGTCGGCGCCGTAGGTGTGATCGGCGTAGAACACCACCAGGTCGTCCGCCGTGTCGAGCTGGCCGTCGGCGCCGGGGGTGGTGGCCACCTGCCTCGAGACCTCCCCGAAGGCGTCGTTCTCGATGAGGTTCACCTGGCTCATCACGTCGTCCGGGGTGAACCAGACGAGGTCGGCGCCGACGCCGAAGAACTCCATCCGGAGGAGCCGGCCGGCGCCGTCGTACCGGTAGCGCAGGTAGATCGAGACCACGTCGTCGGCGGTGCGCCACAGGCCGTCGGGTCCGGCCGCGTAGAAGATCCGCTCGGCGGCCTGCACCTGGCGGATGGTCACGGTCCAGACCTGCCGCGTGCCGTCCTCGGCGGTGACCGTGAAGGCCACCGGGCCGGCGCTGAAGTCCACCGTGGCGCCGGAGGCCGGGCTCACGGTGGCACCGGGCGACAGCGAGAGGGTGGGCACGAGGTGCCCGAGGCGCGCGCTGGTGGAGACCTCGGCGGTCACGGCGTGGCCGGTGGCGTCCAGCGTGGCCGGGCCGGTCTGGAGGGCCAGCGTGAAGGCCGTCAGGTCGGTGCCGGACCGCGGCGGGTCATCGGTGCCTCCGCAGGCCGAGGAGGCGAGGAGCAGCAGGGCCGCCAGGGAGTTCGTCCACGCGCGCATGAGGTCCCCTCTCCGGCGGCGAAGGCCGCTCGGGGCCCTCCCTGGGCGGAAGGGCCATCGAAGGGAACGCTGGCACGTTCGATCGGGCCCATCAACGGGGAGTGCGGGGTGGCCGGGCGGGGGGTGTGCGGGGGCGCGCGGGGGGGGGCGGGGCGAGAGCTGGGGTCGGGTGGCGGGACGGTACGGGCGGCGGTTCCTCCGGAGGGGCGGAGGGCCGGGACTGCGGGGCGGATCCGGGCGCCGCTGAAGCGGCGCCGGTTATCTCGGCGCGTACACGATCGGCTGCCGGGCCATGACGAACCGGTCGATGGCGTCGGAGGCCCAGCCGGGCAGGCCCATCAGCTTCACGCCGCAGCCGGTGGGCTGGCGGCCGGTGGTGGCGTTCTTCTCGCGCACGAAGGCCACCTCGCCCTCCAGGTCGATCTTGCGGCCGTCGGCCAGCCCCAGCCGGACCTGCAGGCGGGTGCCCACCACGGGCGGCAGGGCGGTGGCGATGAAGACCCCGCCGGAGTCGATGTGCCGGGTCGACCCCACGTAGAAGTTGTGCTCCGACACCAGGCTGACGTTGACCTCGACCCGGGCCGGCGCCGGCCGGGAGCGGGGCTCGTCGACCAGCTCCTCGTCGATGAGCGTCATCAGGTCCACCGCCGGCGCCGGGGCGGTGCGCAGCGGCGGCTGGTTGCCCGCCTCGGAGAGCGCCGGCGAGGCCTGGGCCGCGGGGGGCGGCGAGGGCCGGCCGGCCTGGGCCGGTGGCGCCGGCGGGCGCGCCGCCTGGCCGGCCAGCTGGGCCAGCGCCGCGGCGGCCGGGGTGCGCTCCACCACCAGCAGCGGGCGGGCCAGCGCCTCGGCGCGGGAGAGGGCCCGCTCGGCGCCCGCCACCGCGGCCAGCGGCTCCACGATCTCGCGGGCCGGCCCGATCATGACCACCCGCACGCCCACCCGGGCGGCCCCGGCGGCGGCGGTGAGGGCGCCACCCCAGGCGGCGTCCGGTGAGGCCGGCAGCATGAGCACCACCACGTGCGGCGCCACCACGCGCAGGAACGTCTCCAGGTCGGCGGGACCGGGCACGCAGTACATCGCGTGGCCAGCCCGATCGAGGTGGAGGTGCAGCGCGGTCGTGACGTCGGCGTCCGAGCCAACCACCAGGACGCGCGACGCCACCGGAGTGGCGCCGGCCGGGCTCACGCGCTGCGGCCCCCCGTCTCCATCATGATGCGCCGCTCCAGGTCGGCGCGGTTGGTGGCGTTGCCCAGGGCGGTGTCGAGCGAGATCTTCTTCTGGTCGTGCAGCCGGTAGAGGAACTGGTCGAAGCTGTGCATGCCCAGGTCGGTGCCGGCGTTCTCCATGTAGCTGCGCAGGTCGTCGATCTTGGCCCCGTTGCGGATCAGCTCGCGCACCGTGGAGGTGGCCAGCAGCGCCTCCACCGCCGGGATCAGCCCGGCCGCGTCGGCCCGCATGAGCAGCCGCAGCGCCACCACGGCCTGGAGGTTGTCGGCCAGGCGGGCCCGCACCGTGTCCTGCTCGTCGGAGGGGAAGAGCCCCACCAGCCGGCCCACCGCCCGCGGCACGTCCGGGGTGTGCAGCGAGGTGATGACCAGGTGGCCGGTCTCGGCCGCCTTGAGGCAGATGTCGGCGGACTCGCGGTCGCGCAGCTCGCCCACCATGATGATGTCCGGGTCCTGCCGCAGGGCGGCGCGCAGGGCGTCGGAGTAGCTGGCGGTGTCCGAGCCCACCTCGCGCTGGATGACCAGCCCCTTGCCGCCCGGGAAGAGGAACTCGATGGGGTCCTCCACCGTGATGACGTGCAGCCGCTCCGCCTGGATGATGTGGTTGATGATGGCGGCGATGGTGGTGGACTTGCCGTTGCCGGTGGCCCCGGTGACGATGATCAGGCCGCGGCGGGCCTCGGCGATGGTGCGGATGACCGGCGGCAGGTTGAGCGGGTCGAAGTCGGGGATGGCGAACGGGATGGTCCGCATCACCGCGCCCCAGGTGCCGCGCTGCTTGAAGATGCTGGCGCGGAAGCGCGAGACCCCGGTGAGCGAGTAGCTCCGGTCCGCCTCGCGGAAGTCGAGCGGGGTGTAGCCGGAGCCGGGCGCCTGCAGCACGAAGTTGGCGATGGCCTCGGTGTCGGCGTGGGTCAGCGGCGGGTACTTGGCCGCCAGCAGCTCCCCGAACACCCGGTACGTGGGTGGGTAGCCGACCTCGAAGTGGACGTCGCTCGCCTGGCGCTTCACCGCCAGCTGCAGGAGCGAGTGGAACATGTCTTCGCTGAGTGGGCCCTGGCCTTCCATAGGTGCGCGGAGTCTAGCCCGGGACGGGGGGGCCGGGAAAAGCGAAAGGCCGCTCGGTCTCCCGGCGGCCTCCCAGCTTCGGCGCTCTCGCGCCCGCTGCTCTCGTTCTGTCCCGCCGGGGCCACGGGGGCCTTCGGTCGGGTGGGGGGAGTCGACGCTCCGGACTGCCATCGACTTAGACGTACGACGGGAGGTTGACCTACGACTCGCGCTGGTGTTGCTGAGCCTCGTCATCGCGAGGTCTGCGTCCGGCCTCCGGCGGGAACTGCAGCGACCTCAATACAAGGCTCGTGCCGGAGGTGAGGGGAGGGGCCTGGTGAGAGAATCCGGCTGGTTGGGCTGGCCGGCGGAGGCCGCAGGGTGGGGTCCCGCGACCACAGGGTGCGAACCGACCCGCGGAGGCCGCACCCTGCGGCGAATGGCCTCCCCCTTTCCCGCCGAGTTCCTTATAAGTGGCGGCATGTTCGAGTCCGTCGAGGTGGTGACGCGGGAGCTGGGGACGGCCGGGTACCTGGCCTCCCGGGAGATCGCCACGGCCGTCTTCCTGGCCGACCGCATGGAGAAGCCGCTGCTGGTGGAGGGGCCGGCCGGCGTCGGCAAGACCGAGCTCGGGCTGGCCTTCGCCCGCGCCTCCGGCCGCGAGCTGGTCCGGCTGCAGTGCTACGAGGGGCTCGACGAGGCCAAGGCGCTCTACGAGTGGGAGTACTCGAAGCAGCTGCTCTACACCCAGCTGCTCCGCGACCGGCTCGGCCCCGCGGTGGCGGGCGCCGCCACCCTGGCCGAGGCGGCCGACCTCATCGCGGCCGAGGGCGACTTCTTCTTCAGCGAGCGGTTCCTGCTGCCCCGGCCCATCCTGCAGGTGATCCGGAGCCCCCGCCCCACGCTGCTGCTGGTGGACGAGGTGGACAAGGCCGACCCGGAGCTGGAGGCCTTCCTGCTGGAGGTCCTCTCCGACTGGGCGGTGACGGTGCCGGAGCTGGGCACCCTGCGGGCCAAGGTGGTGCCGCGGGTGGTGCTCACCTCCAACGCCAGCCGCGAGCTGTCCGACGCCCTCAGGCGCCGCTGCCTGCACCTGCACCTCGACTTCCCCGGGCAGGAGCGGGAGCTGGCGGTGGTGCGGGCCCGGGTGCCGGAGGCCGGCGAGGCGCTGGCCCGCCAGGTGGTGGCGGCGGCGGCCCGGCTGCGGGCCATGGACCTGCGCAAGGCGCCGTCCATCTCCGAGACCATCGACTGGGCCCGGGCCCTGCTGGTGCTGGGCGCCGGCGCGCTCGACGCCGAGTCCCTGGCGGCCACGCTCGACGTGGTCCTGAAGCACCAGGCCGACGCCGAGCGGGTGCGGGCCCGGGTGGCCGAGGTCCTGGGGTAGGATCCCGGCGCCATGAGCGTCGCCCGCATCCTCATCGTCGAGCCGGACGGCCCCTTCGCGCTGTCGCTGGCCTCCTTCCTCAGGGAGGACGGCCACCTCACCGAGGTGGCCGGCAGCGCCGGCGAGGCGGAGCTGGCCCTGGCGGCGCGCCCGCCGGCCCTCCTGCTGGTGCGGGCCGAGCTGCCCGACCTCTCCGGCTTCTCGCTGTGCGCCCGCCTGCGCCACGGCGCGGCCACGGTGGGCCTGCCGCTGATCCTCTACAGCGGCGAGACCGCCCCGGCCTCCCTGGCGGAGCACGCCCGCACCCCCTACGCGGCCAGCGCCTACCTGGCGCTGCCGCTCGACACCGGGGCGCTCAGGGGCCTGGTCCGGCGCCTGCTCGAGGAGGCCGAGCCGGGCGAGCTGGACGAGGCGGACCTGGAGGAGGTGGCGGCCCCGGCCGCGCCGCCGCGCTCCGCCGGTCCCCCGAGCCTGCCGCGGCGCGTCCGGCGGGACGCCCTCACCGAGGCCGACCGGCTCTTCGCGGCCCGTGCCTTCCAGTCGGTCGGCGAGCGGCGCGAGGAGCTGGCGGCCGAGGCCGAGCGGCTGCGCCCGCCGCCGCGGCGCGAGCTGCTGGCCACGCCGGAGGGCCGGGTGGCGCTGCTGCGCGAGGAGCTGCGCTGGCGCGAGGCGCAGCTGGCCCGCCTGGCCGAGCTCTGGGAGGTGCGCGAGCGCGAGGTGGCCGGCAGCGACGAGCGGGTCCACGCCGCCGCGGTGGAGGCGCAGCGGGCCCGGCTGGAGGCGGAGGAGCGGCAGGGCCAGGTGGTCGAGCTGCGGGCCAGGCTGGAGGTCCGGGAGGCGGCCCACGGCGCGTCGGTGGACGGCCTGCTGCTGGAGAAGGCGCGCGAGGAGAAGGACCTCATCGAGGTGGTGGCCTCCACCGAGAAGCGGCTGCACGAGCAGGCGGCCCTGCACCGGGCGGCGCTGGCGCGGGAGGCGGCCCTGGCGCGGCAGCTGGGCGAGGCCACCGAGCGGGTGGCCGGCCTGGAGGAGGAGGTGGCGGCGCGCGACGCCCTGCTGCGCCAGGCCCGGCGCGAGCAGGAGCGGCGCTCGGCCGAGCACTCCCAGGAGCGCCAGGCCGCCATGGTGCAGGAGTCGGCGCTGCAGGCCGGGCTGGACCGCGCCCGCTCCGACACCGAGGAGCTGTCGGCCATGCTGGCCCGCGCCACCGGCGAGCGCGACCAGGCGCTGGTCAGGGCCGCGGCGCTGGTGGCCGAGCTGGCCGCCGCGACGGTGGCGGGTGCCGCGCCGGTGGTGGCCGCCGAGCCGCTGGAGCGTGCCGACCCGGTGGCGGGTGCCGGGCCGGTGGCGGGGGCCGAGGCGTCCGTGACTGAGCCCGCCGAGGCGGCCGTGCCGGCGCCCGCCGAGCCCGCCGAGCCCGCCGAGCCCCGGGCCAGCTGAGCTCCGGCCATACGAGCTCCGGCCATACGAGCAGGCCGGCCGCCCGCCCTACGGCGCTCCGGTGCCCTGCAGGTCGCGCCGCCGCTCCGGCGCGGTCCGCATCCCGGGCTGGTGCAGCCGCACCGCGTCGCGTCCGGCCTGCTTGGCCGCGAACAGGGCCGCGTCCGCCGAGTCCACCAGCGAGGCCAGGTCGCGGGCGTCGCCGGGGAAGCAGGCCCCACCCACCGACACCGTGATCCGCCCGCCCGGCGCCGCCTCGAAGCCCGACCCGGCCACCGCCGCCCGGAGCCGCTCACCGGTCTCGGCGGCCTCGCCCGGGCCGGTGCGCGGCAGCACCACCGCGAACTCCTCGCCGCCGTAGCGCGCCACCAGATCCACGGCCCGCACCTCGCGCCCGAGCAGGGCCGCCACCTCGCGCAGCGCGGCGTCGCCGGCGGCGTGCCCGGCGGCCTCGTTGAGCTCGCGGAAGCGGTCCACGTCCACCAGCAGCAGGGCGAAGGGCTCGCCGAAGCGGGCGGCCCGCTCGTGCTCCAGCTCCAGGCGGGCGAAGAGCTGCCGGCGGTTCTGCACGCCGGTGAGGGTGTCGGTCTGGGAGAGCCGCACCATGGCCTGGTGCAGCCTGGCGCCCTCCACCGCGGTGGCCACCTGCAGGGCGGCCGACTCGATGAGGCGGCGCTCGGGCTCGCCGAAGCCGCCGGCGCGCCCGTAGAGCATGACCCCGGCGCAGCCCTCGCCCTGCAGCAGGGGCGCCGCCAGCACCGAGCCCGGGGCCGGCGAGGCCCAGGGCAGCGCGGCGGCGGCCTCCTCCCCCTCGGCCACCAGCACGCGCCGCTCGGCGGCGGCCCGCCCGGCCAGCCCGGCCGCCAGGGCCAGCCGCGTGCCGGCGATGGCGCCGTCCAGCCCGGCCACGCCGCGGACCACCCACTCCTGGGTCACCTCGTCGGCCAGCAGCAGGGCGAAGGAGGTGCCGGGCAGGCGGGCGGCCACCAGCTCGGCCAGGCGCCGGGCCAGGGTCTCGAGGTCCATGGCCGCCGCCAGCGCGCCGGCCAGCCGGTGGAGCAGCTCCAGCTCCTGCACCCGCGCCTCCAGCTGGGACTTGAGCGCCAGCTCGCGCTGCAGGGCCGCCAGCGAGGCCTCGTCGTCGAGGCGGCGGGCGTGCAGGTCGGTGATGGCGGCCATGGTGGAGTTGAAGGTCCGGGCCAGGTCGCCGAGCTCGTCGGCGTCGTCGGCCGGGAGGCGGTGGAGGAAGTCGCCCTGGCGGGCCCGCCGCAGCGAGGCGGACAGCCGCTGCAGCCGCTGCTCCAGCAGCACCCGCACCGCCACCGCGTGGATCAGCGCCATCAGCGCCGCGAACAGCAGGACGCCCAGGATGGCCAGGCGGAAGGCGGGCTCCAGCCCGGGGGCCTCCACCTGGGCCTCGTGGCGGAGCCAGAGGACGCCGGCGAGGGCGACGACGATGCTGGGGAGTCCGACCGCCACGAGCAGCTTGCGGCCGATGGAGCGCTGGATGGAGCGGAGCATGGTCCTCGAGCGTGGCGCGGCAGCCTATCAAGGCGCCTGCCATCCGCGCTATGCGTGGCCGGTGGAGATCCTCGAGAGCCGCCTGCTGGCCGGCCTGCCCCACGGCTTCACCACCCGCGCCGGGGGCGCCTCGCCCCCGCCCTGGGACGCCCTCAACCTGGGTGACCTGGTGGGCGACGACCCCGCGGCGGTGGCCGAGAACTGGCGCCGGCTGGAGGCGGCCACCGGGCTGGCCTTCGCGCGGGTGCGGCAGGTGCACGGGGTGGCGGTGGCCCGCGCCGAGGCCCCCTCGGCTCCCTGCCAGGAGGCCGACGCGGTGGTGTCGGTCCGGCCGGGCCTGGCGGCCTGCGTGGCGGTGGCGGACTGCGTGCCGCTGCTGCTGGCCGCGCCGCACGGCGCCGCGGTGGCGGCGGTCCACGCCGGCTGGCGCGGCAGCCTGGAGCGGGCCGCGGCGGCGGGGGTGCGGGCCCTGGCGGGAGCGGCCGGCGTCCCGGCCGGCCGGCTGCGGGCCGTGGTGGGGCCCTCCATCGGGCCGTGCTGCTACGAGGTGTCGCCCGAGCTGGCGGCCCGCTTCGAGGCCGCCTTCGGGCCCGCCGTGGTGGTCCGCGCGGGCGGGGCGGCGCCGCGCCTCGACCTGTGGGCCGCCAACCTTTCGGCGCTGCGGGAGGCCGGGGTGGTGGAGGTCGAGGTCCTCGGCCGGTGCACCGCGTGCGAGCGCCAGGCCTTCTTCTCCCACCGCCGGGACGCCGGCCGGACCGGGCGGATGGTGGCCTTCGCCGCGCCGCCGCCGATATCGGCGCGGGGTGCCGTTCCTTGACCCGGCCCCGATCTCACCTAGAATTTTCCGAGCCTTGAGCCCCTTCCCCCCAGAGGCCGCGCTCGTCGCGGCGCTCCTCGTCGCCGGCTGCGCCGGCGCGGACGCGCAGGCTCGCGGCGAGGTCGAGGTGCTGCGCGCCGAGCTGGGCCAGGTGCGGCAGGAGAACCAGGCCCTG
The DNA here is from genome assembly GCA_016718565.1 of Anaeromyxobacter sp. NCBI lineage: Bacteria > Pseudomonadati > Myxococcota > Myxococcia > Myxococcales > Anaeromyxobacteraceae > Anaeromyxobacter > Anaeromyxobacter sp. The sequence continues at coordinate 606,206 of JADKCZ010000002.1, read as the reverse complement.
CAGCGCACGCTGGAGGGCCTGGCCGCCCGGGTGGACCTCTTGACGGCGCGCCTCGGCCGCGGCGCCGAGCCGGCCGCGGCGCGGCCGGCCGGCGCTGGCCTCCCGGAGCCCGCCACCCTGGTGCCGCAGGGGCTCGAGGTCGTGAAGATGGGGCCGCCGCCGGCCGAGCGCCAGGCGCCCGCCGGGCTCGCCGTCATCAAGGTGGAGCCGTCCCGGGCCGAGCGCCCGGCCCGGCGCCCGCCACCGGTGCCCACCGCGGTGCCCATCCAGGAGCCGGATCCGTCCCGCCTGGAGGCGCTGGGGCGCCGCGGCGGCCGCGAGCTCTCGGCCGAGGCCGAGGCCGAGCTCAAGGCGGCCCGGCGCGCCGCCGGGCTGGACCGCGCCCACGCCCTGGAAGACTTCGTCGGCCGCTACCCGCACCACCCGCAGGCCGCCGCGGCGCTGGTCGAGGCCGGCGACGCCTACGCCGAGTCCGGGCGGGACGCCGCCGCCTGCACGCTGGCCCGCCGCGCCCTCGAGGAGTACCCGGCCGGCCGCGCCATCGGCGACGCCATGGAGCGCCTGGCCACCTGCGAGGCGCGCGCGGGCGACGCCGACGCCGAGAAGAAGGTCCTCACCCGCCTCGTCACGCAGTTCCCCGGCACGCCGGCCGCCCGTCGGGCAGGCGACCGGCTGGCAGCCATCTCCGGAGGCACCGACGGCGACTCGCCGGCCGGCACCCCGGAAAGGAGTGGTCCATGAAGCGCACCACCAGCCTCCTCCTCGCAGCGCTCCTCCCGGTCATGGCCTCGTCGCAGCCGGCGGCGCCGCCGCCGGCGGAGGGCTCGGCCACCGCGCCGGATGGGGGGAGGGCCGCCGTGCCGCCGCCCGACGCCTACACCATCCGCCCCGGCGACACCCTGTGGGACCTGTCGGGCCGGTTCCTGAACAACCCCTGGTACTGGCCCAAGGTCTGGGCCTTCAACCCGGAGATCACCAACCCGCACTGGATCGAGCCGGGCAACGTGCTGCGGTTCTACCCGTCGGCCGAGGAGGCGCCGGTGCGGGTCGACGCGGCGCCGCCCGGCATCGCCGTGTCCGACGAGCCCGACGAGCCCGCGCTCGAGGCGCCCAGGGAGCTGGAGGACTTCTCCCGCGCCGACATGGGGACGCCGCAGCCGCTCGACGAGGCCGAGGAGGTGGCGGTGGCGGGGCCGTACAAGGTGGGCTTCGTGGCCCCCCGCACCGTGGTGGCCCGCCGCGACGCCTTCGTCACGCCGCGCGAGGTGGAGGCCTCGGGCAGCCTGGTGGCCGCCTTCGAGGAGAAGCTGCTGCTCTCCACCGAGGACCGGGCCTACGCCCGCTTCCAGAAGGCCGCCGAGGTGGTGCCCGGCGAGACCTACGTGGTCTATCGCACCGAGCGGAAGATCACCCACCCGGTCACCAACGAGGTGCTCGGCTGGCAGTCGAAGATCCTGGGCACGGCCCGGGCCGTCAAGGTGGACCAGAAGGCCGTGACGGTGCTGATCGGCGCGACCTACGAGCCCATCGAGCGCGGCGACCTGCTCGGCCCGTGGACCGACCGCTTCCTCCGGCCGGTGGCGCAGCGCCCCAACACCCGCGACCTGGCCGGCCACATCGTGGCGGCCAAGGTGGACATCCTCACCATGCTGGGCGAGCAGCACGTGGTCTTCGTCGACAAGGGCAAGGCCGACGGGGTCGAGGAGGGCAACGTCTTCCGGGTGGTGCGCAGCGGCGACCTCTACGACCTCGAGCTCGGGGTCATCCCGGCCGACGCCGGCCTGCCGAACGAGGTCATCGGCGACCTGATGGTCATCGACGTGAAGGAGACGGTCTGCACCGCGCTGGTCACCCGCAGCCTGCGCGAGCTGGCGGTGGGCGACCGGGTCGAGATGCGGGTGGCCGGCGGCGCCGGCGGGAACTAGCGGGCCGCGCGGGCCGCGGCGGCGCCGCCCGGCGCATAGAGCGGGGCGGCCGCCTCGGCCCAGAGCCGCTGCATGGCCACCGAGCCAGGGCCGTCGGGGTGCAGCCCGTCGTGCAGCTGCCCGGGCCGCGCCTTGAACCAGGCGTAGAGGTCCGGGCCGGGCAGGAGCCGCTGGCCCCGCACCACCTCGTCCACCACCTCGTTCTTCACGGCCACGTAGTCCTGGCCGTACTTGGTCTGGTACGGGATGTTCGACAGCAGCGGGATCTTCCCGGCCGCCCGGATCTTGCCCACCACGCCCAGCAGCGCCGCCCGCAGCCTGGGCAGGTCGGCGTCGTTGGAGCCGATGGTGACCGCCACCACCCTGGCCTCCGGGTAGAGGGCCAGCACCTCGTCCACCCGGTCGATGGCCTCCCAGCTGCGCAGGCGCGGCAGGCCGGCGTTGACCATGACCGGGAAGTAGCCGGGGCGGGCGGCGGCCACCGCGCGGGCGAAGCTGGGCTGGTGGTCCGGGGCCCGGTCGTAGACTCCCGCGGCGATCGAGTCGCCCAGGAAGACCCAGACGTCGTCGCCGCCCCGCGACAGGTCGTGCACCTCGAGCTCGTCGAGGAAGAGCCCCCACTCGTTCACCCTGGCCGGCAGGCGGGTGACGACCAGCCGGACCCAGCGCTGCCCCTCGAACCCGATGGCGTGGGCGCGGGTGCGGGCCGGGTTGTCCCGCACCTCGAGGGCGGTGCGCCAGGCGCCGTCCGCGCCGTCGCTGGAGTCGGCGCTGGTCTCCAGCCGGTAGTCCACCGGGGCGCCGTAGAACTGCTCGAAGAGGTCGTGGTTGTGCGAGGAGGTCCAGGCCACCAGCACGCGGGTCAGGCCGGGGGGCAGCTTCACCGCCGCCCAGGCCGGACGCTCCGGCGAGGGTCGGCCGCCGCCCCAGGCGTCGGTCCGGTAGGCGCCGTCCACCAGCGCCTCGGCGCCGCGGGAGGAGGCGGCCACCGGGCAGCCGCGCGACACGAGCGGGGTCGGGACCAGCGCGCCGGCCGGGGTGGGGCCCGCCCCGACCACCGGCCAGCAGGCGGCTGGCCGCGGCGCGAGCAGGGCGCCGAGCGAGAGGGCGGTGAGGGCCGCGGCGAGGGGCAGGGCGGTGAGCGCGCCGGCGCGAGGCGGGGAGGGATCCATGGGGGCGCACTCTAGCGCGCCGCCCCGCGGCCCCGGCTACAGGAACGGCTGGGCCTCGGGGGCGCGCACGATGAGCCGCTCCAGGTCGGCGCGGGGCGCGGGCCGGGTCGGCGGGGTGGCGCCGGCGGCCCGTTCCTCGCCGGGGCCGGCGGCCCTGGCGCCCGGCTGGCCCTGGCGCTTCTGCTGGGAGGCGCGCAGCTCCATCTGCGTGGCCGCGGCGGCGGCCGCCAGGTCGGCGGCGGAGGGGTCGGAGGGCGCCAGCGCCGCGGCGCGGACCCGGCGGGCGATGGCGATGGTCTCGTCGGGGGTGCGCCCGGCGCGCGACTGCAGCGGCACCTCGCCGCCCACCGCGTAGCTGCGCCCGTCCGGCCCGACCTGGTAGCTGAAGGTGGCGGCGCCGGTGAGCTCGCCGCCGGCCGCCTGGTGCGCCGCCTCGTGCTGCCGCACATGGGCGTCGCGCTGGCGCAGCTCGGTGACCTGCCGCTGCTGCTCGGTGGTCAGCTTGGCGCCGCCGGCGACCTGGCCACCCGCGGCCGCGGCGCCCTCCTCTGGTGCCGCGGCGCCAGCCTCGGCCCCCTCGCCCTGACCGCGCTCCACCGCCTCGACGGCGCGCAGCTGGCGGCGCGCCTCCGGAGACAGCGAGACGCGGTCGGCGGGGAGCAGCGCCTCCTCGGTGGCACGCTCCACGGGCGTCCTCGTCGAGAAGTACTCGACGACCCGTCGCGGCGCGGTGATGGAGAGGACGCTGAGCACGGAGGCCTGGACTCCCTGGCTGCTGGAGGAATCATACACCTGCAGCGCGGCCGCGCGGGAGCCGCGCCCGACCTGCGGGGAGGTGCTGGAGCGGGGTGCCAGGGGACCCGGGACGATCATCTCCACTCAATGTAGGACGGGAGCGGTCCGGGTGCGCCGACCCGAGGGGGGCGCGTCGACGCCCCTTGCCGCCGGGCCTCGCAGGCGGCATCTGTTGGGCGCTCCATGCCGCCCACGCTCGCGTTCCTCGAGGTGTCCCGGACCTTTCGGACCCCCGGCGGGGCGCCGCGCGAGGTGCTGCGGGGCGTGAGCGCCGAGGTGGCGCCGGGCGAGGTGGTGGCGGTGACGGGCCGGAGCGGCTCCGGAAAGTCCACCCTGCTGCACCTGGCCGCCGGCATCGACGAGCCCGACGCCGGCGCGGTGTCGCTCATGGGCCACCCCCTGGCCGACCTGTCCGACCGGGCCCGCACGCTGCTGCGGCGCGACCACGTGGGGGTGGTCTTCCAGTTCTTCCACCTGCTCGGCCACCTCACCGCGCTCGAGAACGTGCTGGTGCCGGCGCTGGTGGCCGGGGATCCGCCGCCGGCCGCCGAGGCGCGGGCCCGGGGGCTGCTGGCGCGCGCCGGTCTGGAGGGGCGCGAGGAGGACGCGGTGGCGCGGCTGTCGGGCGGCGAGATGCAGCGGGTGGCGCTGTGCCGCGCGCTGCTGCGGCGACCGGCGCTGCTGCTGGCCGACGAGCCCACCGGCAACCTGGACGACGCCGCCGGCGAGCAGGTGGCGGCCCTGCTCTTCGGCCTGGCGCGTGAGGAGGGGAGCGCGCTCCTGGTGGTGACCCACAGCGCAGACCTGGCGGCCCGGGCGGACCGGACCTGGCACCTGCACGCCGGGCGGCTGGAGCGCCGGTGAGGCGCTACCTGGCGCGCGCCGTGCTGAAGGAGGTGCGGGCCGCCCCGGCGCTGCAGGCGCTGGCGGTGGGCGGGGTGGCGCTGGGCGTGGCGGCGGTGCTCTCCATCCAGCTGCTCAACGGCAGCGCCCTGGGCGCCTTCGACGGCACGGTGCGCGCCGTCTCGGGCGACGCCGACCTCTCGGTGCTGGGCGTGGCCGGCCACCTGCCCGAGGAGCTGCTGCCGGAGGTGCTGGAGACGCCCGGGGTGGCCTCGGCGGTGCCGCTCTACCGGGTGGAGGTGGCGCTGGACGGTCGGGCCGGGGCGCTGGAGGTGGTGGGGGTGGACCTGCTGGCCCCGCTGCGGCTCCCCTGGTCGCAGCCGCAGGGCGCGCTGGCCGAGGCGCTGGGCACGCCCGGCTGGGTGGCGGTGACGCCGGCCCTGGCCGCCGAGCAGGGCTGGCGAGTGGGCGACGCGGTGGCGGTCACCAGCGGCTCGCGCCGCGCCACCCTGCGCATCGGCGCGCTGGTGGACTTCCAGCGGCTGGCCCCGCTGGCCTCCCGGCGGCTGGCGGTGATGGACCTGGCCCAGGTGCAAGGGCTGCTCGGCGCCCCGGGCCGGCTCCACCAGGTGGACGTGCGGGCGGCCCCCGGCGGCGACGTGGCGGCGCTGTCGGCGCGCCTCTCGGCCCGGCTGGGCGATCGCGCCCGCGTCTCCTCGCCGGAGCAGCGCACCGTGGAGGCGGCCGGGCTGCTGGCCGCCTTCCGGCTCAACCTGACCGCCCTCTCGCTGGTCTCGCTGCTGGTGGGGGGCTTCCTGGTGCACGCCTCGGCCCGCGCCTCGCTGGTGCGGCGGCGTGAGGAGCTGGGCATCCTGCGGACCCTGGGCGCCACCCGCGGGCAGGTGGTGCGGCTGGTGCTGGGCGAGGCGGCGCTGCTCGGCCTGTGCGGCACCGCCGCCGGGATCCCCCTGGGGTGGCTGGCGGCGCGCGGCAGCGTGGGGGCGGTGTCGGGCACGCTGCGCACCGTCTACCTGCTGGAGGGGATCGACGAGGTGCGGCTCGGCCCGGCGCTGGTGGGGCTGGCGCTGGCCACCGGGCTGGGCGGCGCGCTCCTCGGCGCGCTCCTGCCGGCGCTGGACGCCTCCCGCAAGGACCCCAAGGCGCTGCTGGCGCCCATCACGCTCTCCGCCGAGGGCGAGCGGCGCGCCCCCCGGCTGGCGCTCCTCGGGCTGGCGCTGCTGGTCGCCGCGGCCACGCTCCACCTGGCCATCGGCGCCTGGTGGCGCCCCTCGGGCTTCGCCCTGGCCTTCGGCATCCTGGCCGCCGCCCCGCTGGCGGCGCCGCTGGCGCTGCGCCACCTCTCCAGGCTGGCGCGGCCGCGCCGGCTGGGGGTGCGGCACGGCCTGCGCACGCTGTCGGCCCGGCTGCCGGCCACCGCGCTGGCGGCCGGGGCGCTGGCGGTGGCGGTGGC